>NZ_LZKQ01000112.1 GCF_001668675.1 Mycobacterium asiaticum | reverse complement strand
CAATCCACCGAGCCCACATCGGTTTTTAATCACAGCGTGCGCAGCTACCTGTTCGCCGAGCTGGGTGCCGCCCGCGAATGTCACCCGTCCCCCCGAGCAGGGAAACATCGCCACCAAGATGTTCCAGGCCCTGCTGACCCGGACCGGCTCGCACGAAATACCGGCGAACTCCGTCACGATCGGTCGTTCCACCGACAACGACATCGTCATCCAGGACGTCCTGGCGTCGCGTCACCACGCGTTTTTGACCCTGACGCCGCTGGGCGCGGAGATCCGGGACAACAACAGCGTCAACGGGACGTTCGTCAACGGGGTCCGGGTCGGATCGGCGATCCTCACCGAAGGCGATCAGGTCACCATCGGCAACGTCGACCTGGTCTTCACCGGCGGGACGCTGGTGCGTCGCACCGCGGTCGCTTCGCGCACCGGCGGCCTGGAGGTCAACTCGGTCACCTTCACCGTCGAGGGCGGCAAGCAACTGCTCGACCACATCTCGCTGACCGCGCGGCCCGGCACCCTGACCGCCATCATCGGGGGATCCGGCGCCGGCAAGTCGACGCTGTCGCGCCTGATCGCCGGCTACACCAGCCCCTCCACCGGCAACGTCACGTTCGAGGGCCACGACATCCACGCCGAGTACGCCTCGTTGCGCAGCCGGGTCGGCATGGTCCCGCAGGACGACGTGGTGCACCGCCAACTGACCGTCAACCAGGCACTCGGGTACGCCGCCGAGCTGCGGCTGCCGCCCGACACCAGCAAGGCCGACCGCGCTCAGGTGGTGGCCCAGGTCCTCGAAGAGCTCGAGCTCACCAAGCACGCCGACACCCGCGTCGACAAGTTGTCCGGCGGCCAGCGCAAGCGCGCGTCGGTGGCCCTCGAGCTGCTCACCGGCCCGTCGCTGCTGATCCTCGACGAGCCGACCTCGGGGCTGGACCCGGCGCTGGACCGGCAGGTGATGATGATGCTGCGCCAGCTCGCCGACGCCGGGCGTGTGGTGCTGGTGGTGACGCACTCGGTGTCGTACCTGGACGTGTGCGACCAGATCCTGCTGCTGGCACCCGGCGGCAAGACCGCGTTCCTGGGCTCCCCGGACCAGATCGGCGCCGCGATGGGCACCACCAACTGGGCGGACATCTTCACCAAGGTGGGCGCCGACCCGGACGAGGCCAATCGCCGTTTCCTGGAAGGCAACCGGCCCGGAGCGGACCGCCCGTCGGAGTCCAGTCCGGCGGCCGATCTCGGTGAACCGGTACACAACAGCGGGCTACGCCAGTTCTCCACGATCGCCCGTCGTCAGGTTCGACTGGTCATCTCCGATCGCGGCTATACGGTGTTCCTCGCGTTGCTGCCGTTCCTCATCGGGGTGCTGACGCTGACGGTTCGCGGTAAGACCGGCTTCGACATGGCCGATCCGCTCAGCAGCGCGCCGAACCAGCCCGGCCAGATCCTGGTCATGCTCAACGTCGGCGCGGTCTTCATGGGTACCGCGCTGACCATCCGCGACCTGGTCGGCGAGCGGCCGATCTTCCGCCGAGAACAGGCCGTCGGCCTGTCCACCGGCGCCTATCTGGCCGCCAAGATCGTTGTGTTCTGTGCGTTTGCGACGATGCAGGCGGCGATCTCGACCACGATCGCCGTGGTCGGCTGGGGCAAACCGATTTCAGGTCCGGTGCTGCTCTTCGACGTCCGGTTCGAACTGTTCGTGACTGTTGCCGCCACCTGTGTGACGTCGGCGATCCTCGGCATGGCGCTATCGGCCATCGCCAAGTCCCAGGACCAGATCATGCCGCTGCTGGTCACCGCGATCATGTCCCAGTTGGTGTTCTCCGGCGGCATGATCTGGGTGACCAACCGCACCGGCCTCGACCAATTGTCTTGGGCCACACCGGCCCGGTGGGGTTATGCGGCGGCGTCGTCGACCATCGACACCCACCGCCTCACACCCGGCCCGACCGACCCCAAAGACCAGCACTGGAACCACACCAAGAGCGCCTGGCTGTTCGACATGGCCATGCTCGCGGTGTTGTGCATCGTTTACAGCTCGATCGTGTGGTGGAGGATTCGGCTAAAGCGTCGGTAACCCGGGCGTCCGGCTCTAGGGTTAGCGAATGAGCCCAAATCCAGGTCCGGTGTTGACAGTTCGGTCCGCACGATCCCACCGCGACTTTGCCGCGGGCCCGGATGTGGTGGTGGGCAGCGACCTACGCGCGGACCTGCGGGTCGCGCACCCGCTGATCGCCCGCGCCCACCTGATCCTGCGTTTCGAGCGGGGCCGCTGGGTTGCGGTCGACAACAGCTCACAAAACGGAATCTTCTGCCACGGCAAGCGCGTTCCCGGACTCGACATCCAGGATGGCCAGTCGATCAACCTCGGCAGCCCGGACGGTCCGCGCATCACCTTCGAGGTGGGCCACCGCCAGGGCAACGTCGGCGCGCTGCCGCCGACCGAGCGGCTGGCCGTGATCGCGCCACCCGCTGGGTCCCCCGGCGCCCCACCGCCGGCGCAATCCGGCGCCGCACAGCGCACCACCGCCATTCCGACCATCCCGCCCCAGGCTGCCAAGGCGGGCCGCCCGCCGCAGCAGGCCCCACTGCCGCCGACCCAGGCCGCGCAGCCCAACCTGCAGCCGCCCACCCAAGCCGCGCAGCCCAACCTGCAGCCGCCCACCCAAGCCGCGCAGCCCCACCTGCAGCCGCCCACCCGAGCCGCGCAGCCCAACCTGGCACCCCCCGGACCGCCGACCCACGACGCCACCGTCTCGCAACTCGCCACCGGGACCGTCAAAGCTCCCACCGTCGGGCCTGACCAAGCACGGCCGGCCACCGCGGCGCGCATCGGGCGGGCGCCGGACAACGACATCGTCGTCAACGACGTGCTGGCGTCTCGGTACCACGCGACGCTGACCCCGACGCCGGTCGGCGCCGAGATCCGCGACCAGGACAGCATCAACGGGACGTTCGTCAACGGCATCCGGGTCGGGTCAGCAATCCTGTCCGAGGGTGACGTGGTCACCATCGGCAACGTCGACCTCGCGTTCGTCGGCGGCATCCTGGTACGCCGCACCGAAGCCGCGAGCCGCACCGGCGGCCTCGAGGTTCGCGACATCCAGTTCACCATCAACGGCAACCGGTTGCTGGACAACGTGGCGCTGACCGCGCGGCCCGGGACGCTGACCGCGATCATCGGCGGGTCCGGCGCCGGCAAGAGCACGCTGTCCCGGCTGATCGCCGGATACACCACGCCCAGTGCCGGCACGGTGACCTTTGAGGGCCACGACATTCACCAGCAGTACGCATCCCTGCGCAGCAGGATCGGGATGGTGCCGCAGGATGACGTCGTGCACCGGCAGCTGACGGTCAATCAGGCACTCAATTACGCGGCGGAGCTGCGGCTGCCGCCCGACACCAGCAAAGAGGACCGTGCCCAGGTGGTGGCGCAGGTGCTCGACGAACTCGGGCTGACCAAGCACGCCGACACCCGGGTGGACAACCTCTCCGGCGGCCAGCGCAAGCGCGCGTCGGTGGCGCTGGAACTGCTGACCGGCCCGTCGCTGTTGATCCTGGACGAGCCGACGTCCGGACTGGACCCGGCGCTGGACCTGCAGGTCATGACGATGCTGCGGCAACTCGCCGACGCCGGCCGCGTGGTGCTGGTGGTCACCCACTCCCTGACCTACCTCGACGTCTGCGACCAGGTGCTGCTGATGGCCCCCGGCGGCAAGACCGCGTACCTGGGTCCGCCGGGTCAGATCGGCGACGTGATGGGCACCACCAACTGGGCGCACATCTTCGCCAAGGTGGGCGCCGACCCCGAGGAGGCCAACCGGCGCTTTTTGGCGCAGCGGGAGCCGCCGCCGACCGCACCGGAGCCGGCCCCGGCCGACCTCGGCGCGCCCGCGCACACCAGTGTTAGGCGGCAGTTCTCCACGATCACCCGCCGCCAGGTGCGGCTGGTGGTCGCCGACCGCGCCTACTTCGTCTTCCTGGCGATCCTGCCGTTCATCCTGGGCGGGCTGTCGCTGACCGTGCCCGGCGACAGCGGGTTCCGCATCGCCTCCCCGACCAGCAACACACCGGACGAAGCGGCCCAGATCCTGACGCTGCTGTCCATTGCCGCGGTCTTCATGGGTACGGCCCTGACCATCCGCGACTTGATCGGCGAGCGCGCGATCTTCAAACGCGAGCAGGCCGTCGGCCTGTCCACCTGGGCCTACCTGGGCGCCAAGCTGACGGTGTTCTTCGTGTTCGCGGTGCTGCAGGCCGCGATCACCACCGCCATCGTGGTGGTGGGTAAAGGCGCACCGACCCAGAAAGCTCTGGTGCTGGGCAATCCGAGCCTTGAACTGTTCGCCACGGTCGCCGCCACCTGCGTCGCCTCGGCGATCCTGGGGTTGGTGCTGTCGTCCGTCGCCCGGTCCAACGAGCAGATCATGCCGCTGTTGGTCGTCTCACTGATGCTGCAGTTGGTGCTCGCCGGCGGCATGATCCCGGTGACCGACCGCATCTTTCTCGATCAGATGTCCTGGGCCATCCCGGCGCGCTGGGGTTATGCCGCGTCGGCGGCCACGGTCAATCTGCGCGAACTGGTGCCCGGTTCGCTGAGCCCCGAGGACAGCCACTGGGCACACACCCGCAGCGCCTGGTTGTTCGACATGGGCATGCTGGCGGTGCTGTCGGTGGTGTATTCCGGCATCGTGTGGTGGCGCATTCGACTCAAGCGGCATTGAGCCGCAAGCTGAACAAATGACCCAAGCTGAACCGCCCGCGCTGACCGTTCGCGCCGGGCCGGCGCAACGCACGTTCGCGGCCGGCCGGGAAGCGATTCTGGGCAGCGACGTCCGGGCCGACCTGAGGGTCGCGCACCCGCTGGTCGCCCGCGCCCATCTGCTGTTGCGCTTCGAACAGGGCAACTGGATCGCGAAAGCAATCGACAACCAGTCGCCCCACGGGATCTTCCTCAACGGCAGGCCCGTGCCGCTGGTCGGCATCCAGGACGGGATGACGGTCAACCTCGCCCGGCCCGACGGGCCACACGTCGTGTTCCGGATCGGGCAGCCCGCCGCCAAGCCGCCGCCGCGACTGTTCCGTCCGCCGCAACGTCAGTCTCAACACGCCGACACGCAGCGCACCGCGGCAATTCCGCTGCGGCCCAAGGCCGCTCCCGAACCACCGCCCGATCCGGCGCCCACCGACCCGCTCAACCCGGCACTGACCGACCCGCTGAACCCGGTCACCACGGTGTCGCAGTTTCCGACGCGCGGCATCAACGTCCTGGGCGCCGACCCGAACTTGGCGCCGCCGGTGGGGCGCACCGCCTGGATCGGACGCGCCGAGGACTGCGACATCGTCGTCAACGACGTGCTGGCTTCCCGCCGGCACGCGTATTTAGCGCCCACCGCCATCGGCATCGAGATCCGCGACGCGCACAGCAGCAACGGCACCTTCGTCAACGGCATCCGGGTCGGGTCGGCGTTGCTGAGCCAGGGCGACGTGGTCACCATCGGCAACGTCGACCTGGGGTTCACCGGCGAAACGCTGGTGCGGCGCACCGAGGCCGCCACCCGCACCGGGGGTCTGGAGGTCGACGAGGTGTGCTTCAGCGTCGATGAAAAGGCGTTGCTGCAGAAGGTGTCGGTGACCGCCCGGCCCGGCACGCTCACGGCCATCATCGGCGGCTCCGGGGCCGGCAAGACCACGCTGGCCCGGCTCATCGCCGGCTACACCCGGCCCGGTACCGGCGTCGTGACGTTCGAAGGCCACAACATCCACACCGAGTACGCATCCCTGCGCAGCAGGATCGGGATGGTGCCGCAGGACGACGTCGTGCACCGGCAACTCACCGTCAACCAGGCGCTCGGGTACGCCGCCGAACTGCGGCTACCGCCCGACACCACCAAGGCCGACCGCGCCCAGGTCATCGCGCAGGTGCTTGACGAACTCGGGCTGACCCAGCACGCCGACACCCGGGTCGACCAGCTGTCCGGCGGCCAGCGCAAGCGCGCGTCGGTGGCGCTGGAACTGCTCACCGGCCCGTCGCTGCTGATCCTCGACGAGCCGACGTCCGGACTGGACCCGGCACTGGACCTGCAGGTCATGACGATGCTGCGGCAACTCGCCGACGCCGGCCGGGTGGTGCTGGTGGTCACCCACTCCCTGACCTACCTCGACGTCTGCGACCAGGTGCTGCTGATGGCGCCCGGCGGCAAGACGGCCTATCTGGGTCCGCCGGGGCAGATCGGCGACGCCTTCGGCACCACGAACTGGGCGCACATCTTCGCCAAGGTCGGGGCCGATCCGGACGAGGCGAACCGGCGTTTCCTCGCGCAACGCGCGGCACAGGACAGCTTGGTATCGGCCAAGCAACCGCAGGCCCCCAGCGGTCTGGGCGAGCCGGCGCATACCAGCGCCTGGCGCCAGTTCTCGACGATCGCGAGGCGGCAGGTGCGGCTGGTGGTGAACGACCGCGCGTACTTCGTCTTTTTGGCGGTGCTGCCGTTCATCCTGGGTGCGCTGTCGCTGACGGTGCCGGGTGATCGTGGCTTCGGTCTGGCATCGCCGACCAGCGACACCCCCGACGAGGCCGCGCAGATCCTGAACCTGCTGTCCATTGCCGCGGTGTTCATGGGCAGCGCGCTGACCATCCGCGACCTGATCGGTGAGCGCGCGATCTTCCGCCGCGAGCAGGCCGTCGGGTTGTCGACGTCGGCGTACCTCGGCGCGAAGATCATCGTGTTCTGCGGGTTTGCGATCGTCCAGGCGGCGATCGCGACGATCATCGTGCTGGTGGGTAAGGGTGCGCCGACGCAGGGGGCGCTGCTGTTGGGAAGTCCGAGTTTCGAGCTGTTCACCAGCATCGCCGCGACGTGTGTGGCGTCGGCGATCCTGGGGTTGGTGCTCTCGGCGATCGCCCGGTCCAACGAGCAGATCATGCCGCTGCTGGTGGTGTCACTGATGTTGCAGCTGGTTTTGGCGGGCGGCATTGTGCCGGTGACGAATCGGGTGTTCTTGGATCAGCTGTCCTGGGCGGTGCCCGCGCGCTGGGGCTACGGCGCGTCGGCAGCCACGGTCAACCTGCGCGAGCTGGTGCCGGGTTCGGTCAGCCCCGAGGACAGCCATTGGACGCATTCCCGCACCGCCTGGCTGTTCGACATGGGGATGCTGGCGGCGCTGTCGGTGGTGTACTCCGTCATCGTGTGGTGGCGGATCCGTCTCAAGCGCTAGGTGAGGTTGCGCGAGCAGACGCTTAAGCCCCCGACACGCCGTGCGTGCGGGGGCTTAAGCGTCTGCTCGCGCAGGGAAACTCACCCGTCCAGCCGGAGTCCGTGCGCCAAAGCGAATGCCATCGCCTGCGGCACATCGATGCGCGCCCCGACCAGCGCAGCGCTGGTCCACAGTGCGGCGTCGGCGATCGCGCCGCGCAGGTCGGCCTCGTCCAGCCGGGCGCCGGTGGTCCGGGCACCCCGCAGGTCGGCGCCGCGCAGCACGCTCTTGCGCAGGTCCGTTTCCACCAGACTGGTTTCCCGCAGCCGGCACCCGCTCAGGTCGACACCACGCAGATCGTTGCCGGCGAGCACCGCGAGCGTGAAGTCCACCTCGTCGAACACCACCGGCCGCAACCGGCACTGGGTAAACACCGAGCCAAGCACACTGCAATGCGCAAATGTGCTGTGCCACAGCGTGGTCCGGGTGAAGGTGCAGTTGCGGAATGCCGATCCGCGGTGTTCGGACTCGGCCAGGTTCACCCCGCTGAAATCGCACTCGCTGAACACCACGCGTTCGGTGTGCAGCCCGCCCAGATCCTCGTCGCGGAAGTCTTCGCCGCTGAATTCGCGGTCAATCCACTCGGGCAACGAATCAGGTGCTGGCCAGCGCGTATTCGCTCACCGCGATCAGCGCGTCGGTGGCCGACCTGCGATTGCGGGCGTCGATGGTGATCATCGGGATGTGCTCGGGCAGCGTCAGCGCCTTGCGGACTTCGTCGATCGGGTAGCGCGGGGCGCCGTCGAACTCGTTGACCGCGACCAGGAACGGCAGCCGGCGGTGCTCGAAGAAGTCCACGGCGGCGAAGCTGTCCTGCAACCGGCGGCAGTCCACCAACACGATCGCGCCGATAGCGCCGCGCACCAGGTCGTCCCACATGAACCAGAACCGGCGCTGCCCGGGCGTGCCGAACAGGTAGAGCACCAAATCCTCGGCCAGGGTGATGCGGCCGAAGTCCATCGCGACGGTGGTGGTGCGCTTGTCCGGCGTCGCCTCGATCATGTCGACGCCGGCCGAGGCGTCGGTGACCATCGCCTCCGTCCGCAACGGCATGATCTCCGACACCGCACCGACAAAAGTGGTCTTGCCGGTGCCGAAGCCGCCCGCGATGACGATCTTCGTCGACGCGGTGCCGGGTGCTTCAGAGTGCCCTGAGGCCACGCAGGGTCCTTCCTATGAGTTCCTGCCGCTCGTCGCGGGTCGAACGGTCGGTCAAGGTCCTGTGCACCCGAAGGTAGTCGGAGGTGACCAGATCACCGATCAGGACGCGCGCAACGCCCACCGGAATATCCAGCCGGGCCGCGACTTCCGCGACCGACAGGGTGCTGACGCACAACCGGATGATCTTGCCCCGCACGTCGTCGGCCGGCCACACGTGGGCCAGGCCCGCCTGCAGCGCCTGCACCGGCGCTTCCAGCGGAAGGTCGACGTCGGTGCCGGTCCGCCCGGCCGTCAAAGTGTACGGCCGGACCAACCTCGGCGGTGTCAGCGGTGGCTCGAGTTCGTCCATCGGGACTCGGGCTCGGCACGGCGGGCGGACTGAACGACGTTACCCACCTGTTCGACCAGAACGGCCATCTCGTAACCGATCTGGCCGATGTCGCACGACGGCATGGCCAGGGTCGCCAGGTGTGAGCCGTCACCGACGCGCATCAACAGCAGGAAGCCGTTCTGCATCTCCACCACCGACTGCAGCACCTGCCCACCCTCGAACAGTTGTGCGGCGCCGGTCGCGAGGCTGGCCAGCCCGGACGCCACCGCGGCCAACTGATCGGCCCGTTCCCGGGGCAGGTGCTCACTGGCCGCGACCGGCAGCCCGTCGACCGACACCAGTAACGCGTGTGCCACGCCGGGCACCTCGCGCACGAATTTCGACACCAGCCAGTCCAGCGGGCTGTACGACGACTGCACCGTCATTGCTGCTCGGCTTCCTGACGAGCATGCGACCGTCCGGTGCGCACGCCGCTGAAATGTTTCCCGATGGTGGCGCGGATGGCTTCAGGGTCGCGGTGCTGCTCGGGCTGCTCGTCGGGGTCGGCCGCCCCGGGCACCAGCCGAGCCCCGGGCGTGCGCATCGGCAGGCCGGACTCGGTGTGCGCCTCGACGGGCTTTTCCGCGGCTTCGGCCGCGGCCGACCAGCCGCGGTCCCACACCGTCTGCCAGTCCAGGTCGGGACTCTGCACCAACTCGTGTGGATCGCCCATCATCTCCGACAGCATCCGCTGATAGATGACGTCGTCGTCGGCCGGTCCGGACGGTTTCAGATCGGGTGGTTGCGGCGGTGGCGTCGGGGCCGCGGGCGGTGGCCGGCGCGCGAAGAACGCCGAGGTGTCCGAGGCGACCTTCGCCGGCTGGGATTGCTCCGACGCCGCCGGCTGCGGCTGTTGCGGGGCCTTCTCCCACCACGGCGTGGGCAGCGGGCGCTTCTGCTTGGGCTGCTGCTCCTCGGGCTGCACGGGTACACCGGTGATGCCGCTCGATCCGGGACTGCGGCGTGGCAGCGACGTCACCGGGGTCCCGGCCTGCGTGCGACCGTCATGCAGAGCGGTCCCGACGGTTGCCACGTCCGGTTCCGGGGGCCGTACGGCGAAGAACTGGCGCTGCGGCGCCGCGGCTTGTTCTGCGGCCTGCCGTTCCTGGCCCTCGACGAGCACGCTCAGCGGCAGGTACACCTCGGCTGTCGTGCCGGTGCCCGCTTCGCCGTTGGCCGGCCCGCGCAACCCCACGCGCAGGCCGTGCCGTGCCGCGAGCCGGCCGACCACGAACAGTCCCATGTGCCGGGCGTTCTCCGGTGTCGGGTCGGGGGTGCCGTCCCGTTCGGCCTGCAGCCGCATGTTGGCCATGCGCCGGTCCGACTCGGTCATGCCCAGGCCGGCGTCGGCGATGCGCAGCAGCACGCCGCCCTCACTGCCGCGGACCGCGGAAACCTTCACCGGCGTGTTGGGCGGCGAGTAGCGCAGCGCGTTGTCGATCAGCTCGGCGAGCAGATGGATGACGCCGCCCGCCGACGCACTGAGCACCGTGCAATCGGCGACGGATCCGATCTCGACGCGGCGGTAGTCCTCCACTTCGGACACCGCGGCGTTGAGCACCGTCAGCAGCGGAACCGGCTCCCGCTGGTCCCGCGAGATCTGGGCGCCGGCCAGCACCAGCAGGTTGGCGCTGTTGCGGCGCAGCCGCGCCGCCAGGTGGTCCAGCCGGAACAGGTTGTCCAGCCGCTCGGGGTCCTCCTCATTGCGCTCCAGCCGGTCGATGAGCGCCAGCTGCTGGTCCACCAGGGAACGGCTGCGCCGCGACATGGTCTCGAACATGTCGTTGACCAGCAGCCGCAGCCGGGCTTCGTCGCCGGCCAGCAGCAACGCCTGGGTGTGCAGCTCGTCGACGGCGTGGGCGACCTGACCGATCTCCTCGGTGGTGTACACCGGCAGCGGCTCGGGAGTCGGCTCGGCGCCCGCGCGCACCCGGTCAATCTCACCCTCCAGGTCGGTGTGGGCGACCTTGAGCGCGCCGTCGCGCAGCACCCGCAGCGGTCTGACCAGCGCCCGCGCCACCAGCAGCACGATCAGCAGCGCGATGGCCATGGCGGCCAGCGTCAGCACGGCGTCGCGCACGGCGGCGTCGCGCCGCGCGGTGGCCTGGTCCTGCACCGAGGTCGTCACCGAACCCGTGGTGTCGTTGATGATCTGCTCGGCGATCCCCTGGGTGGTGTGGATCGAGCGCAGCAGGTCCTGGTTGTCGACGAGCACGCTGTCCGGATCCGACATGATCGCCATCCGGCTCACCATCTGCTGCTGCAGGTTCTTCGCATCCGGCGAGCCGACCCCGAGCACCTCGGTCATCCCGAACAGCGTCGACGGCTCGGTGCCGGCCAGGGTGATCATCGCGGTGCGCAACTGCGGCTCGGGCAGGTCAGCGCCGCGGGTGGTCAGGATCTCCTGCAACGTCATCTGCCCGCGCGCGCCCACGGCCCGGCTCAGGCCCTGCACTTGCGACCGGATCCGCTCGCTGTCGACCCGCACCGACGCGTTGATCGCGTTCTCGGCGGTCAGCAACAACGGGGCGTAGGTGGTCACCCGATCCCGCAGGCCGATGCTGTTGTCCACCGTCTTGTCCAGCAGCGCCTGGCCGCCGTTGAGCAGGGTGTTCACGCCGGACCGGACGTCGGGAATCACGTCGGTATCGGCCAGCCGCGTCTGCAACTCGTACTTGCGGGCGGCGAAGTTCTTCTTCGCGCCCTCCACGTCGCGGCCCGTGGAACTCGCCAGCAGGGCCACATCCAGCGCGGACATGTACTTGGTGATCGCCGGGATCACGTTGGCGCGGGCCGCCGCCAGCCGCAGACCGCTCGAGTTGGCCATCTCCTGCTGGACCCGCAAGGCCCCGAACACCGTCGCCAGCACCAGCGGCACCAGCGCGATCGCCAGCACTTTCCACCGCACCGGCCAGTTGCGCAGCGACCAGGCCGGTGGGCGCTTCGGGCCGCGCGCCCCCGCCGCGACAGCGGGCGCGTCACCGGGGACCGCCGCGACCGAGTTGGTCGGGCGGGCGAACATGGTCATCTGTGCACGGCCGTGCCGCCGGCCACGTGAAACGAGAGGCTCATCAAACTTCCTGCTGCATTATTTCGCCCGCCCCGGCAGATGGCCGCGAACGCAATTGCCTGGCAATCCGACGAGTATGTCACCACCCAGCCGAGGTCTCCATAATTGTTACTGAGTAGATAAGGTCCGCTGCCACGGGCCTCGCACCCCGGCACTTCGCCCCGGCAAACTTCGTCTTGCCGCTCATGCCTACGACGGTCGCAGGATTGCGACGAGGAAATCCGAGTCGGCGGTGAACGGCCGCAAATCCCAGGTCGACAGCAACAGATCCGGGGTGAAACCGGCCTCCGCCGCATGGCCGAGGAATTCGTCGAATCCGTAACCCCGGTTGGCGCCGAAGCCGATCACCGTCCGGCCGTCGGCGACAAGGTGGGCGCGCAGCCGGCTCAGCACTTGGACCCGGGTGCTCGGCGCCAGGAACGTCATGACATTGCCGGCGGACACGATCACGTCGAACGGTTCGGCGATCCCGCGGGCGGGCAGGTCGAGTTCGGCGAGGTCGCCGACGAGCCAGTGCCCTTGCGGGTGGTCCTGTTCGGCCGCTTCGATCAGTACCGGGTCCACGTCGACGCCCACGACGTCGTGACCGGTCGCGGCCAGATAGCCGCCCAGCCGGCCGGGGCCGCAGCCGGCGTCGAGGATGCGGGCGTGCCGGGGTGCGACCGCGTCGATGAGGCGAGCCTCACCGGCGAGGTCGTCACCGGCGCGCGCCATCGAGCGGAACCGTTCGATATACCAGTGCGAATGTCCGGGATCGGCCGCGACCTTCCGCATCCACAGGCTCTGCTCGACCATGCCGACCATTGTCCCCGGTCCCATCCGCTGCGCTCCGCGCCCGCGGCGTACCGGCAGGATGCCTGTTGTGTTCAGGATGCTGTTCTACTCACCGCGCATCGCCCCCAACACCGGCAATGCCATCCGCACGGCGGCCGCCACCGGCTGCGAACTGCATCTGGTCGAACCGCTCGGCTTCGACCTGTCCGAGCCCAAGCTCCGGCGCGCCGGTCTGGACTACCACGACCTGGCTTCGGTCACCGTGCACGCGTCGCTCGACGATGCGTGGTCGGTGCTGGGGCCCGCGCGCGTGTTCGCGTTCACCGCTGCGGCCACGACGCGGTTCACCGACGTCGACTACCTGCCGGGCGACGTGCTGATGTTCGGTCCCGAGCCCACCGGACTCGACGAGGTCACGCTCACCGATCCCCACATCACCGGCCAGGTGCGCATTCCGATGCTGGCCGGGCGGCGATCGTTGAACCTGTCGAACGCCGCGGCGGTCGCCGTTTACGAGGCCTGGCGGCAACAGGGTTATTCGGGCGCCCGGTAAACGCAGAAGCAGGCTCGTGCGTACACGAGCCTGCTTTCTACAGGGCATGTTCAGGGGGGCAGGGGAGGAAACATGCCGCAGTCTGTGGTCACGGGCAGATCAATAAAGCTCCTTCGGTGACTTTGTTCTCGGTGAAACTTGTCGGTAAAACCTTGTGTCCTTAGATTGCCCGACCGCGCGTGATAGCGGTGTCCACCGACGGGCGATAGTTGGGATGAATTGCTTGTCCCCCGATCGGGGGACAAGCGGTTGCTCTTGAAAACGGAAATGACTGTTCGCTACGAAATCGCAGTCTCAATCCCGTTGAGGCCCAAACCCTTCCGGTGGCAACTTCAAGCTGCAATAATTAACGGCGGCGTTAGTCTCTTGCTGAGAGGGCGGCGATGTCTTATCTGGTGGCAGTCCCTGACACGGTGAGCGCAGCAGCGACAGGCATGGCGGGGATCGGCTCTGCTTTGACCGCCGCGACTGCGGCCGCGTCGGCGCAAACGACAAACCTGCTTGCCGCCGGAACAGACGAGGTGTCGTCGGCTATCGCGTCGCTGTTCTCGGGTCACGGTCTCGCCTATCAACAAGTCGCCACGCGGATCTCGGCCTTCCATGACGAATTTGTGCGCACGCTGGCCGCGGGCGCAAGCGCCTACGCAGATGCCGAAGCCACGAATGCCGCCCTGCTGGATGCGATCAATGCCCCAACCCGGGCGTTGTTGGGGCGCCCCCTTATCGGTGACGGCGCTGCCGGCACCGCAGCCAACCCGGATGGCCAGGCCGGCGGCTTGCTATATGGCAACGGCGGCGCCGGCTACACCAGCATGTCGGAGGGGATCGCCGGCGGCCGGGGCGGGGACGCGGGTCTATTCGGTAACGGAGGGGTCGGCGGTGGCGGCGGCGCCGGTGCCGGCGGGATCGGCGGCGCCGCGGGAACCGGAACCGGCGGCCACGACGGCGCCAACGGAGCCGGTGGGGCCG
>NZ_LZKQ01000111.1 GCF_001668675.1 Mycobacterium asiaticum | reverse complement strand
TGCCCGCACCGGCACCCGCGTTGGCAGTACCCGCGGCGCCGCCGGCGCCACCGGTGCCGCCGCCGCCGCCGTTGCCGGCATTGCCGCCCGCGGTGCCCGCGCCGCCCGCACCGGAGGTCGCGACGCCGTTGCTGCCGTCTACGCCGCTGCCACCATTGCCGCCGATGCCTCCGGCACCACCGTTACCGCCGGTGCCGCCCTTGAAGCCCGCGCCCACGCCCTTACCGCCGGCACCGCCGGCGCCACCCGTGCCACCCGTGCCGCCGTCGGCACCGTTGGGGTTGGCTGCGTTGACACCATTGCCGCCGACCGTGCCGGCCGCCCCGTTTCCGCCGCTGCCGCCGTTGCCGCCGTTGGCTCCGGTGCCATTGGCCCCGGCGCTGCCGGTGCCGCTGCCGCTGCCGTTCGCGCCACCCGCGCCGCCGGTGCCGATGCCACCGGCGTTACCGCCGGCCCCGCCCGCGCCGCCGGTGCTGTTGGTGCTGGTGCCGGCTGCGCCGTTGCCGCCGTTGCCGGCCAGGCCGGCGTTGCCGCCCTTGCCGCCGCTGCCGCCGGTGCCGTTGTTGCCGGCGCTTCCGGTGGTGCCACCGCCGGCACCGCCCGTGCCGCCCGCGCCACCTTTGCCGCCGGTGCCGCCGGTGCCGCCGTCGCCGCCAGCCTGGCCGCCACCGATGCCGGTGCCGTAGGCGTTCTGGTCGCTGACGCCGTTGGCGCCGGTGATACCGGTTCCGCCGGAGCCGGCCGCACCACCGGCACCGCCGTTGCTGGCGTTGCCGCCGTTGCCGTCGGCGCCCTTGACGCCGCCCGTCCCGGCACCGGCGGCACCGCCCGCGCCACCGGCCCCGCCGTTGCCGCCCTTACCGCCGGCGCCACCGTCGCCGCCGGTGTAGCCGGCACCGTTGTTGATCCCGGAGGTGCCGTTGGCGCCTGCCACGCCGACGCCACCGTTGCCGGCGGTGCCCGCGTTGCCACCCTTGCCGGCGTTGCCGCCATTGCCTGCGTTGCCCGAAGTCGCACCGCCGGTGCCCGCGCCTTGGGCGCCACCGGCGCCGCCATCGCCTCCGGCGCCACCGTTGCCGGCGTTGCCGCCGGCCTGGCCCGAGCCGCCGACGCCGGTCGTGGCCGCGCCGCTGCCGCCGTTGACGCCGGAGCCGCCGATTCCGCCGGCGCCGCCAGTCCCGCCGGCGCCACCGTTACCGCCGTGGAAGCCGGTGCCGTTACCGGTACCGCCCGCGCCGCCGGCGCCGCCCTTGCCGCCCGCTGAACCGTCGGTGCCGCTGTCGCCGGCGTTGACGCCATTGGTGCCATGGGTGCCGGCGGCGCCGTTACCACCCGCGCCACCGTTTCCGCCGTTGGCGCCGCTGCCGTTGGCACCGGACGCGGCGTTGCCGCCGCCGCCGTTACTGCCGCCTGCGCCACCCTGGCCGAGCGTGCCCGCGTTGCCGCCGACGCCGCCCTTGCCGCCGTCGATGAAGTTCGCGGTGCCGTCGGCGCCCCGGCCGCCGTCGCCGGCGGTCCCAGAATTGCCGCCCTTGCCGCCCACGCCGCCCGAGCCGTTGTTGCCCGCGGTCGCACCGGTGCCGGCGGTGCCACCGGTGCCTCCGCTGCCGCCGGCCCCACCGGTGCCGCCATTGCCGCCGTTGCCGCCGTCCTGGCCGGCGCCGCTGTTGACGCCCGCGGTCCCGTTGGCGCCGTTGACACCGGCGCCACCTGATCCAGCAGCACCGCCTACGCCGCCGTTGCTGGCGTTGCCGCCGTTACCGTTGGCGCCGGCACTGCCCGCGGTGCCACCGTTGCTGGCCCCGGCCTGGCCGCCGGTACCGCCGTTACCACCGTTACCGCCATCGCCGCCGGCACCGCCGTTGCCACCGGTATACCCGGCGCCGTTGTTGATGCCCGTGACCCCGTTGGCGCCCGCCGCTCCGGCGCCGCCATTCCCGGCCGTACCGGCGTTGCCGCCCTTGCCTGCGTTGCCACCGTTGCCCGCGGTGCCTGCGCCGGCACCGGCGTTGGCCGCACCCGCGGCACCGCCCGCGCCGCCGTTGCCGCCGACGCCGCCGCTACCGGCGTTGCCGCCGGCGCTGCCCGCACCGCCCGCACCGTTGGTCGGCACGCCGGTGGTGCCGTCTATGCCGCTGCCGCCGGCCCCACCGGCACCGCCGTTACCGCCCAGCCCGCCGGTGCCGCCGTGGAACCCGGCGCCGACGCCCTTGCCGCCCGCGCCGCCGACGCCACCGGTGCCGCCGGCGCTGCCGTCGGCGCCGTGCGGGTTGCCCGCGTTGACGCCGTTGCCGCCCGCAGTGCCCGCCGCGCCGTTTCCGCCGGCGCCGCCGTTGCCGCCGTTGGCGCCGGTACCGTCGGCTCCCGCCGTCGCGTTGCCGCCACCGGCGTTCGCGCCGCCGGCGCCGCCCTTGCCCAGCGCACCGGCATTGCCGCCGGCCCCACCGGCGCCGCCGGTGCTGTTGGCCGCGGTGCCGTTCGCGCCGTCGCCTCCGCTGCCCGCGACACCGGCGTTACCGCCCTGGCCGCCGACGCCGCCGTTGGCATCGAGTCCCTTGAGTCCGGTGGTGCCGCCGCCGGCACCGCCCGTGCCGCCGGAACCGCCGGCTCCACCGGTGCCACCGGCACCGCCGTCGCCGCCGGCCTGCCCGCCGCCGATGCCGGTGCCGTACTTGTTGAGGTCCGCCGTGCCGTTCGCGCCGGTGATGCCGGTGCCACCGGATCCGGCCGCGCCGCCGGCCCCACCGGAGCTGGCGTTGCCGCCATTGCCGTCGGCGCCCTTCGTGGCACCCGCTCCGCCGGTCCCGCCGGCGCCGCCGTTGCCACCCTTACCGCCGGCGCCGCCGTCACCGCCGCCGTACCCGGCGCCGTTGTTGACGCCCGCTGTTCCGTTGGCACCGGCCGCACCGATTCCGCCCTTGCCCGCGGTGCCTGCGGCGCCGCCGTCTCCTGCGGCGCCACCGTTGCCGGCGTTGCCCGTCGTCGCGCCACCGGTACCGGTGCCCGCCGCGCCCCCGGCGCCGCCGTCGCCACCGGCGCCACCGTTGCCCGCGTTGCCACCGGCTTGGCCGGCCAGACCGGCGCCCGTGGTGGCCGTGCCGTTGGCGCCGTTGATGCCGCTGCCGCCGGCACCGCCCGCACCGCCCTTGCCGCCGGCCCCGCCGTCGCCGCCGTGGAAGCCCACACCTTTGCCCTGGCCACCGGCACCGCCGGCGCCGCCCTTGCCACCGCCCGCACCGTCGGCACCGCTGTCCCCGGAGTTCACTCCGTTTGCGCCGGCCGCGCCCGCCGCGCCGTTTCCGCCCGCGCCACCGTTGCCGCCGTGCGCACCGGTGCCGGCGTCGCCGCTGAGCGCGGAGCCTATGCCGCTGCCGTTGGCGCCGCCGGCGCCGCCCTGGCCGATGCTGCCCGCGTCGCCGCCCGCACCGCCTTGGCCGCCGTCGACGAAGGTGCTGGTCCCGTCGGCGCCCCGGCCGCCGGCACCGGCCGCACCGGCGTTTCCGCCCTTGCCGCCCACCGCGCCGGCGCCGTCGAGACCCTTGGTCCCTGTGGTGCCGCCGCCGGCTCCGCCGACGCCGCCCGCGCCCCCGGCGCCGCCGGTCCCACCCGCACCGCCGCTACCGCCGGCCTGGCCGGCACCGTTGTTCACGCCCGCGACGCCATTGGAACCGGTGATCCCCGTTCCGCCGGAGCCGGCGGCCCCGCCGACCCCGCCGTTGCTGGCGTTGCCGCCATTGCCGTCGGTACCCGCGTTGGCGCCGGCGCCGCCCGCCGCGCCGCCGGCGCCACCGGCCCCACCGCTGCCGCCCTTACCGCCCGCGCCACCGTCGCCACCGTCGTAGCCGGCGCCGTTGTTGGTGCCGGCAATTCCGTCGTGGCCGTTGGCGCCGACGCCGCCCTTGCCTGCCGCACCCGCGGCACCACCGTCGCCGGCCGCCCCGCCGTCACCCGCCTGACCTGCTGCGGCGCCGGCACCGGCCGCACCCGCGGCACCGCCCTTACCGCCGTCACCACCGGCGCCACCGTTGCCCGCATTGCCACCGGCCTGGCCGGCCAGACCAGCGCCGTTGGTGGCGGTGCCGTTGGCGCCGTTGATACCCGAACCACCGGCGCCACCGGCGCCACCGGCGCCACCGCTACCGCCGTCACCACCGTGGAAGCCCACGCCGTTGCCCTGACCACCGGCACCGCCGGCGCCGCCCTTGCCGCCGACCGCGCCGTCGGCGCCGCTGTCGCCGGCGTTGACGCCGTTGGCGCCCGCCTGGCCGGCCGCGCCGTGACCGCCGTCGCCGCCGCGGCCACCGTCCGCGCCTGCGCCGCTGAGCCCATTGCTGCCGCTGCCGCCTTGGGTTCCGCCATTGGCGCCACCCGCGCCACCGGCCCCGATCGCACCGGCGCTGCCGCCGGCACCACCGGTGCCGCCGTCCTGGAAGCTGGCGGTGCCATCTGCACCGCGACCACCGGCACCCGCGGTGCCGGCGTTGCCGCCCTTACCGCCCGCGCCGCCGAGACCGTCCTTGCCCGCGTTGGCTGTTGCACCGCCGGCCTGGCCGCCGGTGCCACCGGCGCCTCCGGCACCGCCCGTACCACCCGCACCGCCACTGCCTCCGGCCGTGCCAGCACCTTCGTTGACCCCAGCCACACCGTTGGAGCCAGTCGCGCCGGAACCGCCGGCACCGGCCGCGCCACCGGCCCCACCGCTGCTGGCCGTGCCGCCGTTACCGTCGGCACCCGCCGAAGCGCCCAGCCCGCCGGCGGCGCCACCGGCACCGCCCTTGCCGCCGTCGCCACCCGCACCGCCGGCACCGCCGTCGCCACCGGCGTACCCGTCGCCGCCATTGGCTGCGCCGTCGTGACCGTGGGCGCCGATACCGCCCTTGCCTGCCGTTCCGGCCGCTCCGCCGTCGCCGGCTGCTCCGCCATCGCCGGCCTTGCCTTGGTTGGCGCCGCTGCCGCCGGCGCCACCCTTACCGCCATCACCGCCGGCACCGCCGCTACCAGCGTTACCGCCGGCCTGGCCCGCTCCGCCGGCGCCGTCGGTCGCCACGCCATTGCCCCCGTCGACGCCGCTGCCGCCCTGGCCACCGGCGCCGCCGATGCCGCCGGCGCCGCCGTCACCACCCTGCGTGCCGGTGCCGCTGGCCGCGCCACCGGCGCCGCCGTCACCGCCCCGCCCGCCTGCCGAGCCGTCGGTGCCGCTGTTGCCCGCGCTGACACCGTCGGTACCGGCCTTACCGGCGGTACCGTTGCCGCCGTTGCCGCCGTGGCCACCATTGGCGCCGGCCCCGCCGCTTCCGTTGGCGGCATTACCGCCCAAAGCGCCGCCGTTGGCGCCGCCAGTGCCGCCGACGCCGACCGCGCCGGCGTTGCCGCCCTTACCGCCCGCGCCGCCGTCGACGAAGGCATTGGTGCCGTCGGCGCCGCGCCCACCGTCGCCCGCCGTGCCGGCGTTGCCGCCTTGGCCGCCGACGCCGCCCGCACCGTCGCCACCCGCGGTAGCTCCGGCCAGAGCCGTACCGCCGGTGCCCCCGGCGCCACCCGGACCCAACAAGCCGGCCGCCCCACCAGCACCGCCAGCCTGACCCGACGCGCCCGACCCGCCGTTACCCCCACGGCCGATCAGCAATCCACCCGCGCCACCAGCAGCACCCGACCCCGGCGCACCGTCGGTGCCCGGCCCCACCAACGGACGCCCCAACAGCGCATTCGCCGGCGCATTGATCGCATCCAGCACGGCCTGCTCCAGCGACTGCAGTGAAGCCACACTGGCCGCCTCCATACCCGCATACGCGCCGCTGGCGCCAACCATCAACTGCACAAAACGAGCATGAAAATCCGCCGCCGCCACACTGACCGCCTGATACTCCCGGCCATAAGTGCCGAACAGCGCTGCGATCGCCGCCGACACCTCATCCCCGGCAGCCGCCGCCACCGCAGTCGTCGACACCCCTGCCGCGACACCGGCCCCACTCACGGCCGAACCAATCGCGCGCAAATCCGACGCCGCCGCAACCACAACCTCCGGCGAAACAGACACGTACGATGACATGACCCACCCATCACTAAGCCTTGAGGCAGAATTTTTTTACGCGAAAATTAATTAGCGCGACAGGCTGCAAACGATAACCGTTTCCCACCAGAATTTCCGCCTAACGGCATAAGAAGCGGTTCGGCGCGGGTATTCGCGTAGCTACAGCGGTCTACCGATCCCAGCGCAAAGGCGATCTCGAGCGCGCTCAGCGGCAAAGTGAGGCGCAGTGCTACCGAGGCACTCGGCGCCGGTGCCAATACGAGTGCCAATACGAACGATTGCCATCCTCAACAATTGATGCGAACCACCGATGCGAGCATCGCTGACCTTCGTCGCCCAGCGGGGGCCCGCATCGATACCGCCTACGTGACGAGATGGCGGCTCGCAACCGAATCCCACACGAGTTCGCGCGAGGTGAAGTACCACCCGCCGCGTTCGTAGATGAGCTGATCCCGGAAGACGCCGGTGGCCGGCGCACCGGCGTCGCTGTCCGCTGCGGCGAAAAGTATTGCCACGCAATGCTGGGTCGCGTTGACTCCGTCGACGTGGATCTCGTTGTCCACGGTGACCAGACGTTGTCCTCTCCCGCCGTCGAACGCCTCGCGCAGATCGGTGAAGGGCTCACCGTCGCGGACGTAGCTGGCGCCGGAATGGCGGAACGTGGCGATCCAGGCGTCCCGGTCGCCTTCGGAATACGCGCGGTTGTGCCGGGCGGTCAGATCCAGAATGCCCGCACGGCCTGTCGCGGCGTGCAGCAGCTGTTGTTCCTGATAGGTCATCGTCATCGTTGTCTAACCTGCCTTTCACCGGCTCACAATGTATCCGTGGGTTTCCCGATCCCATGCGCTCGCGCTCACGCCGCGGGCCCGCAACACGTCCTTACGTATCCGGCCGATGACATTCTTGGGAAGTTCATCGACGGCATCGACGAATCGGGGGACGCAGAAGTACGGCATGCGCGCCGCGCAAAAGTCCAGCAGGTTCGCGTAATCGAGTGCGGCGCCGGGACGCAACGTCACGGCAACCAGGATGTCGTCCTCACCGAGATCGCTCGGTACCGCGACCGCGGCGGCCTCCGCAATCGCCGGGTGACTCATCACCACGGTTTCGACTTCCACCGATGACACGTTCTCGCCGCGTCTACGCAGCGAGTCCTTGACCCGGTCCACGTAGGTCAGGTGGTGCCCCGCATCGAGCTTGCCAAGGTCACCGGTGTGGAACCACTCCGGATGCGGGTCGACTCGAAGTGCCGAATGCCAGTCGGGATGCACATAACCCTGGCTCATTACCCCGGGAAACCGCGGTCGGCAGGTGATCTCGCCAACCGTTCCTGCGGGCACCTCTACGCCGGCGTCGTCGACGATACGCACCTCGAAGTTCGGATTGAGCCGGCCGGACGTTCCGGGAACCCCTTCGTCGGCAACGCTTTTGACCGCGAGCGGAAACGCCTCGGTCATGCCGTACATGGTGACGATGCGACAGCCGTAACGCTGCTCGATCGCCCGGTAGGAGTTTGCGTCGATCGGTGCCGCGGAGATGAACCGCAAGGGCAACTGCGCGTCACGCGGATCCGGCGGCAGGCTCTGCAACATGGTGACCATCGCGCCCGCGCCGACGAACCCGACCGCACCGCGGGCGCGCACCTCGTCCCACACCTCACGGGGGTGAAAGCCGGCTGCCAACACCGTGGTTCCGCCGACCAGCAGCGGTGCAAGCACGCTGGGCGCCGCGCTCAAATGAAACAGCGGCATCGCGGTCCACAGCACCTCCCCCGCGGTGAACTGCCACGCCTGGGCTACGGTAGCGGCCACCGTGAAGAGGTAATTCCAGGATGTGGCAACCGCTTTCGACGGGCCTGTGGTGCCCGAGGTGAAGAACAGCGCGCCGAGATCGTTCGGCGCCGCGGGGGTGTCGCCTGTCGCGACGTCCTCGTCGAGGGCAGCGGCAAGTGCGTCATCGATCACGACAATCTGGGTGTCGCGGTCGAGGTGTCCGGCGATCTCGTCCACCCGCTGCCGCCGATCCGAGTCGGTGAGAATCAGCTTGGCGCGCGACAACCGCAGGTTGTGCAGCAGGAAGTCACCCTTGTTGGCGGCGTTGACCGCGGCGCTCACCGCGCCGACGCGAGCCACTCCGAGCCAGAAGTAGACCCACTCCGGACATGTCGCGGTGAACAGAGCCACGCCGTCGCCAGGGCCGATCCCTCGGTCCGCCAACAGTTTTGCCGCGGTGCGGGATCGCTGCCGCAGCTGCGCGAAAGTGATGTCACGGCCCGCCACTGACATCATCACCCGATCGGGATATTGTTCGGCGCGGCGATCGAGCACGGCTGGCACAGTGAACCGGTCGACACCGAAGTCGGCAGGCGCCGGAGCTCCCATCAGGCCGGCGCGGCCGCCGGGTCCGGCTCGCCGTCGGCGGTGTAACCGAAATCGTCCGGCGACGGTTGGGTACCGGGGTAGAAGCGGTGCGCCCAGCGGCGCAGTGCCGCATAGTCATGTGCCTCTTCCGGCGCCAGGTTGGGCTTTTCCAAATACTTCATGTTCTCCCACGTGAAGAAGTCCTGTTTGATGACTTCCTGTTGCAGCGCAAGGAATTTCGCGGCGCGGCCAGTGGGCGCATCGCCATCGTCACCGGGCTCACGAATGGAAGCCTGGGTGTAGAAGTAGTCGGTGTAGTCCTCGTCGACCGGTGTCTGGCCGGTGACCTGGACGGTGGCCACCAGGTCGCTGGGAAAGCGCACGATGCCCAGCCCCAGCGAGTAGTTGTCGTAGATGATCTTGGCGTCGACGGGGCCATTGGGCGTCAGCCAGGTCTTGGCGCGGCCGCCCCCGAAATGGGCGTTGACCGTGGCGTGCAAGTGATATCCCGAGACCTCGAACGATGCCGTGTTGGCCGGGTTGGCGGCCTTGTGCACGTACTGGACGTGGTAGGGGTCGGCGGCGTTTTCAATGATCATCTGCGCGTGCACCTTGACACGGTTGACCATCCGGGTGTGTGGGTGCAACGGGTAGTACTCGTTGGTTTCCAGTTCAGGCAGCACCGGCGGCTGCCAGTAAGGCGCGCGGCCGTGCCGCTCGTGCCACACCAGGATGAAGCCGTACCACTCGGTGACGGGGTAGGTGCGGATCCGGACGTTGTTCTTGCAGCCGATCTTGCTGTACGGAATCAGCGCGTTGGTGCCGTCGCCGCGCCACTGCCAGCCGTGCCAGGGACAGACGATGTGTTCGCCCTCGACGGTGCCGCCGACGCCCATGTTGGCGCCGAGGTGCTGGCAATAGGCGTCAAGGACATGCACCTTGCCAGTCGCAGTGCGGAACAGCACCAACTCCTCGCCGAAGTAGTGCACGCGCTTGACCTGACCGGCGGCCAGATCGGAGGCGAAGCCGACGATGAACCAGCCGGTCGGGAAGCGGTAGGTGGACAGGGCGATGCCCGAGGACCCGAACTCGCGTTCGGACGGGTCCGCTGCGTCTGGTGCAGTTTGCGTCACGAGTTCTCCGTTTCCCACGCGGCCGCGCGGCGATGGGGCCGCCCGCGCACCCGCGGTTCGACGACTGTGTCTATTTTTACTATTTTAGACATTGAACGTCAATGTGGACGCCGCGAACCCCGACGCCCCGCCATGATCGGGAACCAAGGGCATTGCGCTACAACAAATCTCGCGCTGTTACTCGACTATGCGCAGCGCGGCCCGCGGACATTGGTCCACTGCGGCGCGGACGTCGATCTCCCGGTCCGGCGGCACCGGCCCGTCGGCAATCTGAACGACGTCCTCGTCCCCCAATTCAAAGATGTCCGGCGCGATGGATTCGCAGAACCCGTTGGCCTCACACATATCCGCGTCGACAATCACCCGCATCGGCTGCCCCTTTCTCTAGAGACCCACTGGCCGGGTCCCGATCACCTCGCCGGCCGCGAGGCGCGCGAGTTCTTCCTCGGTCAGTCCGCACTGATCGCGCAGTACTTCTTCATTGTGCTCCCCCAACGTCGGCGGGGGCAGCCGCAGCCAGGCATGCTGGCCGGCGAGCAGCGCGAACGGCGGGGTCGGATAAAGGCCCCTTCCGGTCCGTGGATGGTCCAGCGACTCGAGGAAACCGCGCGCCCGCAGTTGCGCATTCTCGGTGACCAGTGACGGGGATACGACGGGCGCGGCGGGCACGCCGGCCTGCGCCAGCAGCTCGACCGTGCCATCGAGCGGTTGGCCGGCGAACCAATCCTGTAGCAGCCGGTCGATTTCGTCGGCGCGTGCGCGCCGCCCGGCGCTCGTCGACAGATCGGCGTCCGACAAGGCGGCCAAATCGACCAGTTCGACCAACGCCAACCACTGCCGGTCAGCACAGATGCTGACCGCGATCCAGTCGTCGGCGCCGGCGCAGCGGTAGATGTTCTGCAGGGCCCCGCCGTGGCCCCGATTGCCGCGTCGGTCCAATGTCTTGCCGTACACCTCGGCTTCGATGGGCTGGATTGCGGTGGTGTTCAGCACGGTTTCGAGCATCGGCAGTTCGACTTGCTGGCCGGTGCCGGTGCGCTCCGCGAAGTTCAGGGCGACCAGTACCGCGAATGCGGCGTGCACGCCGGCCAGCGGATCACAGGCACCACGCGGGGTCACCGGCGGTGTTTCGGGCAAGCCCGTCACCCAGGTCAGGCCGCCGATCTGTTCCATGGTGGGCGCGAACCCGACCCGTTCACGCCAAGGCCCATTCAAACCGAATGCCGGCATCCGGACGACGACCAGATTCGGGTTGATTCCCAACAGCACATCGGCGGTGAGCCCGAAATGATCCATCACCCGCGGCGAGAAGTTCTCGATCACCACATCGGCTCCGGCGACCAAGGTCCGGAACAGTCCGCGCCCCTGCTCAGACCCCAGATCCAGTGTCACAGAACGCTTGTTGGTGTTCATCGCGTGAAAAACCCAGCCGTACTCCCACCAGTCGTCCACATCGGTGCGCATACCACCCGAGTAGCGGATGCCGTCGGGACGCTGGATCGACTCCACCTTGATCACGTCGGCACCGAACGCGGCCAACAGATGCGTGGCCGCCGGCCCAGCCCAGAACGCGGTCAGGTCGATGATCCGCACACCCTCCAGCGGCAACCCGGCGCCTGCCGATTCCGGACTGTATTCTCTTGTCTGCCAGACTGGTTCGTCATTGTCCGCTCCGATATCGGGTGTCTGCCCTACCGGCGAAGGAGCGCACTGCGCCATCAGCCACGGCGGCCGCGGCTGGTGAAAACCGGCCGGGTTGGCGATGAACACCCCGCGTTCGGTCATGTACTCCATGTCCCGCACGGTGGCGCCGTTGCCGAGCGGGGCGATCGGCAACCGAAACAGCTGCCCCAGCTCGACAATCTCGGCGACGGTGCGTTCGGCCATCCACGGACCGATCGATTTGTAGATGAAGTCGCGGTACTCCCAACGGCCGATCTGAAAGCGCAGCTGCGGAATGTCCTCGAACTGCGGACATTCGACCATGGCCGCGAAGTCCAGCCACTGCTGGCCGGTGACCATGGTGATGCCGACGTAACCGTCCTTGGCCGGAACGATGGACGGCACCTCCAGGGTGCGGCGTACCGGTGGGACTTGCAGCAGCTGCGAATGCAACCACTCGCTGCTCTGCATCGCCGTGATGGCCTCGAGCATGGACAGATCCAGATGCTCCCCCGGTCCGCCCCGCTGCACGCGGCGGCACACCGCCAGGGCACCGAAGGCCGCGTAGACCCCGCCCATGTACTCGCCGAGGTCGCCGCCGATCGAGATGGGCGGGCCGGCGGGATCGCCGCGGAAGCCGGTGCAACCGGACCAGGCCTGCAGGGTGAACTCGGTGGCGGCCCGCTCGGCGTAAGGGCCCGTCCAGCCGAAATCGGAAATCGTGACGACGACCGCCCGCTCGGACAGCTGCAGCAGCCGCTGCGGATCGACACCCAGCGCTGCGGCTTGCGCACGGCTTCCGGTCACTACGATGACGTCCGCGGCGGCCAGTTCGGCGTCATGACGCTGGTCCTCCGGGGGCAGGCTCAGGCTGCGCTTGCCGGCGTTGAGGTAGCAGAACAACGGCGAGGCGGGGCCCTCCACCGGCGAACAGGTCGCCGAGTAGCGGCGCAGGGGATCCCCTTGCGGCGGTTCCAGTTTGCGGACCTCAGCGCCGGCGTCGACCAGCAACTTGCCGCAGTAGCTGCCGGCCAAGCGCTCACTGATCTCGACGACCCGGAGTTCTTCGAGCGGTGTCGGCCGGCTACCGGCCACGTCACTCACGCGGCTATTTATACCATTACTGCTAAAATAGCTAAGCCAGTCGAGTTCGCGCGCCCGCGGCCGTGTGCTCTGTCCTGCTGTAGGTTGCGAGGAATCGGATGACCGCCCTGGGTATTGGACCCGACGCCAGGCGCCGGCTGTCGGCGCCGAGGATCGCTGAAATCGTAGCCGACGAGTTGCGCCGTCAGATCATCGACGGCGAACTCGCCGACGGCGACCTGTTGCCGCGCCAGGAAGTGCTGGTCGACCAATTCAAAGTGAGCCTGGTGTCGCTGCGCGAAGCCTTGCGAATCTTGGAGACCGAGGGCCTGGTCTCGGTGCGGCGGGGCAATCGCGGCGGCGCCGTGGTGCACGCGCCGGCCAAGACCAGCGCCGCCTACATGCTGGGGTTGGTCTTGCAGAGCGAGAACGTCGCCGTCAGCGACCTCGGCGCGGCGTTGCAGGAACTCGAACCGGCCTGCGCCGCCCTGGCCGCGCAACGGCCCGACCGTGCCGACACCTTGGTGCCCGAACTCAAACAGGTCAACGAGGCCATGGCCGAGAACCTCCAAGACGGACGGCAGTTCACCGAAATCGGCCGCCAATTCCACAATCTCATCGTTCGCGGCTGCGGCAACCACACCATCATCGCCGTTGTCGGCAGCCTGGAAACGCTGTGGTCGAGCCACGAACGGCAGTGGGCCGATGAAAGCTCGGCGCGCGGCACCTACCCGTCGCTGGCCAAGCGACGCGCCGCACTGAACACCCATGTCAAGCTGACCGAGACGATAGCCGAGGGTGACGTGGACCGGGCGCGGCGCATCGCCGGCCGCCACCTGGCCGACACGCAGACCTACGTGCTGTCCGGCCGGCCCGAACAGCGCATCCACGCGTTGTCTCCGCAGGCGATGTCACGACCGCGGGACATCCGCCGGCCATAAGCCCGCGCTGAGGCAAACCCTTGACAACCCCACGGACCGCGTTGGTCACCGGCGGCAGCGGCGGCATCGGAAAGGCCTGCGCCGCAAAGCTTTGTCAACTCGGTTACGACGTCGTGGTGGCGGCGCGCCGCGCCGCGCCGCTGCGCGCGGCCGCCGCAGAGATCGGCGCCCGCCCGGTGGTGGCCGATGCGTCGGACCCGGACGGGTTCGCCGCCGCGATCGCCCCGCTCGACCGGATCGACCTCGTGGTCCACGCGGCCGGCACACTCGGTGGAACGTACGCGCGCAAGCAGACTTTCGAGCAGTGGCGGGCCATTATCTCGGCCAATCTGGACTCCTGCTTCGTGGTGACGTCGGCGGTGCTGCCGCGCATGCGCCCGGGTTCGCGGCTGATCTTCATCTCCTCCTCGGCCGCCCACGAACCGATGATGGCGCGGACCGCCTATTCGGCGTCCAAGGCGGGCATGAACGCGTTCGCCCGCGCGCTCGCGATGGAAGTGGACCGCGACGGTATCGCCGTGCACCTGGTCACCCCCGGTCCGGTGGAAACCGAGATGTTGCAGGATGTTCCGTTCGAGATGTACGCGATCCAGGCGTCCGACATCGCGGCGGCCGTGGCGTGGTTGGACACCGTGGACCCGTCGGTCGACCTGCCCGAGATCCGGCTCAGCGCGGTTGAACGAGGGCCGTTCGCGCGCCCGCCCGTGGTGCCGACCGAAGCGCGCCGGCGCGCTAGCGCCCAGCGTGCGCAAAGTTCTTGATCACCGTCTCGCCGAATTCGGCAAGGGACCGCGGTGCGGCGAAATCGGCGAACCAGACGTAGACGCGTTCCACGCCCTGGGTGGTCAGGCCGACGAAATGGGCGGTCAGCTCGTCGGCGTCACCGCAGACCAGGCCCGGTCCGAGGTGTCCGAACCGGCGGGTGCTGACCTCACGCACCGTCGCCGGGTCGTCCCCCGCCCGAACGAAACCGACCATCTGCTGAACCGAGATCCGGGCAGCGCCCGCTGCATCGGCCAGCCGCGGAAGCCGGTCCAGGTGATTTGCCTGCAGGTTCCACCAATCCGCGTGTTCGGCAACCAGTTTCATCATTCGGCGGCCGCTGCCGCCGAGCACCAGCGGAATCGGGGCGCTGGGCGTCGGTTGCTGCTCGCCGGACCAGTAGCGCTTGATCACGGCCAGGTGGCGGCCGAGCTGTTCAACGCGGGCCACCGGATCTTGCTGACCTACCTCGAATTTGGTGAACTCGGCCGGCCAGGAACCCGAACCGAGGCCGAGGTCGAACCGGCCCTCCGAAGCCGCGGACAGCGTGACGGCCTGCTTGGCAAGCACCGCCGGATGCCGGAACGCGTAGCAGAGTACGAGATGTCCGACCCGCAACCGATGTGTTCTGGCCGCCACCCAGGTGGCAATGCCCATTGCCTCCCAGATGTTTTCACCAGGCTGGCCCGGCGCTTCCAGATGGTCGATGAAAGCAATGCCGTCGAAACCGCTGGTCTCGGCCTGCAGGGCGCGCTCCGAAATATCGGCGACCGCCACCCGAACCTGTGGCAGGAACAAATACCACTCGACCATCCGACCACCTATGCACGCACACGGCCGGCAGCGTTTGCGCGGCGATGGCTAGTTTACTATTTTTATTATGTTAGGGGTCTTATGGATGTCGGTCTGACTTCGGAGCAACTGTCGCTGCGCGACACCGTGCGTGCGATCCTGCGCGCCGAGTGCCCCACCGATGCCGCCCGCCAGGCGATCACGGATCCCGACCGCTGGCGCGCCCCGTGGAAGACGGTGGTCGAGCTCGGCTGGACCGAATTAGCCAAGCAGGATACCTCCGGCGACTTCGGCCCCGTCGAGCTGACCGTGATCCTCGAGGAGTGCGGCGCCGCCATCGCCCCCATCCCGCTGCTGAGCAGCGTCGGTTTGGCCGCCGGCGTACTAAGCGCCGTCGACCCGCCCGGCCAGGACGGTGCGGCGGCGGTGCTGGCCGACATCGCGGCCGGGACGGTCGCGACGCTGGCGGTGCACTCCCCCGGCCAACGACTGCCCGGCGCGCCGATGACGTTGCGCAACGGGCGGCTGCGCGGGCGCGCCGTCGCCGTGCCGAACATGGCGCGCGCCGAGCTGATCGTCACCCTGGCCGAGTCGGACAGCGGGACGGTGGCGGCTGTCGCGCGCACCGGCGACGGCGTCACGATCGTCACGTGCGATTCGACCAACCCCGCCCAGCCCGGCGCAGACATCGAAGTGGACGCCGAGCCCGTGGCCGTCGCGCCGGTGGAATCCGCCGAAGCGGCCTTGGCGGCGCCGTTGGTGGCGGTGGCCGCCGATCTGGTCGGCGTGGCGGGCGCCGCCTTGGCGCGATCGGTCGAGCACGCCAAGACCCGGCGGCAGTTCGGGGTTCCGATCGGCGCATTTCAGGGCATCAAGCACGCGCTGGCCGACAACTACGTCAGCCTGGAGCGGGCCCGCAGCCTCACCTATGCGGCCGCCGCGCGCCTGGAACGGTCCGAGACCGCCTGGACCGCTGCGGCGTTCGCCAAAGCGGCCGCAGCCGACGCCGCGACTTCGTGCGCACGCACCAATGTCCAGGTGCACGGCGCGCTCGGACAAACCTGGGAGCACGACGCGCACCTCTACGTCCGGCACGCCTGGCAACACGCCGCACTGCTCGGCGACAGCCGCGCGCTGTACCACGAGGTGGGCCGCCGGTTCGCGGGAGAAGCGAAATGAGCGCAGTGGTAACGGAATTCGGTGCGTGGTTGGATGAGTTTCTGCCCGCCGACTATTACGAGCGCTACCGCGTCTACCGCTGGGACATTCCACTGCGCCGCGACTATCAGCGAGCGGCTTTTGAAGCCGGCTGGCTGCAGCCGACCTGGCCGCGCGAGCATGGCGGCCGGTCGCTGGGTTTGCGCGACGCAATGGAAATCCGCATCGAGGCCGCACTGCGTTCGGCGCCCAAGCTGCCCAACGTCGCCGGGCCAGGTGTCGCCGCACCGGGCATCCGCAAGTTCGGCACACCCGAACAGATCGACCGGCTACTGGTGCCGTTACTGCGCGGTGACGAGTGGTGGGCGCTGGGGATGTCCGAACCGGAAGCCGGCTCGGACTTCGCGGGCTTGCGCACCCGCGCCGAGCGCCACGGCGATGTCTTCCGGGTGAACGGTCACAAGATCTGGACCACTCAGGCGCATCTGTCGCGGTGGTGCACGCTCTATGCTCGCACCGACCCGGACGCGCCCAAACATCGCGGCATTTCGTGTCTGATCCTGGATCTGCAATCGCCCGGGGTGCGGATCGAACCGATCCGGATGGCCTCGATTTCCGACGAGACTTTCTGCGAAGTCTTTCTCGACGATGTCGAAGTGCCGGTGGCCAACCTGTTGGGCACGTACAACGGCGGCTGGAACGTTGCCATGTCATCGTTGCAGCACGAACGCCAGATGATCTGGATCATGAACTGGGTTGAGATCAAGCGGGGCCTGGACTCGATCAAGGGGACGGCCGACGCGGACATCTACACCGAATTGGGCAGCCTGCTCGCCGACGCCGAGGCGCTGCGCGCCACCGGTTACCGCGCGCTGAACAACGAGCTCGCCGGGCGGCCGAGTCCGGAGGCCGAGACCATGAAGCTACTGGGATCGGTTACACTGCAACGTGTTTGGGAGCTGAGCGCGGCGGCCGCCGGGCCGGCTTCGACCGCCGATCCGGACCTGTTGTTCGAGCGTCAGGACGCTTTGGCCGCCACCATCTACGGCGGCACCTCCGAAGTTCAGCGCAACATCATCGCCGAGCGGGTGCTCGGGTTGCCGAAGGGATGACCAGCATGGATTACGACCTCGGCGACGACGCCGGCGAGCTGCGAAACCGGTTGCGGCAGTTGATCGCCGACCACATACCCGCCGACTTCCTGGGCGCCTGCACCGACAATCCCGACGACCTGGCCACCACCGAATCGTTCTGCAAGCTGCTGGCCGCCGAGGGGCTGCTCGCGCTGGCCTGGCCGAAAGAGCATGGCGGGGGCGGCGGTTCGATCTGGCAGCAGACCGTGCTGCGCGAGGAGATGTGGGCGAACTACGAACCTCGCGGCCCGCAGTATATGGGCATCAACTGGGTAGGTCCGGCGATCATGCGCCACGGCACCGCCGAGCAGAAGGCCAAGCACCTGGCGGGCATCGCGTCCGGTGAGGTCATCTGGTGCCAGGGCTTTTCCGAGCCGGAAGCCGGGACCGACCTCGCGTCGTTGCGCACCCGCGCGGTACCCGACGGTGACGGCTGGCGCATCACCGGCCAGAAGGTCTGGACGTCGTATGCCCGGATGGCGTCGTGGTGTGTGCTGGCCGCCTGCACTCATCCGGATGCGCCGAAAGCCAAGCGGCTCAGCCTGTTTCTGATCCCGATGGATCGGCCCGGGTTCACCGTGCGCGGCATCCCGTCGATGCTGGGACCGCATCACCTCAACGAGGTGTTCCTCGACGATCTGCAGGCCTTCGACGAGGACATCCTGGGTGAGCCCGGTGACGGCTGGCGGGTGATGCGGGAAGCGCTGGCGTTCGAGCGGGTCGGCATAGCTCGCTACGCGCGCTGCGAGTCATTGCTGGACCGGATGCAGACCGAACTCGGCGACGACTGGGACCGGTTGCCCGAATCCATCCGCAGCCGGTGGGTGCGCGCACTAGTCGACCTGCGGGTGGCCCGGCTGATGGCGTATCGGGCGGTGTCGCTGCAGGACGACCCGTCGGCCGGTGCGGCGGCCAGCGCGGCCCGCATCGCGACGACCACCTGTGATCAGCAGGTCGCCGAACTACTTTTCGATGTGCTGGGCCCGACGGCACTGGACAGCGGCAGATCCGCCGCGCTCTATGGCGCCGTTGACGACCACTGGCGGTACGCGCAGGCAGCCACCGTGGCCTCGGGCACCATCGAGGTGCAGCGAATGATGGTGGCCCGCGACGTGTTGGGAGAACACCGGTGAATACCGAACTGCCACAGGACATCAGCGACTTCGCGGCGGTCTCGGCCAAGCGGTTGTCCCGGCTGGGTGGGCCGCAGGCGGCGCTGCGCGCGGAGAACGACGACAGCGTGCGGGAGGCGGCGGGTGATGCCCTGCGCGCGCTCGGCGCATTCGAACTCGACGTCCGGTCGGGCTCCGACGATCTGTTGGCCGCCGCGGTGCTGTGTCAGTGCGCCGGGGCGACGGCATTGCCGTATCCACTGGTCGAGGAACTGCTGGCGATCGACGGCGCACGGCTGAGCCTGGTGAATCCCGAGGCGCCGCGCATCGATCACGGTGACCTACCCGGCAGCTGGGTCGCCGCCGACCTCGACGCCAACCGCTATCGGGTACAGCCCGGGGCCCGGACCGGCGCCAAACTGGGCCCGTTCCTGGTGCCGGCCACGTCGTCGGCACCCGAGGCGACCGTGCCGGTCGCTGACGTTAATCTTCATCTCGTGCTGGGATCGTGGCGGATTCTGGGGGCCGTGCAGCAGGCGCTGCACATCACCACCGAGCATGTGCAGGCGCGGGTGCAGTTCGGCAAGCCGCTGGCCGACTTCCAGGCGGTGCGGTTCGCGGTGGCCGATGCCGCCGTCGCGGTGCGCGGGCTCCATGAGCTGGCGAAGTACACCCTGTGCCGACCGGAATCGCTGCCCGCGCAAGTCCTTTCGGCAGACGCCCTGGTGCTGCGACTCAAGGCGGCCGACACCGCTCGCCAGGTACTGCGCACCGCGCATCAGTTGCTTGGTGCGCTGGGCTTCTGCGACGAGTCCGACGTGAGCGTGCTGGACCGGCATACCCAACCGCTGATCCGGTTGCCGTTGGGACCGGAGGCGCTCAGCCTGCGGTTGGTACCCGATGTGCGTGACGGGTACTTCGAGACGTTGTTCAGCCGGCGAGTACCCGCGTGAGTACCCAACCCGTCACCGCCGACGTCAACCCCGACCCGTTCGCGGGCGGGGTCCCGTTCGGCGCCAAGCTGCAGCAGCTGGCAGAACAACAACGGGACGATCCGGCGATCACCGTCGTCGCGCTGGACGGCACCGCGCAGGCACTCACCTTCGCTGAGCTCGATGCCCGGGCGAATCAATGGGGACGGGCGTTGGCTGCCCGGGGCGCACAGACGGGTTCGATGGTGGCACTGGCGATCCAGAACTCGGTGCACCTGGTGCTGGCCACACTGGGATGCTGGAAGATCGGCGCGGTTCCCATCCCGATGCACTGGGATTTGCCCGAATGGGAACGCGAGCGGGTGCGCGGGGTCATCAACCCTGCGGTGACGGTGGACGACACCAGCCGCTGGGAGTTGGACGCGCTGGCGGCCTCCCAATCCGAAAGTCCGCTGCCCACAGCCGTTTCCCCGACCGCCAACGGTATCTGCTCCAGCGGCTCCACCGGGGTGCCGAAGGTGATCCTGAACCTGGCTCCGTCACTGTGGATTCCGCAGCAGGGCGAGCCGTTTTTGGCCAACTGGACGCCGGTGGCCAAGCCGCAGATCATCATGGTGCCCGCGCCGATGTATCACACCAACGGCTTCGCGACCCTGCTCATGCTGCTGAGCGGCGATCATCTGGTGATCCTGGAGAAGTTCGACGCCGCGCTGTTCGTCGACACCATCGAGCGCTACCGGATCACCAACTTCACCGCCACGCCCACGATGCTCGCTCGCGTCGCCGCGCTGCCCGACATCCGCGAGCGCGACCTGTCCAGCATCGTGTTCATCCTGCAGGGCGCCGCGGTGATGCCGCCGTCGCTGTTGCGCACCTGGTTCGAACTGCTCAGTCCCGAGCAGATCGTCACGGCCTACGGGATGACCGAGAACCTCGGGCTGACCGCGCTGCGCGGCGACGAGTGGCTCACCCATCCCGGCAGTGTGGGCCGCGGCTTTCGGGACACCGAGATCCGGATCCTGGACACCGACAAGAAGCCGCTCGGCCCGGGCGAAGACGGTGATATCTATCTGCGCGCGCCGATGAGCGCGGGATACCGCTATCTCGGAGGCGCGCCGCCGTTGCCGTCGACCGAGGACGGTTTTCGCTCGGCGGGCGACATCGGCCATCTCGACGAGGACGGTTTTCTCTACCTGGTGGACCGCCGGGCCGACATGATCGTCAGCGGTGGGGCCAATGTCTTTCCCGCAGAGGTGGAATCGGCGCTGTCCGGGCATCCCGCCATCGCCGACGTCGTCGTCATCGGCCTGTCCGACCCGCACTGGGGACGACGCGTGCATGCCGTCGTGCAAGCCGCCGGTCCGGTGACCGAGCAGCAGGTGATCGAGTACGCCAAAGGCCGGCTCGCGCCCTACAAGGTGCCCAAGACGGTCGAATTCGTCGACGCGATCCCCCGCACCGCGGCGACCAAAGTCAACCGGTCGGCGATGATCGCAGCACGCGGCGGGTAGGTCTCAACTCCGCGAATTACGTTCGGCGCGTTTGGTATGCGCGAACCCGTCGGCGATCGAAGCGGCCAGTTCGAGGAACGCCTGGCGGGTCTTGTTGGCCATCAGATCCAGCACGATCTCCGATCCCTGCGCCAGGTGGTCGTCGAATGGGATCACGTGCACCGCGCGGATGCGGGTGAGGAACTGCGCGGCCAGCTTGTCCAGGTCCACCGACGACTTACCCGGCCGCGCGGCGCTGATGACGACGGTCGCATTCGGCACCAGGTGTGCGCGTCCGTGATGCTCCAGCCAATCCAGTGTCGCCAGCGCGCTGCGTGCGGCGTCGATGGCCGGCGACGCCACCAACACAATCGCGTCGGCTTCGTCCAACACGCTCTCCATCGCCGAGTGCACCAGTCCGGTGCCGCAATCGGTGAGGATCAGGTTGTAGAACCGCTGCAACAGCCGGATCACCACCCGGTAATCGGCGTCGGAAAAGGCTTCCGAGGTAGCCGGATCACGTTCGGAAGCAAGGATCTCCAGGCGGCTCGTGCTCTGCGACGTGTGCCGGCGAATGTCTGAATACCGAAAGATGTTGTCGTCCAACAATAAATCTCGTACCGTCGATCGGCTCTGGTCGGGCCCGCGCTGGGCCAGCGTACCGAAGTCGGGGTTCGCGTCGACCGCGATCACCCGGTCGCCGCGGATGGCGGCGAACGTAGAACCCAACCCGACCGTCGTGGTGGTCTTACCGACGCCACCCTTCATCGACAGCACCGCGATGCTGTAGTCACCCCGCACCGGCTGGCTCACCCTGGCGATCAGCTTCTGGCGGGTGTTCTCCTGCTCGGACTCCTTGGGGCTGAGGCCGGTGACCCGGTGCACCACCTTGCGCCATCCGCTCTGCGGGCGTGGACGCACCCGACGCACCAGTCCCAGGTCGGTGTGCGACGGCATCCGCGGGTCGTGCACACCCTGTTGCGGCGGCGCGCTCGGGGTGGCGGTGGTGAACGGGGTTGGGACCGGCTGTGGTGCGGGCTGATTCAGCCGTGGATCGAGCTGCGGCGGCGGAGGCGCAGGGGGCGGCGCGCCCGTCCCGACGGCTCCTGCGGTTGCGCCCGATGCACCGC
>NZ_LZKQ01000110.1 GCF_001668675.1 Mycobacterium asiaticum | reverse complement strand
AGGGCAAAACGCAGGTCAGGCTCGTCCTGCAGGACGACCGCAATCTGGTGCTCTACGCCGCCGACGGCCCGGCCTGGTCCACCAAAACCGAGACCGACGCACCGCCGCCGCCCGAGCCGGTGGCCGAGCCCGCCGCCGAGGATCTCGATGACAAGGGCATCTCCCAGGCCGGGCCGTCGGCGGCGTAGAGCACCAGATTGCGGTCGTCCTGCAGGACGAGCCTGACCTGCTTTTTGCCCTTGGTGTCGGTGTGCCACACTGGCTTGTCGGCCGTATACAGGACGAAGTTGCCGTCGCGCTGTACCTCCGCGCGCACCACATCCTGACCGTTGGTCGAGGTGGCCCACAGCGGCTTACCGCGTGAAGCAAGCACCAGGTTCCCGTCATCTTGCAGGGTGAGCGTGTAGGCCCCGTTGTTGGAGACCAGCGACTCGCCGCGTACCAGCTTCTGACCTTCTTGGAGCGTGTCTGCCATGACTTTCCCTCTCGTTGCGTCGATTTCGGTTCTGGTACTACCCCTGACCGCGAGGCTACTAATCCTGCAATTGCCGGAACAGACTTCGGCTCAGCGCAATTATGTTGTGACGCTGGCTATTTCCGCCCGCCCAGCAAACCACCGAGGATGTCGCCGAGCCCGCCGCCCTTGCCGCTCAACACGTTGCCGAGGATGCCGCCGAGCCCCTTGTCGTTGCCGCCACCCAGGATGCTGCCGAGTATGTCGCCCAGTCCGCCGGAACCCTTCTGCGCGCCGGTTTCCTGCGTATTGCCGGAGCCGAGTTGTTTTCCGATGTAGGCCAACACGATTGGCAGCACCACCGGGAGCAGCTGCTTGAGCAGGTCGCTGTTGCCCGCGCCGCTACCGGCCAGTGCCGAGGCGACCTCGTCGGTGTCTTTGCCGCCGAACAGCGTCGAGACGGCCTGGTGTCCGTCGTTCTCGTCGACCTGGTCCAGCGTCGGTCCGCCGCCGCCGGCGTCAAGCAGGCCCCGGGCGGCGTGACCGCTGGCCGCGGATTCGATCCGGCTGGCATGCTCGGGGTCTTGGCTGCCGTGCTGCAACCCGCTGAGCAAGACGGGCACCAGCGTGTGCACCGCCTTGTCCACCTCGCCTTGATCCGCGCCTAACCGGCTTGCCAGCTCCGCGGTCGGAATCTGCTGGTAAAGATCGTCGAGATCGGCCATCGCTCTCCACCTTCGTCGTTAATTCGTAGGGGGTCGCATCTTCGACAGTAGACTCACGCCTCCCGGATGGGCACCCCTCGGCGCGGGGGGTTTTCCGCTCGCCACGTCACGTCAATCTCTCGGTCTGTAACACGACACCTGCCGCCGGGAAACGATCCAGCAGCGCATCACCCATGGCCGCCGCGGGGGTCAGGACCCCGCGCAGGTCGGAAAGCTTGTCGCGGTCTTTGGCCAACGCGAGGCCACACTCGCCCAACAGCACCGATGTCGCCTTGTAGCCCGGGTCGCCCCGCTGTTCCATCCGAGCCACATAGCGAGCGCCCGAGGTGGTCGTGGTGTAGGTCTCCACTTTGTAGAAGCCGCGCTCGCGGGTCGCCTCACTGGGGCCGCTACCCGGTTTGGGAACGACGCGCTCCACCAATCCACTCGGCAGGCGGTGGAAAAAGCGGCTGCCGACGGCGAACATCGCGTTGCCGAAGCCGGTCATGGCGGCCGACGCAACCGGCGCGAGCGGTGAGGAGCCGACGCTCATCGTTTCGGTGTAACGGAACTGGCGCCCGTAGGCCCAATCAAGTAAAGCGTTGCTGCGCCGAACAATTCGGGTGTTGTAGGGCGCCATCAGGAAAGCCGCCGTCCACAGACCGCTGAGTTCGGGGGCGAGCTGGCTGCCGCGCCGCAGCGGCAGGTCCGGTTGCTTGCCCACCTCCGGTTCCGCACCGCGGTCGCTACTGAGGGTGTACGGGTCGGCCATCTGCCGGCGCGCCTCGGGGTCGCGGGATGCGGTGCGCAGCACCTCCAACACCGAGGCGATGGTGCCGCCGGACGCCCCGCCCTTGAATGAGCGGACCACGAAGTTGGTGTCGGCCAGTTCACCCGCGCCGTCGTCGCGCGCGGCCCGGTACAGCGCGTACACCGTCATGTCCGACGGAATCGAGTCGAAGCCGCAGGCGTGCACGATCCGGGCGCCGGTGTCGGCTGCCTGCTTGTGGAACTGGTCGATGCTTTCCCGGACGAACATCGCCTCACCGGTCAGATCGGCGTAGTCGGTCCCAGCGGCGGCGCACGCGGCCACCAGCGGCAGCCCGTAATGGGTGTAAGGCCCGACGGTGGTGATGACGACCCGGGTGCGGGCGGCCATCTCCTCGAGCGTGGCTTGCGATGAGGCGTCGGCGGTCACCAATTGCCAGGATTGGGCGGACGGCCCGAGGGATCTGCGGACCGCCTCCAGCCGCTCGGTCGATCTGCCCGCCAGTGCGATCTTCGCGTCTTGACCGGCGCGGGCGAGGTAGTCGGCGGTCAGCTTCCCCACGAACCCGGTGGCTCCGTACACAATGATGTCGAATTCACGTGGCGTATCGGTCACCGGTTCGACGCTACTACGGGCAGAAACGACGAAGTGCCGGGCTGGTAGCCCGGCACTTGTCGTTATTCGTTTATCGGCTGATCAGCCGCGTCGGCCGCAGACCGGCCAGGCACCGATGCCCTGCGAATGCAGCACGTTCTCGGCCACGCGGATCTGCTCCTCACGGCTCGCACCGGCAGCGGATCCCGAGCCACCGTTGGCACGCCAGGTGCTGGGGGTGAACTGCAGGCCGCCGGAGTAACCGTTACCGGTGCTGATGCCCCAGTTGCCGCCGGACTCGCACTGCGCAATCGCGTCCCAGTTCACGCTGTACGCCTTGGGCGCGGGCGCGGGCACCTGGTCCACGGGCGGCGCGTCCGGAGCCGGCAGGTTCGGGTCGAAGCCGGCAGGCTCCGGCGCGGGCGGCGCGTCGGCCGGCGGAGCGTCGACAGGCGGCGCATCCGGGGCCGGCAAGTTCGGGTCGAACGCAGCCGGGTCGACCGGCGGAGCGTCGGCGGGCGGCGCGTCCGGGGCCGGCAGGTTCGGGTCGAAGCCCGGCGCCACGTTCGGGTCCACGCCCTCGACGTCGGCATGTGCAATGCCGGCGCCCGGCATGGTCACGAGGGTCCCGGTGATCGCGGCGAGGATGAGCGTCTTGCGGACGTTCTTCAAGCTTGTTCCTTTCGTTGCGCGCGCGCCGAAGACAGCCCACAGCTGTGGGTCGGATTGGATTGCTGCGTCGTCAGACGCGGAAATAACTGCTTCAGGGCGTGCCGTCTCGTTTCGGCACGACAGCGGAGGGCCTAATTACCCGGCGCGGCCGTAGACCGTCGCCTGCGGGGCGGCACCGGTACTCGGTTGCCGTCCCCCGCTCCGCTCACACGCGGGTCCGTGGATTCAATTTTGGGTTTGTTTATTCGGTTTTGCGGCGCCCGTTTTCGGGCTAACAGGACCGTACGATAACGATTTGGATTCGTCATCTCGGCGACGCGAAGATCTCGCTGCGGTCACGAGTCGATCACGGCGCGGATCCACCAGGGTCCGCGCAGGTCAATCCCGCATTCACGGACAGTGTCAACGCGGCAACGAAGTCGCGATTTGGTGAGCCGAATCACGCACATAATGTGAGCTGTGACACCGGATTTGGGGTTTGAAAAATTCTGCAGGCCTCCGGCGATCGGGGTGAATCCCGGAGTGACTCAGCCCACATGCCGCGCAGGAGGGACGAGTGCGTCACACCTTCGCTTACGCGAAATGGTTGATCGCCAAGTACCACAAGTGAATTCAGCTAACAATCAGCGCGACGGGTCAGCGCCCGGACCGCACCGGCGTTCTCAAATCGGCCTCGGTGTTGACGTTGGTCAACGCAGCGGATTCCGGCATGACAATCTGCTGGGAGTCCGAGGCGTCGATCAAAGCGCTCATCCGGCGGGCCCCGCCGGCGACAAGCGCGTCGATCCGGTCGGCCAGGTCCGTGCGGTACACCGCGGCCAGATAATGGCTACGGCCGTCCCACGGCATCACGATTTCGGCGTTGGTCTCGACCGCCAGGCGGGCCAGCTCATCGATCAAATCGGTTGTCAGCGAAGGCATGTCGACCGCCGAGACGAATGCGAGCTGCGCGCCGGCTGCCGCGGCCTCGCGCAGACCCCGGCCGGTAGCCGGCAGTGGTCCGAGCCCGCGCATTTCGTCGCGCAGGATGGGGACCGGCAGGGCCGGCAACGGTTGGCCCGGCGCCGCCATCACATAAACCGGCGAACAACGTTGCGCCACAACACTTACCACGTGCTCGACCAGTGTGGTGCTGCCACCCGGCACCGGTAGGGTCGCTTTGTCGCGGCCCATGCGCCGCGATTCGCCGCCGGCAAGAACGACAGCGGCCAGTGAAATCTCCTCGGGCACCTGTGTTGTCACCTCAGTCCACGGTCCAGGTGTCGCGACCGCGCAGCAGCGATTGCAGCGCGGCTTCGTCGGATGCGGTCGCAGTTCTGGCCGTGGTGACCTGCGAACGGGCCGCGTCGTCGTAGGTGGGCCGGCTGACGTCGCGGAAGATACCCATAACCGTGTGGTCGAGGTTCTGATCCGATAGCCGCGACAGCGCGAAGGCGTAGGCCGAGTCGTCGGAATGTGCGTCGTGGACCACGATTTCATCCACGGCGACGTCGGCCGTCTTGGCCACGTCCAGGCTGAAGCCCGACTTCACCACGCAGAACTCACCATTGGCGCCGAACACGATTGGCTCACCGTGACGGACCTTGATCACCCGCTCCTCGGCGCCCTCCTTGCGCAGCACGTCGAACGAGCCGTCGTTGAAGATCGGGCAGTCCTGCATGATCTCGACCAGGGCGGCGCCGCGATGCTGAGCCGCGGCACGCAGAACCTCGGACAGACCGGCGCGGTCGGAGTCCAGCGCCCGGCCGACGAACGTCGCTTCGGCGCCCAGCGCCAGGGACACCGGGTTGAACGGGTGGTCCAGCGATCCCATCGGGGTGGACTTGGTGATCTTGCCGACCTCGGATGTCGGTGAGTACTGGCCCTTGGTCAGCCCGTAGATCCGGTTGTTGAACAACAGCACCGTGATGTTGACGTTGCGGCGCAGCGCATGAATGAGGTGGTTGCCGCCAATGGACAGCGCGTCCCCATCGCCGGTGACCACCCAGACCGACAGGTCCTCACGCGCCAGCGCCAGACCGGTGGCGATGGCCGGGGCCCGGCCGTGGATCGAGTGGAACCCGTAGGTCTCCAGGTAGTACGGGAACCGGCTGGAGCAGCCGATGCCACTGATGAACACGATGTTCTCGCGACGCAGCCCGAGCTCGGGCAGGAAGTTGCGGATTGTGTTGAGGATGACGTAGTCACCGCAACCGGGGCACCAACGGACTTCTTGGTCGCTGGTGAAGTCCTTGCCCTTCTGCGGCTGGTCTTCACCGGAGAGCCGGGGCACCCCGTCGTTCTTGCTCGGTTTGGGGGTAACGCCCAGGTCGGCCCCAATCAAGTTGGTCATAGTGCGGCTCCCGCTCCAACCGTGGCCGCCGACAATCGGGCGACCATGGTTTTGTCTTGCTCGATGTCTGCCAACGTCCCGCCCAACGCGGCGCGGATGACGCGACCCACTTCGTCGGCCAGGAAAGACAGGCCGTGCACCTTGCTCACCGACTGCACGTTCACCAGATACTTCGCGCGTAGCAGCATCGCCAGCTGGCCGAGGTTCATCTCCGGGCAGACCACCTGCGGATAGCGACGCAACACGTCGCCCAGGTTGGCCGGGAACGGGTTGAGGTGGCGCAGGTGGGCATGAGCGACCTTGATGCCCTTGCGCCGCGCCCGCCGGCAGGCCTCGCCGATGGGGCCGTAGGAACTGCCCCACCCGATCAGCAGCAACTCCGCGTCGCCGGTCGGGTCGTCCACCTCGAGATCGGGGACGCGGATGCCGTCGATCTTGGCTTGCCGGATCCGGACCATCAGGTCGTGGTTGACCGGCTCATAGGAGATGTCGCCGGAACCGTTGGCCGCTTCCAGGCCGCCGATGCGGTGTTCCAGGCCGGGGGTGCCCGGCACGGCGAACTGACGGGCAAGTGTCTCGGGGTTGCGCGCGTAGGGCTGGAACGGTTCGTCCGGCTTGGCGAAGACGTGCTTGATCGGCTTGAGCGAGCTGACGTCCGGGATACGCCACGGCTCAGACCCGTTGGCGATGGCGCCGTCGGACAACACGATCACCGGGGTGTGGTACGACACGGCGATGCGGACGGCCTCGATGGCGGTCTCGAAACAGTCGGAGGGCGACCGCGGCGCCACTACCGCCACCGGCGACTCGCCGTTGCGGCCGAACAGGGCCTGCAGCAGGTCGGCCTGCTCGGTCTTGGTGGGCAGCCCGGTGGACGGTCCGCCGCGCTGGACATCGATCACGATCAGCGGCAGCTCGGTCATCACGCTGAGCCCGAGCGCCTCGGACTTGAGCGAGATACCCGGCCCCGAGGTGCTGGTGACACCTAGCGCGCCGCCGTAGGAGGCGCCGATCGCGGCGCAGATACCGCCGATCTCGTCCTCGGCCTGAAAGGTGATGACGTTGAAATTCTTGTGCTTGGACAACTCGTGCAGGATGTCCGAGGCCGGGGTGATCGGGTAGCTGCCCAGCACCACCTGCTTGTCGGCCAGCTGGCCGGCCGCGACGATGCCGTAGGCCAAGGCGGTGTTGCCGGAGATCTGCCGGTATTCGCCGGCCGGCAGCGAGGCTTTCGACACCTCGTAGGTGGTGCCGAACGCTTCGGTGGTTTCGCCGTAGTTCCAGCCCGCCTTCAGCGCCAGCACGTTGGCCTCGGCGACGTCGGGCTTGCGGACGAACTTCTCCCGGATGAAGTTCTCACTGGTCTGGATCGGACGCGAGTACATCCACGACAGCAACCCCAGCGCGAACATGTTCTTGGCGCGCTGGCCGTCCTTCTTGGTGGCGCCGATCGCTTCAACCGCGCCGAGGGTCAGGGTCGTCATCGGTACCGCGTGGACGACGTATTCCTCGAGCTCGTCGGTTTCCAGCGGGTTGGTGACGTAACCGACCTTGGTCAGATTGCGCTTGGTGAATTCGTCGGAATTGGCGATCACCATGCCGCCGCGCGGCAGATCGCCGATATTGGCTTTGAGCGCGGCGGGATTCATCGCGACCAGCACGTCGGGCCGGTCGCCGGCCGTCAGAATGTCGTAATCGGCGATCTGGATCTGGAATGACGAGACGCCTGGCAAAGTTCCTGCGGGAGCGCGGATTTCGGCGGGGTAATTGGGTTGGGTGGCGAGGTCGTTTCCGAAAAGCGCCGCCTCAGAGGTGAATCGGTCGCCGGTCAGCTGCATGCCATCGCCGGAGTCTCCCGCGAATCGGATAACGACGTTCTCCAGGCGCTGCCGACCGGACCCGTTATGAGACTCTGCCCCGGCGCCATTGCCGTTCAGATCCACGTCTCCGCCTTCCATCTGGTGTCCGGACAGGCACTCCACTGGTTCCCAAGATTACGCGCGCCGGAGTGCCTTCTTCCGCTCTCACGTTTCATGTCACTGGCGGTACCAATTATGACACTTTTCTTAGGTTGTATAGCCGCTCTCGAGGCGGTGTTACCAGCGAGTACGCAAGCAAAAGCCGTAGTCAGCGCGGGGTCGTCGACGGTGAAACGCCAAACTGTGGTATTCGTCACTCTGGCGTGGCAAACGCACGTCAGACGCGGGAAATCGAGCGGTCAGGCGCTCTTGTCGCGCCGCTCCGAACGAGACGGCTTGCGGGGCACGATCGTCGGCAGCACGTTGTCCTGCACGGTCTCCTTGGTGACGACCACCTTGGCAACGTCGTCGCGGCTCGGGATGTCATACATCACCGGCAGCAGGACTTCTTCCATGATCGCGCGCAGACCGCGGGCGCCGGTGCCGCGGTGGATCGCCTGGTCGGCGATCGCCTCGAGCGCCTCGTCGGTGAATTCGAGCTCCACGCCGTCCATCTCGAACAGGCGAGTGTACTGCTTCACCAGAGCGTTCTTGGGCTCCGAAAGGATCTTGACCAACGACTCCTTGTCGAGGTTGGTGACCGAGGCGACCACCGGCAGGCGGCCGATGAACTCAGGGATCAGGCCGAACTTGATGAGGTCCTCGGGCATCACTTCGGCGAAGTGGTCGGTGGTGTCGATCTCGGCCTTCGAGCGCACCTCGGCGCCGAAGCCCAAGCCTCGCTTGCCGACCCGCTCGTAGATGATCTTCTCCAGGCCGGCGAACGCACCAGCGACGATGAACAGCACGTTGGTGGTGTCGATCTGGATGAATTCCTGGTGCGGGTGCTTACGGCCGCCCTGCGGCGGAACCGACGCCTGGGTGCCTTCCAGGATCTTCAACAGAGCCTGCTGAACACCCTCGCCGGACACATCCCGGGTGATGGACGGGTTCTCGCTCTTGCGGGCGATCTTGTCCACCTCGTCGATGTAGATGATGCCGGTCTCGGCGCGCTTGACGTCGTAGTCGGCGGCCTGGATGAGCTTGAGGAGAATGTTTTCGACGTCTTCACCGACGTAGCCGGCCTCGGTCAGCGCGGTGGCGTCGGCGATGGCGAACGGCACGTTGAGCATCTTGGCCAGCGTCTGGGCCAGGTACGTCTTGCCGCAGCCGGTCGGGCCGAGCATCAGGATGTTGGACTTGGTGAGCTCGACCGGCTCGTAACGCGAGTCACGGCCCTTTTCGCCGGCCTGAATCCGCTTGTAGTGGTTGTAGACGGCGACCGCGAGCGTGCGCTTGGCGGTGTCCTGCCCGATGACGTAGCCCTCGAGGAAGTCACGGATCTCGATCGGCTTGGGCAGTTCGTCAAGTTTGACGTCGTCGGCGTCGGCCAGTTCCTCTTCGATGATCTCGTTGCACAGGTCGATGCACTCGTCGCAGATGTACACGCCCGGGCCAGCAATGAGCTTCTTGACTTGCTTCTGGCTCTTGCCGCAGAACGAGCACTTCAGCAGGTCACCGCCGTCTCCGATGCGTGCCATGATGCCTCAGGGCCTACTTCCTGTGTCGCCGTAACGTCTTGGTTGCCGGTTGGTATCTCACGACGCTACCCGTTAGTTCCGGCCTGCCGCGACCGTTAATGCCGAATAGCTTGCTTGGTATTCAACTGGTTATTCGCGCTTATGGTGTGCATGAAACATATAGCCCGAGAGCCTCCGCCACTCGTTGAGACGCGCAATACGTGTCCCTGGCGTGTCGCGGTCGTTACGCCACCGAGGCTGTGGTCAGCCGCTTGGCGAGCCCTCCGGCCACAACCCTACCGCGACGCTGACCCGCGAGGAGACGCAAAAGCACCCGATTTCGTTGAAATCCGGGTGCTTTTGCGTCTGCTCGCGGGGATAGGTGACACCCAGCTTGCCGGGCTCAGGCGTTCTGCGCCGAAAGCTTCCGGTATTCCAGAACCGTGTCGATGATTCCGTAGTCCTTGGCCTCTTCGGCGGTCAGGATCTTGTCGCGGTCGGTGTCCTTACGGATCACCGACGCGTCCTTACCGGTGTGCCGGGCCAGCGTCGTTTCCATCAGGGTGCGCATCCGCTCGATCTCGGCGGCCTGGATCTCCAGGTCGGAGAACTGACCCTGGATCACGCCGGACAGCGACGGCTGGTGAATCAGCACGCGCGCGTTCGGCAGCGCCATCCGCTTACCCGGGGTGCCGGCGGCCAGCAGCACCGCGGCGGCCGACGCGGCCTGACCCAGGCACACCGTCTGAATGTCGGCGCGCACGTACTGCATGGTGTCGTAGATGGCCATCAACGAGGTGAAGCCGCCACCCGGCGAGTTGATGTACATGGTGATGTCGCGGTCGGGATCCAACGACTCGAGCACCAGCAGCTGCGCCATGATGTCGTTCGCCGACGCGTCGTCGACCTGCACGCCGAGGAAGATGATGCGTTCCTCGAACAGCTTGTTGTACGGGTTGGATTCCTTGACGCCGAAGCTCGAGTGCTCGATGAACGACGGCAGGATGTACCGCGCCTGGGGTTGGATCCGGGGGTCCTGAGGGTTCACTGGGCTTCTCCATTACTGATGTGGGCGGCGCGGGTGATGATGTGGTCGACGAAGCCGTATTCGAGAGCTTCCTGCGCGGTGAACCAGCGGTCGCGGTCGGAATCCGCTTCGATGCGCTCGATCGGCTGGCCGGTGAACTCGGCGTTGAGCCGGAACATTTCCTTCTTGATGACGGCGAACTGTTCGGCCTGGATCGCGATGTCGGCCGCGCTACCGGTCACCCCGCCCAACGGCTGGTGCATCAGGATGCGGGCGTGCGGCAGCGCGTAACGCTTGCCCTTGGTGCCGGCCGCCAGCAGGAACTCACCCATCGAGGCGGCCATGCCCATGGCGTAGGTGGCGACGTCGCACGGCGCCAGCACCATGGTGTCGTAGATCGCCATTCCGGCGCTGATCGAGCCGCCGGGCGAGTTGATGTACAGCGAGATGTCCTTGTCGGCGTCCTCGGCCGCAAGCAGCAGAATCTGCGCGCACAACCGGTTGGCGACTTCGTCGTTCACCTCCGAACCCAGGAAGATGATGCGCTCGGACAGCAAGCGCTCATAGACGGAGTCCGTGAGGTTGAGACCCAACGAGTTCGAACGCATGTCAGTCACGACTGAATTACCTGCTTTCTCGTATTGCGTGTTGCACCTGACACTAACGAACCGGGCCCACCCTTTGACCACCTGAGAAGGGCTCGTTCGCTCACAGCGTCACGAGGTGGGTTCGTCGGCCTGTTCGGCGTTGTCCTCTTCGGCCGCTTCTTCGCTGCCTTGTTCGGCGGCTTGGGCCTGCGCGGTGGCGTCGTCGGCTTCGGACGCATCCTCGGCCCCATGGGGCTCGTGCTCGGGCTCGTGCTCGTGATCGTGATCGTGATCGTGATCGTGGCCGGCGTGCCGCTTGCCGAAGAACTCACTGGTGTCGATCGTGTTGCCGTCGTTGTCGGTGACGGTCGCCTTCTCGATCACGGCCGCGACCGCCAGACCGCGCCGCACGTCGGCGAACATGGCGGCCAGCTGATTGTTCTCCTGCAGATAGGCGAACAGCTGTTGCGGCTCGATGCCGTACTGCCGGGAGGTCATCACCAATCGCTCGGTCAGGTCCTCCTGGCCGACCTGGACGTCGAGTTCGTCGGCGATCGCGTCGAGTAGCAGCTGCCGCTTGACGTTGTTCTCGGCGGCGGTGCGCGCTTCGGCCTCGAACTCCTCGCGGGACGAGCCCTGCTGTTCGAGCACCTCGGCGAACTTGGCCGGGTCCTGGTTGAGGCCGCTCATCGCGGCTTGCAGGGTCTCGTCCATCTGCGAGCGGACGATCGCGTCCGGCACCGGCACCTCGACCTGCTCGAGCAGCGCGTCCAGGGCGGCGTTGCGGATCTGGTCGGCCTGCTGGGCGCGCTTGGTGTTGCGAACCTGCTCGGCCAGGCTGGCGCGCAGCTCCTCAATGGTGTCGAACTCGCTGGCCAGCTGGGCGAACTCGTCGTCCGGCTCGGGCAGCTCGCGCTCCTTGACCGACTTGACCGTGACGGTCACCTCGGCGTCCTGGCCCGCATGTTCGCCGGTCGCCAGCTTGGCGGTGAACACCCGCGACTCGTCGACGGACAAGCCCACCAACGCGTCGTCCAGGCCCGCGATCAGGCGGCCGGAGCCGACTTCGTGCGACAGCCCCTCGGCGGTGGCGTTCGGCACTTCCTCGCCGTCCACCGTCGCGGACAGGTCGATCGAGACGAAGTCGCCGGTCTGCACCGGCCGGTCGACGCCGGCCAATGTGCCGAACCGCGCCCGCAGCGAATCCAGTTCCGCCTCGACCTCCTCGTCGGCGACCTGCACCGGCTCGACCGAGACGGTCAGCGCGTCCAGATTGGGGATCTCCAGCTTGGGACGGACGTCGACCTCGGCGAAGAACTGCAACTCTTCGCCGTACTCCTTCTTGGTCACCTGGATGTTGGGCCGGCCGATCGGTTGCACGTCCGACTCCGTCAACGCCTGGCCGTAACGGCTGGGCACGGCGTCCTCGATGACCTGGTCCAGCAGCGCCTCGCGGCCGAAGCGCGCCTCGAGCAGGCGGGCCGGCGCCTTGCCGGGCCGGAAACCGGGCAGTCGCACCTGCTTGGCCAGCTCCTTGTAGGCGCGCTGGAAATCGGGTTCGAGTTCGGTGAACGGCACCTCCACATTGATGCGAACCCGGGTCGGGCTCAAAGTCGTAACGGTGCTCTTCACGGCGTGCTCCTCGGTTTGTCGTTCCTGCGTGCGGCTGTGCGCTTGTCGGGCTGGTCGGGGTGACAGGATTTGAACCTGCGGCCTTCCGCTCCCAAAGCGGATGCGCTACCAAGCTGCGCTACACCCCGCGCTGACCTCGCGATCCTACGGCCAGCCGGGACCCGGCCCGGAGGCGACCTCGGACCTTACGCTGCGGTCACGCGACTGCGTCGATTAGATTTGATCTACGCCACCACGTACAGTCTCGCTCGACTAACACTTGCGGGCGTAGCTCAATGGTAGAGCCCTAGTCTTCCAAACTAGCTACGCGGGTTCGATTCCCGTCGCCCGCTCTGAGCTAAGATTTTGCACGGCAGAAAGGCGCAATGAGCGACCTGGGAAGCGTCACTATTCACGGCTCATGCGCCTCGAACTTCGTCGGAGTGCGCGACGCGTTCGAGCGCAATTTCGCGCTGCGTGGGGAAGTCGGCGCCGCCGTCGCCGTATGGGTCGACGGTCATCTGGTGGTCAATCTGTGGGGTGGCTGGGCCGACGGCGCGGGCACCCGGCCGTGGCAGGAGGACACGCTGACCACGGTGCTGTCCGGCACCAAGGGTCTGACGTCCACCTGCATCCATCAGCTCGCGGATCGCGGTGAGCTGGACCTGCATGCGCCGGTGACCCGCTACTGGCCCGAGTTCGGCCAGTCCGGCAAGGACGACATCACGTTGGCCATGGTGATGAGCCACCGCTCCGGGGTCATCGGACCGCGTACCCGGGTGACCACCGAGCAGCTGTGCGACTGGGACTACGTCTGCCGGCAGCTGGAGATCGCCGAGCCGTGGTGGAAGCCCGGCACCGCGCAGGGCTATCACATGACCACCTTCGGATTCATCCTCGGCGAGGTGTTCCGTCGCGTCACCGGACGCACCATCGGGCAGTACCTGCGCACCGAGATCGCCCAACCGATCGGCGCCGAGATCCACATCGGGCTGACGCCGGTCGAGCAAGCCCGCTGCGCCGAGCGGGTCAACAAGCCGACCGGCCGGCAACTGCTGGCCGAACTGCAGGCGCCCAGCGATCCGACCAGCTTGGCCGACCACCCCAAGGCCGGCATGTCGATCTCGATGGGATTCCTCGCCGACGACGACCTGGACACCGAAAACCTGCAGCTGTGGCGGCAGCTGGAATTTCCCGGCACCAACGCGCAGGTTTCCGCGCTCGGCATGGCCACGTTCTACAACGCGTTGGCCCAGGAGAAGCTGCTGAGCCGCGAGCACATGGATTTGGTTCGGGTCTGCCAGGGCGGCTTCGAGCCGGACCTGGTGTTGGGACCGCGGGTCGCCGACCACGGGTGGGGCCTGGGTTACATGCTGAACCAGCGCTGCATCAACGGCCCCAACCCACTGGTCTTCGGCCACGGTGGTCTCGGCGGGTCATTCGCGTTTGTCGACCTCGAACACCGAATCGGCTACGGATACGTGTCGAACCGTTTCGACGCCAGCAAGGCGAACGCCGATCCGCGCAGTGTCGCCCTCAGTAACGAGGTCTACCGCGTGCTCGGCGTCCTCCCTGCCGACGACTGAGCCGCTACCGGCGCCAGCCGTTGTTCCAGTCGCGGCTGTGGTCATTGCCGTCTCGGTCCCGGTGATGATCGTCGTGGCAATTACCGCCGTCCCAGTTCTGGCCCCAGCCCGGGTCCCAGAATTGTCCGGGACACCAGTGATACTCAGGCAACGGAGCGGGTTGGGCCGCAGCGGTGGTCGCCGCTCCCACACCGGCGAGCCCCAGCGCAGCGGCCATGGCGAAAAGGGTTGCAGCTAAACGGGAAATGTTTTTCACAAGGACATCTTCTACCCGCACGCCGCACCGCGAAACTGTAGACGCCAGCGTTTCTTCTGCCAGTTTACTGGTAAACGGCTTGACGCCGGCCGTGATCGAAATCCTCAGTGAATACTGAACTTTCGCGCTGCGCGATCAATTTTGGCAGGTCGGACACCAGAACACATTGCGGCCCTCCAGCACTGCCGTGCGGACCACCTCCCCGCACACCCGACACGGTTCGCCGGCCCGCCGGTACACGTACGTGCGGGGCCGGGCGGGCGCGTACGAGGGCGCACCATGATCGTGCTCGGGGCGGACGACGATGATCTTGCCGCGCCGCAACCCGACCTTCATCAACGCCACGAGATCCGCCCATGCCGCGGCGAATTCCGCCTCGGAGACCTGCTGCGCGGGCCGGTATGGGTCGATGCCCTGGCGGAACAACAGCTCATTGCGGTAGACGTTACCCACTCCCGCGATGACGGTCTGATCCATCAGCATGGATCCAATAGGTCTGCGCGACTTACTGATTCGCGCCCATGGCCACGCCGGGTCGGCATCGGCACGCAACGGGTCGGGTCCCAGCCGGGCGACGACATCGTCGACCTGGGCCGCGTCGATGACCTCGCATACCGTGGGTCCACGCAGATCGGTGCCGTATTCGGTGCCGACCATCCGCATCCGCACCTGTCCAACGGGGTCGGGCATGAGACCGTCTTGCCGTTGCCACTCCGAGAAGGCTCCATAGAGCCCGAGGTGCACATGCACGATCGGGCCACCTTCGTAGTGGTGAAACAGATGCTTGCCCCACGCGCTGGCGCGCCGCAGCACCCGACCGTTCACCACGGCCGCGTCGGCGAAGCGTCCCTGCGGGCTGGACACCGCCACGGGGTGTCCGGCGAAGCGGCGCTGATGCAGCCGGGCCAGCCGGTGCAGCGTATGGCCCTCGGGCACTGGCTGTCAGTCTCCTCAGGAAGAGACGCCGGGCACCGGCGGCGCTTCGTGGGTCCGTTCGTATTCGGCGAGAATGTCGATGCGGCGTTGATGCCGTTCGGCTTTCGACCAGGGCGTGGACACGAACGCATCGACGATGGCCAGCGCCTCCTCGACGGTGTGCATCCGACCGCCGATGCCGATCAACTGCGCGTTGTTGTGCTGGCGCGCCAACGATGCCGTTTCCACGCTCCATGCCAGCGCACACCTGGCGCCGGGCACCTTGTTGGCGGCGATCTGCTCACCGTTGCCCGACCCGCCCAGCACGATGCCGAGGCTGTCCGGGTCGGCGACCGTGCGGGTTGCCGCGGCGATGCAGAACGCCGGGTAGTCGTCCTCGGCGTCGTAGCTGAAGGCGCCGCAGTCGATCGGCTCGTGGCCGGTCTTCTTCAGGTGCTCGATGATGTGTTGCTTGAGCTCATAGCCGGCGTGGTCGGCACCCAGGTAGACGCGCATGCCGGTCATTGTGCATCAGGCGGCGCACGCCACCGCGACGGCCACCCAACCCGCCGTTAGTCCGACCCGGGCTCAGTCGAACTGGGGCGGCTCGGTGCGCGTCCGCTTGAGCTCGTAGAAGTGCGGGTAGGACGCGAAGGTCACCGAGGCGTCCCAGAGCTTGCCGGCCTCTTCGCCGCGCGGGATCTTCGAGATCACCGGGCCGAAGAATGCCACCCCGTTGACGTGGATCGTCGGTGTGCCGACGTCGGGACCCACCGCGTCCATGCCGGCGTGGTGGCTCTTGCGCAGGGCCTCGTCATATTCGGTGCTGGTTGCGGCCTCGGCCAGTTCGGCGGGCAGGCCGGCGTCGGCCAGCGACAGCTTGATGACCTCTTCGAGATCCTTGTTGCCCTCGTTGTGGATGCGGGTGCCCATGGCCGTGTAAAGCGGCTCCAGCACCTTCTTGCCGTGGGCCTGCTCGGCGGCAATGGCAACCCGCACCGGCCCCCAGGCCTTGGCCATCATTTCCTTGTACTGCTCCGGCAGTCCCTCGCGATTCTCGTTGAGCACCGCCAGGCTCATGACGTGCCAGTTCACCTCGATGTCGCGGACCTTCTCCACCTCAAGGATCCAGCGCGAGGTGATCCAGCACCACGGACACAGCGGATCGAACCAAAAACCGGCTTCAGACTTCTCGGCCATTACTGCGTCCTCTCGTCGACACATCGGACAGTCCGCTCAGACACAACCGTAGCCACGCCCGGACTGTTCCCGCCGGGATGCTGCGCGCTGAAGCGGCGACGCTCAGCCGATATGTTGGAGCGCGTGGCCCTTCCCAACCTCACCCGGGACCAGGCGGTCGAACGCGCCGCCCTGGTCACCGTGCACAGCTACCAGATCAACCTCGACGTCACCGACGGCGCGGGCAAACCCGGCGAACGCACCTTCCGCTCCACCACCACCGTGGTGTTCGACGCTCTCGCCGGTGCCGAGACCGTGCTCGATCTGGCGGCCGACACCATTCACAGCGCCAGCCTCAACGGTCAAGACCTCGACGTGTCCGGCTACGACGAATCGACGGGTATCACCCTGCGCGGCCTGGCCGACCGCAACGTCGTCGTGGTGGACGCGGACTGCCGCTACTCCAACACCGGCGAAGGCCTGCACCGCTTCGTCGATCCGGTCGACGACGAGACCTACCTGTACTCGCAGTTCGAAACCGCCGACGCCAAGCGGATGTTCGCCTGCTTCGACCAGCCGGACCTCAAGGCCACGTTCGACGTTCAGGTGACCGCGCCCAAGCACTGGCAGGTGGTCTCCAACGGCGCCCCGCTGTCGGTCGAGGAGGGCGACGGGGGCAGTGAAAGGGCCAGCATCCACACCTTCGCCACCACCCCGCGGATGAGCACCTACCTGGTTGCCCTGGTGGCCGGGCCGTACGCGGTGTGGAATGACACCTACCGCGACGAGCACGGCGAGATCCCCCTCGGCATCTACTGCCGGGCCTCGCTGGCACCGCACATGGACGCCGAGCGGCTGTTCACCGAGACCAAGCAGGGCTTCGGCTTCTATCACCGCAACTTCGGCATGCCCTACGCATTCGGCAAGTACGACCAGCTGTTCGTACCCGAATTCAACGCCGGCGCAATGGAAAATGCCGGCGCGGTGACGTTCCTGGAAGACTACGTGTTCCGCAGCAAGGTCACCCGGGCGTCCTACGAGCGCCGGGCCGAGACCGTGCTGCACGAAATGGCGCACATGTGGTTCGGCGACCTGGTCACGATGACCTGGTGGGACGACCTATGGCTCAACGAGTCGTTCGCCACCTTCGCCTCGGTGCTCTGCCAGGCCGAGTCGACCGAATACACCGAAGCCTGGACGACATTCGCGACGGTGGAGAAGTCGTGGGCCTACCGTCAGGACCAGCTGCCCTCCACCCACCCCATCGCTGCCGACATCCCCGACCTGCACGCGGTCGAGGTGAACTTCGACGGCATCACCTACGCCAAGGGCGCCTCGGTGCTCAAGCAGCTCGTCGCCTACGTGGGCCTGGACCACTTCCTGGCCGGGTTGCGGGATTACTTCAAGACCCACGCGTTCGGCAACGCGACCTTCAGTGATCTCGTCACCGCCTTGGAGAAGGCGTCGGGACGCGACCTGTCCGACTGGGGAAAGCAGTGGTTGCGCACCACGGGTTTGAACACGTTGCGGCCCGACTTCGACGTCGACGGTGACGGCAAGTTCACGCGGTTCGCGGTGACGCAGAGCGGTGCCGCACCCGGCAAGGGTGAGACGCGGGTGCACCGGGTGGCCGTGGGCATCTACGACGACGAGGGCTCCGGCAAGTTGGTGCGGGTGCACCGCGAAGAGCTGGATGTCGAGGGCGAAGCCACCGAAGTGCCTGCGCTGGTTGGGGTTTCGCGTGGCAAGCTGGTTTTGGTCAACGATGACGACTTCACCTACTGTTCGCTGCGGCTCGACCCCGAGTCGCTGCAGACCGCCCTGGAACGCATTGCCGACATCGCCGAGCCGCTGCCACGCTCGCTGGTCTGGTCGGCCGCCTGGGAGATGACCCGCGAGGCCGAACTGCGTGCGCGCGACTTCGTGGCGCTGGTGCTGAACGGCATCCAGGCCGAGAGCGAGGTGACGGTGGCACAGCGGCTGCTGTTGCAGGCCCAGACGGCGGTGGGTTCCTACGCCGAGCCGGGTTGGGCCCGCGAGCACGGGTGGCCGCAGCTCGCCGACCGGCTGCTGGAGTTGGCCCGCGGCGCCGAACCCGGATCGGATCATCAGCTGGTCTTCGTCAACGCCTTGTGCACGTCGGTGTTGTCACCGCGGCACGTAGACGTGCTGTCGGAGTTACTGGACGGGGACCCGGCCGAGCAGGGCCTGGCGGGCCTTGACGTGGACACCGACCTGCGTTGGCGCGTGGTCGTCGCCCTGGCCACCGCCGGCGCAATCGACGCCGACGGTCCCGATACGCCGCGCATCGACGCCGAGACGCAAAACGACCGGACGGCCGCGGGCCGACGGCACGGAGCTCAAGCCTCAGCCGCGCGACCGCAGCTGCAGGTGAAGCAGGATGCGTACACCCGCGTGGTCGAGGACGACACCCTGGCCAACGCGTTGAGCCGGGCGATCATCGCGGGCATCGCCGCCCCGGGACAGGGCGAGTTGCTCAAGCCGTTCACCGACCGTTATTTCGAGGTGATCCCGGCGGTGTGGGCGCGCCGGTCCAGCGAAGTCGCACAGTCGGTGGTGATCGGCTTGTACCCGCACTGGGACATCAGCGAGGAGGCGATTGCCGCCGCCGACAAGTTCCTGCAAGCACCGGACTCCGAGGTGCCGCCCTCGCTGCGCCGGCTGGTGCTCGAAGGGCAGGCCGGGGTGAAGCGGTCCTTGCGGGCACGCAAGTTCGACGCCGAGGCTCAGCAGTAGCCGCCGTCGCTTAAGCCGGCCGCCAGTTCCAGCCGGTTGGTGCGGCGAAAGACCAACTCGCGGAACAGTTCCCAGCTGTAGGCGCGCAGCATGCCGGCATAGCCCAGTTCCGCCCACTGCGCGCTGTGCCGCTCCTCGTGGTGCAAGAGCCGATCCAGTGCCAGCCGGGGCGATTGCGCGCGGACGATCCCGCGCAGCGCCTCGGCGGGCTCGGCCCCGCGGGCGGTGTTGACCATGAAGATGTCACCCCAGGTCGTTCCACCCCGCTGGCTGTAGAGCCGCTGAAGCCGGTTGCCGCCGGTGCCCATCAGGATTCCGTGTGGCGTCGTCATCAGGCGACCGCCGTTGCGGTGGACGAACCGGACGTCCCGGTTGTAGCTCCAGCTGTTGGCCCGCTGCCGGTCTTTGATCCGCCTGACCTCGGCGGTCGAGTACGCCGTCTCGGGGAAGTCATTGGCTGTCCCCGGGCGACTGCCCGCCTTGCCGTAGTCGGTGCCGGCGTTGAGCACGTAGGTCAGCAGCACCGCCCGGCGCACGTCGTCCCCGCCGGTGCCGGAGGGGACGAGGAAGAACGACTTGCCGTGCGGATCGGTGATCTCCTCGTACCCGTCGAGAAGATTCAGCGCGGCCGCGTCGATGCCGTGATGTTCGGCGATCTCGGCGACGACGTCGGGCGCGATCGCGCGACGGGCGGCGTTGTCCCGCCACAGCTGTGCATAACTCGTCACGCGTCGCGCTGGAGCGGGCCGGCGGTCAGGCCGGCGATATGCCCCCGCTGAGCACCCGGATCGCACTGACCAGGCCGTCGATCAGATTGCCCTGCTCGAACGCCGACGAAGCGGCGGCCACACCGAGCGGGGCCGCCGACTCCGCACCCCGGCCACGTACGTCAGAGCCGTACACCACCTCGATGGCGCTCTGATTCGGCGACACCGCGAGCAGCACCGCGTTGTTCGGGGTCGGGACCTTGGCCAGGATTTCGCGCGCCCGGGCGGCGGTGTCGCTGCCCAGGTCACCGAGGTAGACGGCGAACCGCGCCTTGGACGCACGCGAGGCGTACTTCAACGCATCGTCCACGGCGACAAGCTCTTTGATGGAGAACGGGTAGTGCACCGAAAGCTCGCCCGGCTCGGTGACCCCGGAGATGCGTCCGCTGGTCGTGAGGACCCAACCCTTGGGCAGGTCGGTGGGCTCCACCGTCGCGACTTCACCATGTGCCACTTGCGCCACCTCCAACCGTGAACTCCGAACCGCCGTGACCACCGTGGGAACCGCCGACAGCCTCATCGGTGGCGGCCCACAGAATCGGCGCGTGTGTCCACTTCTCCGACAGGTTATAGCTCTTGGGATGCGGGCCCTTGCGCGTCAAGGTCAGCAAGCTCAGGACCACCACCAGCAACAACGGGACACCTACTAGCAGCAGGTGAGTCTGCATAGCGTTCACGACGCAAACCGTATCCCACCCGGGGTGATACCGGGACACCTAGGACCCCGGAAATCCCAGAATCAGGCCGCGCCCTCACCCAGGTAACGGGCCCACGACGGGTCCAGCTCCTTGACCGTCGACAGCAGCCGCCAGTGCTGGCCGGTCGGCGGTAGCGGCGCGCGCCGCAGCGCCCAGCCGAGTTCGCTGAGCAGTTTGTCGCCCTTGCGGTGGTTGCACGCCGAGCAGCACGCGACGCAGTTCTCCCAGGAGTGGTCACCACCGCGGCTACGCGGCACCACGTGGTCGACGGTGTCGGCCTTGGCGCCGCAGTAGGCGCAGCAGAACCGGTCGCGATGCATCAACGCCGCCCGCGTCATCGGCACCCGGGCGCGGTAGGGCACCCGGACGTAGGACCGAAGCTGGATCACGGACGGCACCGCGATCGAGCGGGTCGCGGAATGGATGATCAACCCGGCCGGGTCGTCGTGCACCACGTCGGCCTTGCCGCAGATCACCATGACGATCGCCCGCCGCATCGGCAACGCGGTCAGCGGCTCGTAGGTGGAGTTCAGCAACAGCACCCGCCGCCGGTTCCAGATGGATGCGCTGTCGGTGCGCGACGGCGGATGGGTGTCGACACTATGGAGAGATGGCGCGGCGGCAGGCCCGGTCCCATATGCCGCGGCACCCGAACTGCGGTGGCTGCGGCGTTTGTTGCGCTGCGCCATAAATCCTCCGCCGACAGTTCACCACGATTTTCTGCAGATCGCACGCCTATTGCCGGGTCGGCGCCGTGTCGATCCGGTGAATAGCCGGAGCGTCGCGGCCACCGTCGCGGGTGCCCCACAATGGACAGCGATGGATCAAACAACAGAAACCTTCTACGACGCCATCGGCGGCGCCAAGACCTTCGACGCGATCGTCTCGCGCTTCTACGAGCAGGTTGCCGAGGACGAAATCCTGCGTCCGCTCTACCCCGAGGAGGACCTCAGCGGCGCCGAGGAGCGGCTGCGGATGTTCCTCGAGCAGTACTGGGGCGGCCCGCGCACCTACTCTGAGCAGCGCGGACACCCGCGGTTGCGGATGCGGCACGTGCCGTTCCGGATCACTGCGCTCGAACGTGACGCCTGGTTGCGGTGCATGTACACCGCCGTCGGCTCCATTGACTCCCAGACCCTGGACGACGAACACCGGCGGCAGTTGCTCCAGTATCTGGAGATGGCTGCACACTCCCTGGTCAACTCGGCGTTCTGATGGCTGACCAGGCAGCACAGCCGTGGTGGCAGTCCGCGGTGTTCTACCAGGTGTATCCGCGCTCGTTCGCCGACAGCGACGGTGACGGCGTCGGCGACCTCGATGGGCTCGCCGACCGGCTGGATCATCTGGCGTGGCTCGGCGTGGACGCGATCTGGGTCAACCCCGTCACCGTCTCGCCGATGGCCGACCACGGCTACGACGTCGCCGACCCCAGGGACATCGACCCGCTGTTCGGCGGGATGGCCGCCTTCGAGCGGCTGATCGCCGCGGCGCACGCCCGCAACATCAAGGTCACCATGGACGTGGTGCCCAACCACACCAGTTCCCAGCACCCGTGGTTTCAGGCCGCGCTGGCCGCCGGCCCGGGCACCGACGCACGCGATCGGTATTTCTTCCGCGACGGCCGCGGACCGGATGGCCTGCTGCCGCCGAACAACTGGGAGTCGGTGTTCGGCGGCCCAGCGTGGACGCGGGTGATCGAGCCGGACGGCAACCCCGGGCAGTGGTATCTGCACCTGTTCGACACCGAGCAGCCGGACCTGAATTGGGACAACCCGGAGATCTTCGACGACTTCGAGAAGACGCTGCGGTTCTGGCTGGAACGCGGGGTGGACGGGTTCCGCATCGACGTGGCGCACGGGATGGCCAAGCCGGCGGGCCTGCCGGACGCGCCGGATGCCGCCGTCGAGATCCTGCGGCACAGCGACGAGGACCCGCGGTTCAACCGGCCGCACGTGCACGCCATCCACCGCGACATCCGCACCGTCATGAACGACTACCCCGACGCGGTGACCGTCGGCGAGGTGTGGGTCCACGACAACGCGCAGTGGGCGGAATACGTCCGTCCCGACGAACTGCATCTCGGCTTCAACTTCCGGCTCACCCGCACCGACTTCGACGCGACCGAGATTCATGCCGCGGTTCAGAATTCGCTGGAGGCGGCGGCGCTGGAGAACGCCACCCCGACCTGGACGCTGTCCAACCACGATGTGGGCCGCGAGGTCACCCGCTACGGCGGCGGCGAGGTCGGCCTGGCCCGGGCGAAGGCGATGGTCATGCTGATGCTTGCGCTGCCCGGCGCGGCGTTCGTCTACAACGGTTCGGAACTGGGTCTGCCGGACGTGGATCTGCCCGATGAGGTGCTGCAGGACCCGACGTGGGAACGGTCCGGGCACACCGAGCGTGGCCGCGACAAGTGCCGGGTTCCGATGCCGTGGTCGGGCGACGCTCCCCCGTTCGGTTTCTCCACGAACCCCGACACCTGGCTGCCGATGCCGGCCGACTGGGCCGCGCTGACCGTCGGCAAGCAGCGCGCCGACACCGGATCGACGCTGGCGTTCTTCCGCGAAGTCATTCGATTGCGCGAGGCGCGAGCCGAATTCGAGGGAACCGCGATCGACTGGCTGTCCTCGCCGACCGGGGTGCTGATCTTCCGGCGCCGCGGCGGCGGCCTGGTCTGCGTGCTCAACGCCGGTGATCGGCCGGTCGCGCTGCCGCCGGGCGAGCTGTTGTTGAGCAGCGCGCCGCTGGTGGACGGCCGGTTGCCGGCGGACAGCGCGGCATGGCTCGGGTAGCCGCTCGCTCGCTTTCGGCCGCCCGCTGCTCTATAGGTGATGCATGACTTCGTACGCGTGGGCAGTGATCGGAGCGGGACCCGCGGGAATCGCCGCGGTCGGGCGGCTGCTGGACCAGGGCATCCCGCAGGAAAAGCTCGCCTGGATCGACCCTGCCTTCGGCGCGGGCGATCTCGGCGCCAAGTGGCGGTCGGTCTCCAGCAACACCATTGCCGGCACGTTCCTGGAATATCTCAACGGCGCCAAGGCATTCCGATTCTCCGAGGCGCCACCGCTGCCGCTGCGCGAGGTCGACCCGGCCGAGACGTGCGCGCTGGCACTGGTGGCCGACCCGTTGTTGTGGATCACCGACCATCTGCGCGAGCAGGTGCAGACCTTCCAGACCACGGCGACCGCGCTTTACCTGGAGAACAGGCGGTGGCGCGTCGAGACCGAGGGTGAATCCGTCATCGCCGACAATGTGATTTTGGCCGTCGGTGCGGTGCCCAGGAAACTGAACTATCCGCAGTTGGACGAGATACCGGTCGAGGTGGCACTGGACCCGGAGAAGCTCGCCGCCGAGTCGCTTGAAGGTGCGACGGTGGCCGTTTTCGGCTCCTCGCACTCGTCGATGATCGCACTGCCCCATCTGTTGCGCCATCCGGTCAAGAAGGTGATCAACTTCTACCGCAGTCCACTCAAATATGCGGTGTACCTAGATGATTGGATTCTGTTCGATGACACCGGCCTCAAAGGCCGGGCGGCCGAGTGGGCCCGGGAGAATATCGACGGGGTGTACCCGGACCGGCTGGAAAGGTACTGGGTCTCCAGTCCCGAGTTCGACGAGAAACTGCGCGAGTGCGATCGCGTGGTCTACACCGTCGGCTTCGATCGCCGGGAACTGCCGGCGACGCCGCAGTGGGGGCCGTTGGAGTACAACCAACAGAACGGGATCATCGCTCCCGGCTTGTTCGGACTGGGCATCGCCTTTCCCGAATACGCCGAAGACCCGTACGGCTACGGGCAGTATCGGGTGGGCTTGAAGAAATTCATGGACTACCTCAACAGCGTGCTGCCGTTGTGGACGGTCTACGGCACCTGAGGAGCCGTGAAAAACTCGCGCTGATTCAAAGACCCGGGCGGTGCGGCCCGCGGTTCAGCGCAGCACCAGCGACGCGGGTCCCCGCCGTCGGTACACCGACCCGAATCGGGCGTCGATGCGCAGCCAGGTCGGCAGCACCCGCACCCGGATCACTTCCTCGTCACTGATCGCATCAGCCGATGGCGGCAGGAAACCCATTGCCGTCAAAGCGAATACGCAGCGCATCGGCAACCCGACGACGGTGTCGCCCGAACTGACCTCGATGACCTCCTGATCGAGCAGCGAGACCGGCGGGCCGTGGGCGCTGCCGTGCTCGCGGGCCAATTGGGCGCCGCTCTGGGACAGCTCCAGGATTGCCTTGGCCGGTACGTCGTCGAGGTGGGTGAACCCCGAATCCGGCGGCAGTGCGCCCCGCCATGCCGAATCCATGGCGAAACCCGGTTCGACGTAGCCGTCGGCGGAGGCGCCGGCCGCCGGCCCGCGCGCCAACCCGTCGGCGCCGACCGACATGTCCTCCGGCCGCACCGTGCCGGCCACCACGCGACTGGCCAGCACATCGAAACCCGTTGCCACCCAAGCGGTCACGAGTCCGGTGGCGCGAGCTCGCAGCCGGATCACCGCGGCGTCGTCGAGGCGCAGCGCGTGATCGACGAACTTGGCCAGATCCGCGCGGTGGGCGTCGTCAGGCAGCCACAGCCCGCGCTCCGCTACCGAATCCACCGCTGCAGGTACTCCCGATGGTGCGGCGACAGTCGCACCAGCCGCTGCTCCTTGATGTGCACAGCGGCCAGCTGCGACTCGGCGATGACGGCGGGTTTGGACTCCGGGTCGGCGTTCACCGAACGCACTTCGTAGCCCAAGGTGAAGTCGACGGCCCGCAGCCGCTTGGTCCAGATGGTCACCTGCAGCGGCGAGTCGGCCAGCCGCAGTTGGTCTTTGTAGGTCACCCGCACGTCGGCGATCAGCAGCCCGATGGTGGTGATGTCGGCGCCGAACGGCTCCTTGAGGAAGGGCACCCGCGACTCTTCGAGGATCGTGACCATGGTGGCGTGATTGACGTGCTGGTACATGTCGATGTCCGACCAGCGCACCGGCACCGCTGCGACGTATCCGATGCTCACCCCGACGAACCTCGACCGCTGGTGCGGGTCATGCGCCGGATCTGCCGTGCCGCGACCGACAGGGTCGCGAGATCCGTCGCGCCGCTCTCCCGTATTTCGTCGAGGGTGCGGCGCGCCCGTTCCACCCGGGACGCGCTGATGTGCTCCCACTCGGCGATCTTCTGCTCGCCGCTCTCGTCGGGCTCGCCCACCGCGAGCACGTCGAAGCACAGCGACCGCAGGGAGGCGTAGATGTCGTCGCGAATAGCCAAGCGCGCCAAGGAGTGCCAGCGGTCGTTGCGCGGCAGTTCGGACACTGCGGTGAGTAGCGAGTCGGTGCCCAACCGGTCCATCAACGCGAAGTAGGTGTCGGCGACCTCGGCGGTCTCGATCTCGGTGATGTCGGCGATGTCGATGATGTCGAGCAGGCTGTAGCGATACAACCCGGCAGCGACCCGGTAGGCCAGATCAGGCGGCGCGCCCTGCGCGGTGAACTCCGCGGCCTCCTTCTCGACAATGGCCTTGTCGTCGCCGCGCAGCCACTCCGACATGTGTGGCGTCAGGGCTTTGACCTTCGCGGCGAAGCGGTTGATCTCGGCGCCGACGGCCAGCGGCTGGGGACGGTAGTTGAGCAGCCAGCGACCGGCCCGGTCGATCAGCCGCCGGGTGTCCAGGGTCAACCGGTCGGACAACGAAACCGGCAGATTGGCCGCGCGGATGCGCCGCCAGGTGTGGCCGACGCCGAAGATGGCGTTGGTGGCCGCATACGTGCGCACGGCGTCGATCGGTGTGACGCCGACGTCCTCGGCGATCCGGTAGGCGTAGCTGATGCCTGCGGTGTCCACCATGTCGTTGACCAGCATGGTCGTGACGATCTCGCGGCGCAGTTGGTGCCCCCGGATCTCCGGGGTGAAGCGTTCCCGCAGCGGCGTGGGGAAGTAATAGGGCAGCCGCGAGGCGAAGACATCCTGGTCCGGCAGTTCGGTCTTCAGCAATTCCTCTTTGAGACCCAGTTTCACGTGCGCCATCAACGTGGCCAATTCGGGTGACGTGAGGCCGATGCCGGCCTCGGTGCGCCGGACGATCTCCTTCTCCGACGGCAGCGCTTCGAGTTCCCGGTTGACGCCGCGCTCGGCGACGAGGTATTTGATCTGGTCGGCGTGCACCGGAAGCAGGCTGGCCGCGTTGGCTCGGCTGGTGCCCATCAGGTCGTTCTGGTCCTCGTTGTCAGTGAGTACCAGCGTCGCGACCTCGTCGGTCATCGACTCGAGCAGCTGTTTGCGTTCCTCGGCCTTGACCTTGCCGGCGGTGACCAGCGAGTCGATCAGGATCTTGATGTTGACCTCGTGGTCCGAGCAGTCGACACCTGCGGAGTTGTCGAGTGCGTCGGTGTTGATCCGGCCACCGGACAGGTCGAACTCCACTCGGCCCAGGGCGGTCACGCCGAGGTTGCCGCCTTCGCCAATGACTTTGGCGCGCACCTGGCTTCCGTTGACGCGCACCGGGTCGTTGGCGCGGTCGCCGACATCGGCGTCGGACTCCGCCTCGGCTTTGATGTAGGTGCCGATGCCGCCGTTGAACAGCAGGTCGACGGGCGCCTGAAGAATCGCGCGAATGAGGTTGGGCGGGGCCATTTCCTGCACGTCCCCGTCGATCCCGAGGGCATCGCGGACCTGCGGGCTGACCGGGATGGCCTTCTGTTCCCGGCTGTACACCCCGCCGCCCTCGCTGATCAGCGACTTGTCGTAGTCGTCCCAGCTGGACCGGGGCAGGTCGAACATCCGCTTGCGTTCCACCCAGGACGACGACGCATCGGGGTTGGGATCGAGGAAGATGTGCCGGTGGTCGAACGCGGCGATCAGCCGGATGTGCTTGCTCAACAGCATGCCGTTGCCGAACACGTCGCCGCTCATGTCGCCGACGCCGACGACGGTGAAGTCCTCGGACTGGGTGTCCACGCCGATCTCGCGGAAGTGCCGCTTGACCGCCTCCCACGCGCCTTTGGCGGTGATGCCCATGGCTTTGTGGTCGTAGCCCACCGATCCCCCGGACGCGAACGCATCGCCGAGCCAAAACCCGTAAGACTTCGCGACGTCGTTGGCGATGTCGGAGAAGGTGGCGGTGCCCTTGTCCGCCGCCACCACCAGGTAGGCGTCGTCGCCGTCGCGGCGCACCACCCCGGGGGGCGGATGGACGGCCTTGGTGGCGTGGTCGACGTTGTCGGTGACGTCGAGCAATCCGGAGATGAACAGCTGATAGCAGGCGACGCCTTCGGCGCGGGTGGCGTCACGGTCGGCGGCTGGGTCGCCGGTCGGCAGCGGCGGACGCTTGACGACGAAGCCACCCTTGGCGCCGACCGGCACGATGACGGCGTTCTTGACCGCCTGCGCCTTGACCAGGCCCAGAATCTCGGTGCGGAAGTCGTCGCGGCGGTCAGACCAGCGCAGCCCGCCGCGCGCGACCGGTCCGAAGCGCAGGTGTACGCCTTCGACGCGGGGCGAGTAGATGAAGATCTCGAACTTCGGCCGCGGCAGTGGCAGCTCGTCGATCAGTTGCGCGTTCAGCTTGACCGACAGCACATTGCGGCTGCGCGCCGAATCCGGGCGGGTGACAAAGTAATTGGTGCGCAGCGTGGCCTGGACCAGCGAGGCGAACGCCCGCAGGATGCGGTCGGTGTCCAGGCTCACCAACGCGTCGATGTCGGCGGCGACGGCGGCTGCGGCGGCTTGCGCGTCCCGGCCGCTGCCGGACGAGCTGGGGTCGAAGAGAGCTTCGAACAACGCGACCAGTGACCGTGCGGTCGAGGGGTGGTCGTTAAGGACCGTCTCGATATAGGACTGGCTGTAGGGAAAGTTGGCCTGGCGCAGGTATTTCGCGTAGGCGCGCAATAGCACCACCTGCTGCCAGGTCAGCCCGGCACGCATCACCAGTTCGTTGAACCGGTCGATCTCGACCCGGCCCTGCCAGATGGCGGTGACGGCTTCGGCGAATCGTTGCGCACCCGCCTCGCGCTCTTCGTCGGACGCCGCCAACGGGATGGTCGGATGCGGCACGATCTTGAACTGGTAGATCCACACCAGCAGCCCGTCGGGCCGGGTGACGGTGAACGGGCGCTCTTCGAGCACCACGACGCCCATGCTCTGCAGCATTGGCAGCAACTGGCTCAGCGAGGCGGTGCGGCCGCCCAGGAACCAGGTCAGCTGCGCGACGCCATGCTCGTCCCGGTCGGAGAACACCAGCTTGACCGAATCGTCGCTGAGTTCTTTGATGACGGCGATGTCGTCGATGGCCTCGGCGGGGGTGACGACCTGCTTGTACGCCTCGGAGAAGGCGCTCGCATAGTGCTCGGCATCGGCGTGGCTGACCGAATCTGTCGGCGCGGCGGCGGCCAGGCGGTCGCCCCAGGTACGGGCGGCCTCGCTGAGCAGCGCCTGGATGCGGACGCGGTTCGCCTCCGACACGTCGACGGGCCGCGGATGTGGATCGTCGGTGGGCAGCCGGACCATGAAATGCATGAGCGCCCACGGGGATTCGCTGACCCGCGCGGTGAACTCCAACCGCGTCCCACCGAATTCGCGGACCAGGATGTCCTCGATCTGCAAGCGCACCGCGGTGGTGTAGCGGTCGCGCGGCAGATACACCAGGCAGGAGACGAAGAACTGGAGCCGGTCGGCCCGCAGGAACAGCAGCGCGCGCCGTTGAGATCCCATATCGACGACGGCTTTGGCCATGGTCAGCAGCCGTTCGGCGCTGAGCGTGAACAGCTCCGGTCGCGGTACGGTCTGGATGACGTCGAGCAGCAACTGGCCCGGATGGCTGGGGTCGCTGCCGGCGAGCGTCAGCGCGTCGCGCACCCGGTGCGAGATGGTCGGGATCTCCAACACGTCGGCGTTCATCGCGGCCACCGTGAACAACCCGACGAAGCGGTGCTCGTAGACCGTGCCGGCGTCCCCCCGTGCGCCGTCGGCGTATTCGCGCACGGCGATGGCGTACGGGTAGGCGCCGTAACGCAGATAGCTGCCCACCGCCGCCTGAGCCAGCACCAGCAGCTTGGACTCGTCGGTCAGCCGGGGCCGGGTGCCGGACCGGGCCCGCAGCACACCCAGGCCACTGGACCCATCACCGACGACCAGGCCGTCCTGCACCTCGGTGCGCTGGTAGCCCAGCAGCAGGAAATTGCCATCGTTGAGCCAGCGCAGCAGCGCCGCCACGTCGTGCCGGTCGGGTGCCTGGTAGTGGCCCTCGGGGTCGTTCTCGACGGCGGCGGCGACCTCACTCAGGGTGGCGATCAATGCCGACGCGTCGGTGGCGACCCGCTGCACATCGGCCAGCACCTTGGGCAGCAGACGTTCCGCCTCCGCAAGGACCTTGCTGTCCACCGCGGGTGAGAGCTGAACGTGGATCCAGGCCTCGCCGGCGTAGGGCGAGGAGTCGTCCGACTTCGGCTCGACCCGCTGGATCTCGCCCGCGGAATCACGGCGAACCTCGAAGACCGGTGTGAGGATCGCCGTATAGGACAGGCCGAGCCGGTGCAGCAGCACGGTGACCGAATCCATCAGCATGCTGCCCTGATCGGTGACCACTTGAAGCGCCGGCCCGAACCCGCCGGGGTCGTCGGCGGGGTACACCGCCACGGAGCTCTCACCGGCCGGCCGGTGCTCGGCGAGCCGGCGGTGAGCATCCACGATCGCGGGCGTTACCAGTGCGGAGGCGGGATTCGGCGAACCCGGTTCGCTGTCGTGCGATCCGCGATAGCTGTCGATGTACGCCTTGGATACCCAGTCAGGTATTCCGGACCGCTGCGTGAACGTGCTCCACGCCGCGACGTCATCTCTTGCTCCGGGATCGATCGTCATTCCGATTGCTCCCCACTCGCGACGGGTACCGCTGGGCTAGTGCCGGACCTGACACTAGTCCCGTGTCAGCTTGCGGTGGGTCACTCGGTGCGGACGCGCCGCGTCGGCTCCCAGCCGCTCCACCTTGTTCTCCTCGTAGGCGCCGAAGTTGCCCTCGAACCAGAACCACTTGGCCTCGTTGTCGGCGTCACCCTCCCACGCGAGGATGTGCGTGCAGGTCCGGTCGAGGAACCAGCGGTCGTGGGAAATCACCACCGCGCAGCCCGGGAAATTCACCAGTGCGTTTTCCAGCGAGCTCAGCGTCTCGACGTCCAGGTCGTTGGTCGGTTCGTCGAGCAGGATCAGGTTCCCGCCCTGTTTGAGGGTCAGGGCCAGATTCAGCCGGTTGCGCTCGCCACCGGACAGCACGCCCGCAGGTTTCTGCTGGTCGGGACCCTTGAAGCCGAACGCCGATACATACGCCCGGGACGGCACCTCGGTTTGTCCAACCTCGATGTAGTCCAGGCCGTCGGAGACCACCTGCCACACCGTCTTCTTCGGGTCGATGCCGGAGCGCGTCTGGTCGACGTAGCTGAGCTTGACCGTCTCGCCGACCTTCACGGTGCCGCTGTCCGGCTCCTCCAGCCCGACGATCGTCTTGAACAGCGTCGTCTTGCCGACTCCGTTGGGCCCGATCACGCCGACGATGCCGTTGCGCGGCAGCGTGAAGGACAGGTCCTTGATCAAGGTGCGGCCCTCGAAGCCCTTGTCGAGGTGGTCGACCTCGACCACCACCGAACCCAGGCGCGGGCCGACCGGGATCTGGATTTCCTCGAAGTCGAGCTTGCGCGTCTTCTCCGCCTCTGCGGCCATCTCCTCGTAGCGCTGCAATCGAGCCTTGCTCTTGGCCTGTCGGGCCTTGGCGCCGGAGCGGACCCAGGCCAATTCCTCTTGCAGGCGCTTCTGCAGCTTGGCGTCCTTACGACCCTGAACCGCGATCCGCTCGGCCTTCTTCTCCAGGTAGGTCGAGTAGTTGCCTTCGTAGGGGTAGGCGCGGCCGCGGTCGAGCTCGAGGATCCATTCGGCCACGTTGTCCAGGAAGTACCGGTCGTGCGTGACCGCGAGGATCGCGCCGGCGTAGCTGGCCAGGTGCTGCTCGAGCCACTGCACGCTTTCCGCGTCGAGGTGGTTGGTCGGCTCGTCGAGCAGGAGCAGGTCGGGCTTGGACAGCAGCAGCTTGCACAGCGCGACGCGGCGCCGTTCACCGCCGGACAGGTTGGTCACCGGCTCGTCCGGCGGCGGGCAGCGCAGCGCGTCCATGGCCTGCTCGAGCTGGGAGTCCAGGTCCCACGCGTCGGCGTGGTCCAGGTCCTCCTGCAGACGGCCCATCTCCTCCATCAACTCGTCGGAGTAGTCGGTGGCCATCAGCTCGGCGACCTCGTTGAAGCGGTCGAGCTTGACCTTGATCTCGCCCAGACCCTCCTCGACGTTGCCGCGGACGGTCTTCTCCTCGTTCAGCGGCGGCTCCTGGAGCAGGATGCCGACGGTTGCGTCGTTGGCCAGGAAGGCATCACCGTTGTTCGGCTTGTCCAGTCCGGCCATGATCCGCAAGACGCTCGACTTACCGGCCCCGTTGGGGCCGACGACGCCGATCTTGGCGCCCGGGTAGAAGCTCAACGTCACGTCGTCGAGAATCACCTTGTCGCCATGCGCCTTGCGGACCTTCTTCATCGTGTAGATGAACTCAGCCATGCCGCGGTGTTGCCTTTCTGATCTTTCGGAAATATCCGCGGCCCATCCTATGCACCGCCGGGAAACGCTAGGCCGACAGTGGCAGCCCGCCGGGTCCTGCGGCAACGTCGCCAGCCTGGTCGGGGTGGCTGCCGCCGGGGACATCGGTGCCCGACGCGGCGCTCGGAGCCGCCTCGGGAGCCGGACCGGTGTAGCGCTGCTTTTCGATGCGGGCGATGGTGCGCGCCAGGTCCGGCCCCACCGCTATCGCCCGCATTTCGGTCGACGAACGGGGATTGCCGTCACGGTCCTCGTACTCGCTGGTGTAGAGGTGGCCGTAGGCGATCACCGGTGCGCCCTTGCCCAGTGCGGCACCCACACCGGTGACCAGCCGGCCCCAGCAGTTGACGGTGACGAACAGCGAGTTGCCCGGCTCCCAGCCGCCGTCGCTGGTGCGGCGACGGGAGTTGCTCGCCACCCGGAACTTGATCAGCTCCTCATTGCCAACCTGCCTGCGCTGGGGATCGGTGACGATGTGACCGACGATGGTGAACGGTGTCTCGAACATGTGGGCTCAGTTTCCTTCCGCGAAATCGCTTGGTCGTGCTCGGTGTTGAGCCCATTGAGCCCGCGGCCACCGACGAAGCGGGCCGCGCGGCACCGAGGCAGAGGCGAACCTGTGGACAAAGCCGCGACTGTGGATGAGTCGGCGGTCAGGCGGGCGTGGCGCTGCCCGTCTCGCGCTGGGGGCGCATCCGCTGCCGGCGCGCTTCGACCTCCCGCTCGACGAACCGATTTCGGGCGATCTGGCCCACGTAGGTGAAGTCGCGCAGGATGTCACGCAACTCGCGCCGGAACGCGCTGCGCCGCTCGAACAGGTCCGGTGCGGGCGCGATCAGGTCCTGGTCGGTGACGACCTGGCGGGCGGTGGCGAACAACAACGTCGACACCGACTCACTGCTGCGCACCCGTCCCTGCGCGACGTACTGGCGACCCACCCCGAGGGCCAGGTCGGTCAACTCCTTCTGGCCGATGTCGGGCGGGGCGTCGCGCAATACGTCGGCGACGATCTCGTAGGCCTCGAAGAACACCCGCAACATCGCTTCGGAGATCAACGGCCGCTTGACGTACAGGATCTTCTCGATCTCGTCGCCCCCGGCGGCCACGTGCGCTTCCCAATCCTGGTGCCACGCCATCTCCCGAGCAATGTTTTCCCGGAACGCCGCCGAGTCGGCGAAATAGAAATCGAACTTCAGCAGGTCGCGCAGCCGCATCGCCTGCGCCCAGAACGCCTCGACCCGGTCACCGGTGGCGTGCCGAGCGTGCGCCAGCGCCAGTTCAACGATGGAGGTTTCCAGGAATGCGTGGATGACCGAGTTCCGGTAGAACGCCGCGGCGTGTTCGTCTTCCGGGGCGATGTACCACACCGGCTCCCGGCCGCTGTCGACCCGAGTTACCGGGTGGCCGTTGGACAAAGCGTCCACCGCCGCATTGACGCCCTCGCGCGAGCGCAGCCGCAAGGCACTGGTGGACACGGGGGTCTGCTTGCGGTCGAGGTAGTCCAACGACTCCTGCAGGGTGTGGTGCAGCTGATCCAGCGTGAGCGCCAGCCCCCTGGTGGTCAGCAGCAGCGCGGATACCAGACCGGTCGCCGTCACCGGGGTGGACTGCAGGATCCGCCACGCCACCTCGAACGACATCTTTTGCAGCGCAAGGCGTTTGGCCGCTTCATCGCGGGCCAGCGGACCGTTGGGCGGGCCGAGGTACTGGCGCATCGAAACCGCTTCCGGGAAGCGGACATAGATCTTGCCGTAGTTGCGTTCGCCCTGGGCCTTGATGAAGTTGTAGAGCCAGCTGAAACCTTCGGGCGTCTTCTCGGCGCCCTGGGCGTACGCCGCATACTCGGCGATCTCGTGCAACTGGTCGAAGCAGATCGAAACGCCCTGTAACAGGATGTCGTCACTGCGGCCATCCAGATAGGCGTCGGCCACATAGCTCATCAGACCGAGCTTGGGCGGCAACATCTTTCCGGTCCGCGACCGGGTGCCTTCGATGGACCAGCTCAGGTTGAACCGCTTTTCGACGATGTAGCCCACGTACTCCTTGAGGACGTACTTGTACAGCGGGTTGTCGCCGATGTTGCGCCGAATGAAGATCGTCCCGGACCGGCGCATCAGCGGTCCCATCACACCGAAGGACAGGTTGATGCCGCCGAACATGTGGACCGGCGGTAACCGATTGTCCTGCATCGCGACTGGCACCACGGCGCCGTCGATGTAGGACCGGTGGGAGAACAGCAGCACGGCCGGGTGCGCTTCCAGGGCGGCGCGCATGGCGGCGACCTGATACTCGTCGTAGTCGAACTCCGGATCGAAACCGCGGCTCAGCAATCGGCCGAGCACCGAGATGACGTCCACCGACGCTTGGCTCCAGCCGGTCGCCAGTTCGTCGAGCATCTTGCCGGCTTCCTCGACGGTGGCGCCGGGAATGTTTTCCAGGCCGGCACGAAAACGCGTCGAGGCCAACATCTCCGGCTTGACCAGGCGAGGAGATTTGTATTGCGGGCCCAGGATCCGGTATTCCGCGCGGGCCAATGCCAGCAGCGCCCGGCGACTGACGAATTGCGCGAATTCCGCGGTGTTTTCACCGACGGTGGTGTCACGCCACTGCTGCCGAAGCTCGGACACCTTGGCCGACTCGCCGGCCACCACCCGGGCGCGCCACGGTTCGGTGCGCAGAATGCGCCGTTGCTGACGTTGGCTGGGATGGTAGGGATCTCGGCCGGGAAGGAGCGCGGACAGCTTGGCCGCTCTGCCCCGGTCGGCGGCCGGCAGCCAGAACACCCGCACCGGCACGATCGACCGGTCGCTACTGGATTCGAATTCCTCGACGAGCGCGGTCAGACTGCTCGGAGGCGCATCCTCCGGCGGCAGCTTCAACACGTCGAACTTGATCTCGGGATGGCGGGCACGTTGCTGGCGCAGCCACTCCATGACCAGTTGCATCTCGGCAGGCGTGTCCATCGAGGCAAGCACGAGCGCATCTTCAGCGGTCAGGACTGCGCTGGTGTCGGCGGCCGGCTGCGTCACAGCCGTCCTCAGGGCTTAGGGGTCGACGGGTCGACGGTGTCGGCCTGGTTCGTACTGGACTGTTGCGCCTCGCCGTTGCTGTGCAGGACGTCATCCTCAAGGTGGACATCGTCTTTCAAGTCGACACTGGATTCGTGCGGGGTCTTGTCGGGTGTCGTCCGCGGGGTGATCTTGCCGGCCTTCTTCGGCGCAGCCTTTTTCGCAGCCGCCTTCTTCGCGGCGGTCTTCTTGGCCGGGGCCTTTTTGGCCGGAGCTTTCTTCGCGGCCGCCTTCTTGGCCGGCGCCTTCTTCGCGGCCGCCTTCTTTGCCGCTGCCTTCTTCGCCGGCATCTTCTGGTACAGAGCGACTTCGGGCAACTCGTCGACCGGCCAATCCGCCAACGTGTCCAGGTAAAGCTGGCGGATCTCGGCGATGCGGTCCGGCAAAGTGTCCAGGGTCCAGTCCTCCACCGGGATCGGCGGGAACACCGCGACGTCGACCGTGCCCGGGTTCAATGTGGTGGAGTTGCGGGACGCGATGATCTCGGCATTGCGAATCACGATGGGCACGACGGGAATTCCGACCGCCATCGCGATGCGGAACGGCCCCTTCTTGAACGGGCCGACCTCCGTCGTGTCCAGTCGGGTGCCCTCCGGGGCGATGACGATGGACAGCCCGTTCCTGGCGCGCTCCTCGACCGTATGCAAGGTCTCCACGGCGGAATTCGGGTCGTCGCGGTCGATGAACACCCCGTCGAGCAACTTGCCCATGGTGCCCATGATGGGGTCGCGCTCCAGCTCCTTCTTGCCCACCCCGACCCAGTTGTCTTTGACCAATGCGCCGGAGATGATCGGGTCAACCTGGTTGCGGTGATTGAAGATAAAGACCGCGGGCCGCTGCGCGGTGAGGTTCTCCCGCCCGACCACATTGAGGTGCACACCGCAGGTGGCCAACAACAACGCGGAGAAGTTCGACGTGAAGAAGTTGACGCCGCGCCGGCGGTTGCGGGTGAGCAATCCCAGCCCCACCGCGCCCGCGGCGACCGGGAACATGGAACTGAAACCCGCCAGGGTGCGGATCTGCCGTCGCAGGCCGACGCCCCCGCGGCTCTCGAATTTCAGGATCGGCCACCCCCGCCGCCTGGCGACGGCGGCCATTTTGCCCTCGGGGTTGGTGGGCCGTGGATTGCCGACCAGATACATCAGGGCGACGTCCTCGTCGCCGTCGGCGTAGAAGTAACTTTCCTTCAGGTCGATGTCGTGCTCAGCCGCAAACTTCTGCACCGCAGCGGCTTTGCCGGGTCCCCACAGGATCGGCTTGACCACGCCGCCGGTGAGCAGCCCGTCCTCGTTGACTTCGAACTTGTTGGTGAGCGTGTTGGTGATGCCCAGGAAGCGCGCCACCGGGTTGACCTGAATGGTCAACGCTGAGGAGCTCAGCACCACCGTGTGTCCGCGAGCGACGTGCGCACGCACCAATTCGCGCATCTCCGGGTAGATCCGGGATTCGATCCGCTGGTTGAACAGCCGCTCACCGATCTCGTCCAGATCGGTGAGCAACCTTCCGGCCAGCGCCATGGACGCCTTACCGATCAGATCCTCGAACTCGATCCGCCCCAGGGTGTGGTTCAGCGCGCCGGTGATCATGCTGAGCAGCTCCCCGATGCCGATGTCGCGGCGGCGCAGCCGTTCCTGGGTCAGGATGACCGCGGTGAAGCCCGCCACCAGCGTCCCGTCCAGGTCGAAGAACGCACCGACCTTGGGACCCGGTGGGCTCGCCATGATCTCGGCCACCGAACCGGGCAACCGCAGATCCCTGGGTGGTTGACGCGTTGCGTCGTCCTTCTCGTCGGCGCTCATGAGCCCGACACCGATCGAGCGGCCGCATCCGACGGCTCGGCCTCGAACGAGGCGGCCACGGCGCGCGGCGGCGGATCACCGGCCAGCGCGAGGATTTCGTTGAACGCCTCGAGCAGGCATTGCGCGAAGAGCTCGTCTTTTCGCACCGACGCCCGGTCGTAGCGCACGGTGATCGTGCACCAGCCGCCACGGGAGATCAGCACGACCATCATGGCCACACCGGGCAGCGGCCCAATACCGTACTGCCGCAGCACTTTCGCACCGGCGATGAAGGTATCCCCCGGGTAGACCGGGACATTGCTGGCCTGCACGTCAGAACCGATCACCGAACCGCTGAGACCTTCGAGCACCGCCGTCGGCAGCACGCTGAGCACCGGCGCGATGGAGCCGACGATGTTCATCGCCGGTTCGTCGCGCCGCTGCGTCATCTGCGCGCGGATCTTCTTCATCCGGGCGACCGGGTCGACGGTGCCCACCGGAGCCGCCAGGTTGACGCCGGTGAACTGATTTCCGCCGGCGGCGTCACCGTCTGAACGCAGGTTGACCGGGACCGCCATGGGCAGCGTGCTGATCGGCACGCCGAGGGCCTCGTGGTAGCGCCGCAAGGCGCCGCACAGCCCGGCGAGGTAGGCGTCGTTGATGGACCCGCCGCCGGCTTTCGCGGCCTTGTGCAGGTCGGACAGCCGAATGTCGATCGCTTCGGTGCGGGTGGTCAGGCTGCGCCGGCGCAGCAGTGGCGACGGCTCCGCGGCCCGATTCATCACCCGCGCGCCCGACATCGCGTAGCCGAGGATGCCTGAGACGGTCGACACCGGGTCCAGCACCGCGCGTCCGGCCACCGACACCGCACCGGTCAGAGCGCCGAGCGCGCCGCCGACCATCGCGAGCGGCAAATGGTTGAGCCCTTGCCGCATCAGATCGTTGGGAGTCAGATCCTGCGGGATGGGCTGTGGCGGGACCGGCCTGGGGTCCGGATCCCGTTCCAGGTCGTAAATCTCGGCAAACATCTCCACCCCGCCGACACCGTCGGTGACCGCATGGCTGAGGTGCAGCAGCGTCGCCGCCTTACCGTCGGGCAATCCCTCCACCAGGGTGGCCGTCCACAGTGGCCGCGATATGTCCAGCGGCGATTGCAACATCACCTCGGCCAGATCGAAGACCTCGCGCAGGGTGCCCGAGCCACTGACGTGGAGCCGTCGTACGTGGAAGTCGAGGTTGAAGTCGGGATCGACCACCCAGCGCGGCGCCGCGGTCGGCAAAGTCGGTACCACTACCTTCTGCCGTAGCCGCAACACCTTTCGGGAGGCGTTCTCGAATCGGTTTCGGAAGCGTTTCCAATCCGGTGTGGTGTCGAGGATTTCCAGCGCCATGATGCCCGAGCGGGTCCGTGGATTGGCCTCGCCCCGGTGCATCAAATAGTCGACCGGTCCAAGCTCGTCAGGTAGCTTGACCGCGCCCTTGGACTCAGCCACGATCGAGACCCTCCGCGAGCCGGGTTTCTCGGCACCTCAACCCTCTCACCGCTGATCAATCCTCCTGCTATCGGGCCCCGCCACCAGAATGCCAGCCCAACGCTAGTCCGGTTCCGCCGGTGGTGAAAGTGACGATGCACTCAGTACCGTGGGCGACAGTCGCCGAGTCGCGAGACACGCTGTGGCGCAGCGATATTGCTTTGGCAACGCCCGGTCGGGTTGCGGCGGTTCAGCTGGCCGGGGTCGCCGACAGCGCCAACGAGTCGAGCAACGAGCTCTCCCGCCGGCCGTACACGACGCCGAGGAAGTCGGCGACGGCGTCGGCGGCCAGCCGGGAGCGGACGGTCGGGGTGATGTCGAACGCGTGATGGGCGTTGGCCAGTTCGGCGTAGGCGACCGTCGGCGCACCGGCGCCGCGCAAGGCCGCGCAGAATGCCCGGGCCTGCCCACTGGGGACCAGCTCGTCCTTTTCGCCGTGCAGCACGAAGAACGGCGGGGCCTCGCTGTGCACGTAGGAGACCGGCGAGGCCTCGATGAAGCGTTCTGGCTGGTGGTCGTAGCGGGCCTTCATGACGAACTGCTCGAGGAACGGCAGCATCAACTCGTGCATGTTGTCGAAGTCGGTGAAGTCATACACCCCGTAGTACGGCGCGACCGCCTGAACCGTGGTGTCGGCGCGCTCGAAGCCCGGCTGGAACCGCGGCTCATTGGGAGTGAGCGCGGCCAGCGACGCCAGGTGCCCGCCGGCTGATCCTCCGGTGATCGCGATGAAGTCCGAGTCGCCGCCGTAGTCCCCGATGTTCTCCCGGACCCAGGCGATGGCTCGTTTGACGTCGATGATGTGGGCCGGGAACTTCGCCCGCGGGCTCTTGCTGTAGTTGATCGACACGCAGATCCAGCCGAGTTCGACCATCCGGCTCATCAGCGTGTACGCCTGCGGTCGCTTCCCGTTGACGCTCCACGCGCCGCCAGGGACCTGGATGAGGACCGGTGCCCGGTGACCGGGGGCAAGGTCGGGGCGGCGCCAGATGTCGAGCAGGTGTTCGTTGCCACCGGGCCCGTAGGAGATGTTGGAGGTCTTGGCCGCGTAACGGCGGTGCGGGCCCGGCTTGGGCCGCGGCAGCCTGCTGCGGCGAATGACGGAGGGGTCCGTGGTCGGGTGATACACCTGCTCCCGGAAGCTCGACCCAAACGACTCCTCCAGTGCCGCGGTGAGCGCCAGGTCGGCACGCTGGGCCGCCCAGGTGGTGCCGACCCGGTTGATCGCCGGCGGGGCGATCCGGCACAACGCGTGCCCGGTGACGACGTGCGGAGGGAATTCCGTGGCCAACCACCCGGCGATCCAACCGGCGGCGAATGGCGACCCGCGTAGCAGCAGGGCCCCGGCCCGATAGGTGTCCTTGGCGTCAGCCGCCAATTCAGCACCCTGTCGTAGCGCCTCAGCACCGACTCGCGAGCACCGCGCAGTCACACTGGACAAGCACATAACTAGGTTCCACCCCTCGACGTCAGGCACACGCGTCGTTGCGGTTACCGGCCGAGGGCGGCCGATTATGTACGTGTGTCGAGGCTCACACAATAACCCGTAATTGGCCCTCCCAAACATCTTTCGGGCGCGTGTTGTTGCGGTCGCGGCCAGGGATTCGGCCGTTGGATAGACTGACCTGCACATTGCCTCCGTAGCTCAGGTGGATAGAGCAAGGGCCTTCTAATCCCTAGGTCGCACGTTCGAGTCGTGCCGGGGGCGCTGGTGGGGCGCGTTATGCCTCGAGTGATCCCTGAGACTTCTGTTACGGATGATGCGCGACGCGTGGGCGGAACTACTCCACCGACTCAAGCGCCCGCGGGCAGTACGACTTCGCCGAAATCGTCGCGAACTGCGCGGCCCCCTTGCTGCTCAACCCGGGATTGTTATCCCGGATGTCGTTGATGAGCTGCAGCCCCGACACGCCCCGAGAAACAAAGCCGCATACGGCTTTGCCCGCGCTGATGGCCTGACTCGGATCCTGAAAATTGATCCCTACCCCATGCAGGTCGTCAAGAAAGACTTCGTTGTTCTCATCGGTGGGCGGCTCATCGAAGCCGGGATCGGCGTGCGCGGGTACCGCCATGGCGATGCCCGCCATTACTCCGAGAAGCGCCAGCAGCAGCTTCATCGCGTCCTCCTTCGCTGTGCGGTCCTAACCGGACTGGATTTCGGCCGTCGCGGCGACTTCCTGGTCATCCCTGACGTGCACCGCGTGCACGCCCGGTGTCTTTCGCAGTTTGGCGACCAGATCATCAAGGCCTGCCTCGTCGACACTCCAGTGCTGCACCTTGTCGGGCTGCTCCTGCAGCTGAGCGATGATGCGGTCGAGCTGGACCGGCTCCGTCCGGTGCTCGGAGAGCTTCGCGCCGGCCTGTTCAACGAGGCGAATTTGGGCAGTTTCACCGGCGGCGTGCTGGGCAACACGCCCGCCCGGGTCATCAA
>NZ_LZKQ01000109.1 GCF_001668675.1 Mycobacterium asiaticum | reverse complement strand
ACCGGGATGCCGGTGCCCTGGACCGCGTCCAGCACGGACGGCAGCAACAGTGTGGTGGCGACGGGCCCGGTGTGGCCGCCGCCCTCGCCGCCCTGCACGATCATCGCGTCGGCCCCCCAGGCCGCCACCTTGCGGGCATGCTTGGCCGCTCCGATAGACGGAACTACCACCGCCCCAGCTTCTTTGAGGCGGGCGATCAGCTCCTGCTTGGGCGCCAAGGCAAACGACGCCACCTTGACGCCCTCGCGGATCATCAGTTCGACGCGATCGCCCGCGTCCGCCGCGTCGGCGCGGATGTTCACCCCGAATGGTTTGTCGGTGGCGGCCTTGACTTTGCCGATTGCGGTTGCCAGTTCATCCAGCGTCATGGTGGCCGACGCCAGGATGCCCAGTCCGCCGGCATTGGCGGTGGCCGACACCAACCGGGCACCGGCGACCCAGCCCATTCCGGTCTGCACCACCGGGTGCTCGATTCCGACCAGCTCGGTCAGCGGTGTCTTGAGCCTCAAGACCTTATCTCCCTGTCGCGCAGGGCCTTTGGATCGATGACTTCGCGGATCAGGCGCAGCTCGTCCTCGGTTGGCTGCCGGGATTCACCGGCCTCGTCGAGGCCGTGTATCTCGAACGAGGTGGCTTCCCGAACGTCAGCAGGGGTGACGCCCGGGTGCAGGCTCACCGCGCGCATGGTGCGGTCCGGGCCGCCGAAGTCGAACACCCCGAGGTTGGACACCACGCGGTAGACGTTGACGAACCGGAACGCCGGATTGTCCGGGTCGATCTTGTCGTAACCGATGCCTGAGATGATGTCGACCTGCTCGGTGAAGACCCGCTTGGAATGGTTACCCACCCAATAGCTGGTCGCATGGTTGATGGTGTTGCCGGGCGAGCCGCGAACACCGAACATCTGCCGGGTCGGTTGCTGCAGCGGCCCGAACGCCGAGATGTTCTGATTGCCGTAGCGGTCAACCTGATTGGCGCCCATCACCACGTGGCGCCTGCCCCAGGCCAGGGTCTCGAAGACCCGCCCGAACGGCATCCAGCCCTCGATCGCTCCCGTCTTGCCCATGGGTGGGGTGTCCGCGAGCAAACGTGCCTCGCCGTCGGTCAGCAAGATGTCGGGGGAGAACGTCAGACGTGCCAGCCGAGCACCGACCGACACCATGTTGGTCATCGGGCTGATCATGATTTCGCCCGCGTCCCTGAACAACTCGGCGCACGCGACGACGCACACCTCGGCACGGGTGGCGGTCATTTCGCGGCCTCCTCACCGAACGCCTTGACCGCCGCCTGGTAGTCGTCTTCGCTGCCCGAAAGGTAGGTCGTCACGAACTGCTGCCAGCCCTCTTCCGTCGACGCGGCCTCGGCGTAGTGCCGTTGGAACTTCTCATCGCGACCGTAATCCGGTGCAGCGGTGGTGAAGTGAGCACCCCCCGGTGCCTCCACCACCGCGTCGACCATCATCCGGTTGACCAACAACGCCTGTGGTGGCACCGACTTGACCAGTTCCTCGGTGTCGACGATGCGCTCCACCGACAGGAAACGTTTGTCAGCGGCCATCAGGAACAGGTCGTCGAAGTAGGGGTCGATACCGGTGTAGGCCGCATTGCCTTGACTGTCACCAAGATTCAGGTGCGCGAACGCGGCATCGAGACGCAGCGCCGGCATCGCGATCAGCTTCTCGTAACCGCCGTCCGTGGGATAGGGCGAAGTGACGGTCTGCAGCTCGCCCTCCCAGAAGTCCAGCACCGAGCTGCCGAGTCCGGCGCGAATCGGTAGGAACGGCAACCGTTGTGCCGCCGCCTGCAGGCCGCAACGCAGCATGCCCTCGTCCATCTCCCGGGCTTCGATGGCACCCGTTGTGCGGGCCTTGGCGAACCACGGGTCGTAGAACGGCGGGGAGTCCAGCGAGACGAACCCGTAGTAGACCCGCTTGACCTTGCCGGCCGAGCACAGCAGCCCCAAATCCGGGCCGCCGTAGGTGACCACGGTCAGGTCGGTGACATCGGTGCGTAGCAGCGCGCGGACGAAGGCCATCGGCTTGCGCCGGGACCCCCACCCGGCAATACCGATGGTCATGCCGCTTTCGACCTGGGCGACGGCGTCATCGAGAGTGGTGCGTTTGTCGGACACTATGACTGCTTGCCTTTCGCCGTCCCCGCGAACGCGTCCCGGTGCTCGTCGGCGACCCCGGCGAGGTTGAGCTCGAAGGTAAAGCCTTGTTCCATGCGGTAACTCGAGTTGACCCGTTGCACGTCGATGAGGTTGAGCGCTTCTTTGGCGGCCCGGATGACGCGAGTGTCCTTGGCGGCGATGTCGCGGGCCACCTTCAGTGCGGCTTCGTCGAGCTGGTCGCGCGGCACCACCTCGTGCACCGATCCGAAGTGATGCAGGGTGGCGGCGTCCACCGTCGCTGCGGTGAAGAACAGCCGGCGCATCATGTGCTGCGGCACCAGGCGGGACAGGTGGGTGGCCGCACCGAGCGCGCCGCGCTCCACTTCCGGCAGGCCGAAGACGGCGTCATCCGAGGCGACGATGACATCCGAGTTGCCCACCAGCCCGATGCCACCGCCGACGCAGAAGCCGTTCACCGCGGTGATCACCGGCACCGCGCATTCGTACACCGCACGGAACGCCGCGAAACACCCGCGATTGGCGTCGATCAGGGCGGTGAACCCTTCGGTGCGCTGCATCTCTTTGATGTCGACGCCGGCGTTGAAGCCGCGCCCCTCCGCCCGCAGGATCACCGCGTGGGTCTCCTGGTCGCGGCCGGCTGCCGTGATCGCGTCGGCGAGTTCGAACCATCCCTGCGACGGGATGGCGTTGACGGGCGGGTAGTCGACGGTGACCGCGACTATGCCCTTCTCGGGGCTGGTGGTGGTGATGGTCATGGCACTTCCTGCTGGGTCTGCTGGGTCAGTTACCTAAGCAAGCACTTGCTTGGTACGCTAGCACAGTGACCATCCCGCAATCAGCCACCGGCATCAATTTCGGTCTGGCCGGGCGAGTGGCGTTGATAACGGGCGGAGTTCGGGGCGTCGGCGCAGGTATCAGCGCGGTCTTCGCCGAGCAGGGCGCCACGGTGGTGGCCTGCGCGCGACGCGCGGTCGAAGGGTTTCCGCATGAATTCCACTCCTGCGACGTCCGCGATGAAGAGGCCGTCGCGGCGCTCGTCGACGCGATCGTCGAGCGGCACGGCCGGCTCGACGTGGTCGTCAACAATGCCGGGGGCTCGCCCTACGTGCTGACCGCGGAGTCCAGCCCAAAATTCAACCGCAAGATCATCGAGCTCAATCTGATTGGCGGGCTGCTTGTTTCGCAATACGCCAATGACAAGATGCAGGGCCAGCCGGGCGGTGGTTCGATCGTCAACATCTGCAGTCTGTCCGGCCGGCGTCCGAGCCCGGGCACCGCGGCGTACGGGGCGGCGAAGGCAGGCTTGGAAAGCCTGACCCAGACGCTGGCGGTGGAATGGGGGCCGAAGGTCCGGGTCAACGCGTGTGTGGTGGGCATGGTCGAAACCGAGCAGGCCGACCTGTTCTACGGCGACGCCGAGTCGATTGCCGCGATCTCGAAGAATGTCCCACTGGGCCGATTGGCCTATCCGCGCGACGTTGGTTGGGCGGCAGCGTTTTTGGCGTCCGATGCGGCGTCTTACATCAGCGGCGCATCGTTGGAGGTCCATGGTGGCGGCGAACCGCCGCACTATCTGGCCACGACGAACGCGAGCGCAGTCAAGTAGAGGAGACGGAGAATATGGGTTTGGTTGACGGCCGGGTGGTCATCGTCACCGGAGCGGGTCGGGGTATCGGCCGCGCGCACGCGCTGGCCTTCGCTGCCGAGGGCGCGCGCGTGGTGGTCAACGACATTGGTGTGGGCCTGGACGGATCCGCCGGCGAAAGCCCCGCGCAGCAGGTGGTCGACGAGATCGTCGCGGCCGGGGGTGAGGCTGTCGCGAACGGTGACGACGTCGCGGACTGGACGGGTGCGCAGAACCTGATCGATACGGCCGTCGACACCTTCGGTGGCCTGGATGTGCTGGTGAACAACGCCGGTTTCATCCGAGACCGAATGTTGGCCAATACCAGCGAAAGTGAGTGGGACGCCGTCATCCGTGTGCACCTGAAGGGGCACTTCGCCACGCTGCGGCACGCCGCGGGTTACTGGCGCCGGCAGATCAAGTCCGGCACCGTCGGTCCCGACGAGCTGAATGCCCGCATCATCAACACCAGCTCGGGGGCCGGCCTGCAGGGCAGCGTCGGCCAGGGCAACTACTCCGCCGCCAAGGCCGGTATTGCCGCGCTGACCTTGGTCGGCGCCGCGGAACTCGGTCGCTACGGGATCACGGTCAACGCGATCGCGCCGGCGGCGCGGACCAGGATGACCGAGGCGGTGTTCGCCGAAACCATGGCCGCGCCCGAGGACGGCGGGTTCGACGCGATGGCGCCGGAGAATGTCTCGCCGCTGGTCGTGTGGTTGGGCAGCGTCGAATCGCGCGAAGTCACCGGCAAGGTGTTCGAAGTCGAGGCCGGCCTGATCCGGGTGGCCGAAGGTTGGGCGCACGGACCGCAGATCGACAAGGGCGCACGATGGGATCCCGCCGAGCTGGGACCCGTCGTCACCGACCTGCTGGCCAAGGCGCGGACGCCGGTCCCGGTGTACGGGGCGGGTTCTTAGGCAGCTAAGACGGACGCACCGCCGCCAGGCTCATCTCCACGAAGTCGAGCCGCCACAACGACCGGAACAATCCGCGGGCGAAGTTCTCGTAGAGCTCGAGCTTGAACGTGTCGGTTTCGCCGTTGGCCACGACGGCGGCGATCTCCCGGATGGTGCGCTGGCCGTTGACGTTCTGCACGAACGGCAATTCGGCGGCATTGAGGGTCATGTCCCAGTGCGGTCGGTGAATCTCGGCGCCGTTCAGGTTGCAGCTGAAGCGCATCAGCGGGACATAGTCGAGGGCTTGCGGCGACGCGAAGTCGATGGCGTAGCTTTCCCGGGGCCGATCCGGGTGGGCAGCGATGAAGAAGTGGCAGGAATTGGCCGTCCTGAGCCGTTCCAGCACCGACCACATCTTCACTTCGGGTAGCGCGGTCATGATCTGGTAGAACTCGGTTGCCGGCGATGACAGGTTGTCGATGTCGTGCGGGTAGTACGGCGCGTTGTGGAACCATCGCTGAAACACCAGTCCGGCCGATTCGACGAGGTCGATGCAGTCGCCTGTGGTGTAGCTGCGGTCGCGGCCGTGCAAACACGTATCGACCAGTCCGGCATCGTAATACAGGTCGGGCGCCGAATCACGGTAGATCAGGAAGGGGTGCTTGGGGTCCAGCATCGAGATGGTTTCCTTCACGATGCGGATGCCGTCATCGTCCTGCTGCAACCCGAGGTCGCGAAATACCGACTGCAGCAACTCAACTCCATAGCGGCCGTAGCGCGCGTAGAGCATCAGCCCGACGGCGCCGCCCGGCCGCAGGCACTTTGCGAGCGCTTTCATTCCGATGTCGGGATCAGCGAGGTGATGCAGCACCCCGGTCGACATGATCAGGTCGAAATCCAGCCCGAGCGTTGACACTTCCTCGATCGGGAGCCGGTGCAGCTCCAGATTCGTCAATCCGTGCCGGTCTTTGAGGTACTGCTCGTGATCCAGCGAACGCTGGCTGACATCGATGGCGACGACCCTGGCGGTGGGGTTGGTGTGGGCGACGATCGCGGCCTGGTTGCTGCCGCAGCCGGCGATCAGGATGTCCAGGCCCGGACGGTATTCCCGGTCGGGCCAGAAGATCCCGTGCGCATGGCTCGGGTCAAGCCACTGCCATGAGGAAGTGAGCCATTCCTCGATGTCCTGAATCGGTTCGGGGTAGGTCCACTTCTCGTATTGGGCAGAGACGACGTCGTTCAGCCGATCGGTCATGCGGCAAATATTAGGGGTCGCAGACGACGAGCGGTATCTCCCGTTCGGTCCACGTCTTGTAGTCGTCGAGCGGCGGATATACAGCGGCCAACTGGGGCCAGTACCGTTCCCGCTCTTCGGCAGTGGCATCGCGCGCCCGCAGCTGCAACACCTCGTCGCGAATCTGCACCGAGACTTTGGGGTTGGCTTTCAGGTTCAGGTACCACAGCGGGTGTTTGTCGGAGCCGCCCCGCGACGCGGGCACCACGACACGGTCGCCGTCGCGGACGTAGATCAACGGACTCACCCGCGGTTCACCGCTCTTGCGGCCGGTGGTGGTCAGCAACGCGACGGGGGCCTTCTGAATCGTGCCGCCGAGCTTGCCGTTGCTGCGCCGGTATATCCAGGTGTTGGCCCGCGACATCCACTTGATGAAGTGGTCGCTGGACCTCGAATTCAGGAACCGCGGTCGGGACTTCGGCATGGGCGATCCTAATGTTGAATGAACGGCTTGAAACGAGCGTCGATGTGGTGGATCTCGGCCCTGCCGGTGGGGCCATCGGCCGGGATCACGAACGTTTCGGTGCCGCGCGCCGCTGCGCGCCGGCCGCCGTCGATGCGGCTCTCGTCGGGAACCAGCACCGAGCGGCTAGATGCGCTCGATGATGGTGCCCGTCGACAGGGCGCCGCCAGCGCACATGGTGATCAGTGCCGTGCTCTTGTCGGTGCGCTCCAGTTCGTGCAGGGCGGTGGTGATCAGCCGGCTGCCGGTGCTGCCCACCGGGTGTCCCAACGCGATGGCGCCGCCGTTGACGTTGACGCGGTCCATGTCGGGCTCGTGCACCCGTGCCCAGGACAGCACCACCGAAGCGAACGCCTCGTTGATCTCGACGATGTCGATGTCGCCGATCTTCATGCCCGCCTTCTCCAGCACCTTCGCGGTGGACTGGACGGGACCGTCGAGGTGGTAGTACGGCTCGGCGCCGACGAGCACCTGACTGACGATCCGGGCCCGCGGCCGCAGGCCCAGCGCCTTGGCCTTGTCCTCGTCCATCCACAGCACCGCCGCGGCACCGTCGGAAATCTGGGACGACGTGCCGGCGGTGTGGATGCCGCCCTCGAGCACCGGCTTGAGTTGGCTCAGGCCCGACAGCGTGGTGTCGCGCAGACCCTGGTCGCGGTGCACGGGCGCGCGCTCGGCCGTCGGCTGCTTGTTCTCGTCCAGCACCGGCGCCTCGATCGGGGAGATCTCCCGGTCGAAGCGGCCCTCGGTCCAGGCCTGCTTCGCCTTGGCCTGGGAGGCGTAGCCGAACTCGTCGATCTCATCGCGGGTGATGCCGCGTCGCTTCGCGATCCGCTCGGCGGCGGTGAACTGGTCGGGCAGGTCGATGTCCCACGACGCGGGCCGCAGGATGCTGCGGTCGGGACCGGCGTTGGCGCCGAGCCCGACCCGGCTCATCGCCTCGATGCCGCATGCGATGCCGATGTCGATGGCACCCGATGCGATCAGACCGGCGACCAGGCCGTTGGCTTGCTGGCCGCTGCCGCACTGGCAGTCCACCGTCGCGGCGCCGACATGCTCCGGCAGCCCGGCCACCAGCCAGCTCACCCGGGTGATGTTGTTGGACTGCTCGCCGAACTGCGTGACGCAGCCGCCGATGACCTGTTCGACATCGCCGGCGTCAATACCGGCCTTTTCCACCAGCGCCTTCTGCACCGCGCCGAGCAGCTCGGTCGCATGCAGACCGGATAGCCAGCCGTTGCGCTTACCGATCGGGCTGCGAGTGGCTTCGACGATTACCGGGTTACCCATGGGGCCAGGCTAGAACACGTTTCATTACTATGACAAGCGAGGATGCTTCGACGCCTTTTGTCTGCGGTGGAGGCATGTTTTACTGGCATCAGAGCATCACTAGGACAGCTAGTGTCCTGGGATCGTGAGACGCAACCCAGTCACTGGAGACTGTAGTTAGGAGAACTAGCGTGCCCAGCCCCAATCTTCCCCCGAAGTTCGATTTCACCGACCCCGACATCTACACCGAGCGTATTCCGGTCGAAGAGTTTGCTGAGGTGCGGGCGACCGCTCCGGTGTGGTGGAACGAGCAGGACCCGAAGAATTGCGGCGGGTTCCCCGACGGCGGCTACTGGGCGATCACCAAGCTCAACGATGTCAAGGAGGTGTCGCGCCGCAGTGACGTCTTCTCCAGCTACGAGAACGGTGTGATCCCGCGGTTCAACAACGACATCGCGCGCGAGGACATCGAGGTGCAGCGGTTTGTGATGCTGAACATGGATGCGCCGCACCACACCCGGTTGCGCAAGATCATCTCCCGCGGTTTCACGCCGCGCGCGGTGGGACGCCTGCAGGACGAACTGCACGAGCGTGCGCAGAAGATCGCCCAGGAGGCACTAGCGGCGGGCACCGGCGACTTCGTCGAGCAGGTCTCTGCCGAGCTGCCGCTACAGGCGATCGCCGGTCTGCTCGGGGTACCGCAGGAGGATCGCGGCAAGTTGTTCGAGTGGTCGAACGAGATGACCGGCACCGACGACCCGGAGTACGCGCACATCGACCCGAAGATGTCCTCGGCGGAGCTGATCGGCTACGCGATGAAGATGGCCGAAGAACGGGCGAAGAACCCCGGCGACGACATCGTCACCCAGCTGATCGAGGCCGACATCGACGGCGAGAAGCTTTCCGATGACGAATTCGGTTTCTTCGTGGTGATGTTGGCGGTGGCCGGCAACGAAACCACCCGCAACTCCATCACGCAGGGCATGATGGCCTTCGCCGACTTCCCGGACCAGTGGGAGCTGTACAAGAAGGAGCGCCCGGAAACAGCCGCTGACGAGATCGTCCGCTGGGCGACGCCGGTCACCTGCTTCCAGCGCACGGCGCTCGAGGACTACGAACTGTCCGGCGTCAAGATCAAGAAGGGGCAGCGGGTGATCATGTTCTACCGCTCGGCCAACTTCGACGAAGAGGTCTTCGAGGATCCGTACACGTTCAACATCCTGCGAAACCCCAACCCGCACGTCGGTTTTGGCGGCACCGGGGCGCACTACTGCATTGGCGCGAACCTCGCGCGGATGACGATCAACCTGATCTTCAACGCCGTCGCCGACCACATGCCGGACCTCAAGCCGCTGTCCAAGCCCGAACGGTTGCGGTCGGGGTGGCTGAACGGCATCAAGCACTGGCAGGTCGACTACACCGGCAAGTGCCCGGTGGCGCACTGATCACGATGAACTTCGATCTCTCCGCAGAGCAGGAGGCCGTCGCCGACGTCGTCACGTCGGTCATGCAGCGCGACCTGACCTGGAAAGCCTTGGCCGACGGGGGTGTTGCGGCGCTGGCGGTGCCCGAACGCCTCGGCGGTGACGGGGTGGGGCTTTCGGAAGTGGGCACGGTGCTGACCGAGGTCGGGCGGCATGGTGCCATCACCGAGGCGCTGGCCACCCTCGGTTTCGGTGTGGTGCCGTTGCTCGACCTGGCGTCCGACGAGCAACAGGACCGTTTCCTGGCCGGGGTCGCCAACGGCGGGGTGATCACCGCGGCGCTCAACGAGCCCGGCCGGGCGCTGCCGGATCGGCCCGCGGTGACGTTCAGTGCCGGCCGGTTGTCGGGCGTGAAGGTCGGCGTCGGGTACGCCGAAGCCGCGGACTGGATGCTGGTGACGGCCGACACTGCGGTGGTGATGGTGTCTCCGAAAGCCGATGGTGTGCAACTGGTCCGAACGCCGACGTCGAACGGTTCCGACGAGTACTCGGTCACATTCGACGGCGTCGCGGTCGCGGAGTCGGACGTTCTGGCCGGTGCTTCACCGGCTCGGGTGAATCAGTTGGCGCTGGCCATGATCGGGGCCTACGCGGACGGACTGGTGGCCGGGGCGCTGCGCCTGACCGCGGACTATGTCGCCAACCGCAAGCAGTTCGGCAAGCCGCTGTCGACATTCCAGACGGTCGCGGCGCAGTTGGCCGAGGTCTACATCGCGTCGCGCACAATCAATTTGGTGGCCAAAGCGGTGATCTGGAAGCTGGCCGAGGGCCGGGATGCCGACTCCGACCTGGACGTACTCGGATACTGGCTGGCGTCGCAGGCGCCGCCGGTGATGCAGATCTGTCACCACCTGCACGGCGGGATGGGCATGGATGTCACCTATCCGATGCACCGGTACTACTCCACGATCAAGGACCTGACCCGGCTGTTGGGTGGGCCCTCGCATCGTCTCGATTTGGTGGGAGTCTGATGTTCATCGACTTGACTCCGGAGCAGCGTCAGCTGCAGGCGGAGCTACGGGAATACTTCTCGAATCTGATTTCGTCCGATGAGGCGAAGGCGATGGAGCAGGACCGTCACAACGAGGCCTATCGCGCGGTGATCCGCCGGATGGGCAAAGACGGCAAGCTCGGTGTCGGGTGGCCAAAGGAGTACGGCGGTCTGGGATTTGGGCCGATCGAGCAGTCGATCTTCGTCAACGAGGCGCACCGGGCCGACGTACCACTGCCCGCGGTCACGCTGCAGACGGTAGGTCCGGTGCTGCAGCAGTTCGGCAGCGAGTTGCAGAAGAAGAAGTTCCTGCCGGCGATTCTGGCCGGTGAGGTGCACTTTGCGATCGGCTATACCGAACCGGATGCGGGCACCGACCTGGCATCACTGCGGACGACGGCGGTCCGGCACGGCGACGAGTACATCGTCAACGGGCAGAAGATCTTCACCACCGGCGCGCACGATGCCGACTACATCTGGCTGGCCTGCCGCACCGACCCCGAAGCCGTGAAGCACAAAGGTATTTCGATTCTGATCGTCGACACCAAGGACCCCGGTTACTCCTGGACGCCGATCATCCTGTCCGACGGTGCCCACCACACCAACGCCACGTACTACAACGACGTGCGGGTGCCGGCCGACATGCTGGTGGGGGAGGAGAACGGCGGCTGGCGGCTGATCACCACTCAGCTCAACAACGAGCGGGTGATGCTCGGGCCGGCCGGGCGCACCGCCGGCATCTACGACCGGGTGCACGCGTGGGCGTCCAAGCCCGGAGGCGACGGCGTCACCCCGATCGATCACCAGGACGTCAAACGGGCGCTCGGTGAGATCTATTCGATGTGGCGGATCAACGAGTTACTCAACTGGCAGGTCGCCGCCGCCGGCGAGGACATCAATGTGGCCGACGCGGCGTCGACGAAAGTCTTTGGCACCGAAAAGATTCAGTACATCGGTCGGCTCGCCGAGGAGATCGTCGGCAAGTACGGCAACCCGGCCGAGCCTGAAACCGCCGAGCTGCTCGAGTGGCTGGACTCCCAGACCAAGCGCAACCTGGTGATCACCTTCGGCGGGGGCGTCAACGAAGTCATGCGCGAGATGATCGCGGCCGCCGGCCTGAAGGTGCCGAGGGTGCCTCGATGAGCGACGAACTTCGCGGAAAAATAGAAGAGATCGTCGCGGCCGGTGGCGGGAAGCCGCGCCTGGCACGCGATCCGGTGAACCAGCCGATGATCAACAACTGGGTGGAAGCCATCGGCGACCGCAACCCGATCTACGTCGACGAAGAGGCGGCCCGTGCCGTCGGGCACCCCGGGCTGGTGGCTCCGCCGGCAATGATTCAGGTGTGGACCATGTTCGGTTTGCACGGCGCACGGCCGGACGACGACCCGATGGGCCCGATGATGGAGCTGTTCGACTCCAACGGGTACATCGGTGTGGTCGCCACCAACTGCGAACAGACCTACCACCGCTATCTGCGCCCGGGTGAACAAGTCAGCATCAGCTCCGAGATGGGCGATGTGGTGGGCCCCAAGCAGACCGCGCTGGGTGAGGGCTTCTTCATCAACCAGCACACCGTGTGGCGGGTCGGAGATGAAGATGTAGCCGAAATGAACTGGCGCATCCTTAAATTCAAGCCGGCCACGTCGTCGTCGGGTGCTGCGGTGCCGGAGGACCTGGATGCCGACGCCATGATGCGTCCCGCATCGTCGCGCGACACCGCCTTCTTCTGGGAAGGGGTCAACGCCCACGAGTTGAGGATCCAGAAGCTTGCCGACGACCAGTTGCAGCACCCGCCGGTGCCGGCGATCTGGCAGGATCCCGCGGCACCCATCGAATATGAGGTGGCCAGCGGTCGCGGCACGGTGTTCAGCTTCGTGGTGCACCATGCGCCCAAGGTGCCGGGCCGCACACTGCCGTTCGTGATCGCCCTGGTGGAACTTGAGGAGGGTGTGCGGATGCTCGGCGAACTCCGGGGCGTCGACCCGGCTGCCGTCGAGATCGGAATGCCGGTGCGCGCAACGTATATCGATTTCCCGGCCGGTGACTCCGGGCCGGAGTGGACCCTCTATGCCTGGGAGCCGGACGCATGAGCGCACCTGCGATAGAGGTTGGCCTGCAGCTGCCCGAGTTGAAGTTGTACGGCGACCCGACCTTCATCATCTCGACGGCCCTGGCTACCAGGGACTTTCAGGATGTGCACCACGATCGGGACAAGGCTGTCGCGAAGGGTTCTAAGGACATCTTTGTCAACATCCTGACCGACACCGGGCTGGTGCAGCGCTACATCACCGACTGGGCGGGTCCGTCGGCGCTGATCAAGTCGATCGGGCTGCGGCTCGGCGTGCCCTGGTACGCCTACGACACGGTGACTTTCTCCGGTGAAGTAGCCGCGGTGGAGGACGGCGTGATCACAGTGAAAGTGTTGGGTGCCAACAGCCTTGGCAATCACGTTATCGCTACGGTGACATTGACTCTTGGGGGTTCGTAGTGCTGTCGGGGAAGGCCGCCATCGTCGGGATCGGTGCCACCGACTTCTCGAAGAACTCCGGCCGCAGCGAGCTGCGGCTGGCCGCCGAAGCGGTGCGGGACGCGTTGGACGACGCCGGGTTGACGCCGGCCGATGTCGACGGGCTGACCACCTTCACCATGGACACCAACACCGAGATCGCGGTGGCGCGTGCCGCCGGGATCGGTGACCTGAAGTTCTTCTCCAAGATCCACTACGGCGGCGGCGCGGCGTGTGCGACGGTGCAGCAGGCCGCAATTGCGGTCGCCACCGGGGTGGCCGACGTGGTGGTGGCCTACCGGGCGTTCAATGAGCGATCCGGGATGCGGTTCGGTCAGGTGCAGACCCGGCTGACCGAGAACGCCGACTCGACCGGGGTGGACAACTCGTTCTCCTATCCGCATGGGCTCTCGACGCCCGCCGCGCAGGTGGCGATGATCGCCCGGCGCTACATGCACTGGTCCGGGGCGTCGAGCCGGGACTTCGGCGCGGTGTCGGTGGCTGACCGCAAGCATGCCGCGAAGAACCCCAAGGCCTACTTCTACGAGAAGCCGATAACCATTGAGGATCACCAGAATTCGCGATGGATCGCCGAGCCGTTACGGCTGCTGGACTGCTGCCAGGAGACCGACGGTGCGGTGGCGATCGTGGTGACGTCCGTGGAGCGGGCTCGGGACCTCAAGCAGCGCCCGGCCGTCATCGAGGCGGCGGCGCAGGGGTCCAGTCCCGACCAGTACACGATGGTCAGCTACTACCGGCCCGAGCTCGGGTTGCCCGAGATGGGTCTGGTGGGACAACAGCTTTGGGCGCAGTCGGGGCTGTCACCGGCCGATATCCAGACCGCGGTGCTCTATGACCACTTCACGCCGTTCACGCTGATTCAGTTGGAGGAGTTGGGTTTCTGCGGTCGCGGTGAGGCGAAGGACTTTGTCGCCGACGGCGCGATCGAGGTGGGTGGGCGGCTGCCGATCAACACTCATGGCGGGCAGCTCGGTGAGGCCTACATCCACGGCATGAACGGAATCGCCGAGGGTGTAAGGCAATTGCGCGGTACCTCGGTGAACCCCGTGCCCGATGTCGAGCACGTGCTGGTGACCGCGGGCACGGGTGTACCGACGTCCGGGCTGATCCTGGGCTAGCCGCAGCAGACGGTAAGACTTAGGCGGGGCCGTCGGCTCCGCGCTGGCCGAAGATCAGACCGCCCGCGCCGCCGGTGCCGCCCGAAAGGCCGTTGGTAGCGGCCCCTCCGGACCCTCCGTGGCCGATTAACTTGGCATCGCCCCCGGCACCGCCGGCGTTGCCGGTTCCGTCGCTGCCGGCGATGCCCGCTCCGATATCACCGATGATTTCGCCGCCCTTGCCACCGCTTGCAGCGTTTCCGCCGGCGCCTCCATTGCCCAGCAGTCCGGCCGTGCCTGCGTTTCCGCCACCGCCACCGTTGCCGCCGTTGCCGCCGTGTGCGACTGGGTCGGTTGGGTTCCCCGGATTGGACGCCTCAGCCGCGCCGCCCTGGCCACCGCCGCCCCCGTGGCCGCCGGCGCCGCCGTTGCCGAACAGCAGCGCACCTGCGCCGCCGTCGCCTCCGGCCGCGCCGTGGCCGCCCTGTCCGCCGACTCCGCCGGGGATCGACAAGATGCTGGAGTGGGCGAAGCCGCCGTCACCGCCGGCACCGCCGCTGCCACCCGCCCCACCGTGACCGAACAACAGTCCCGCCGCGCCGCCATTAGAACCGATGCCGCCGTCGCCGCCGTTGCCGGCGTCACCCCTACTGGTGTCCACGGTGGACCCAGCCGTGCCGGCGTCGCCGCCATGGCCGCCGTTGCCGCCGGCGCCACCGTTGCCGATCAGGAGCCCACCGCGGCCCCCATGGGCGCTGGCCCCGCCGTCGCCGCCGTTGCCGCTCCGTTCGCCTGACGGACTGCCGCCGTCCCCGCCGTGTCCGCCAAAGCCTCCGGCCCCGCCGTCACCGATCAGCCCAGCGGATCCGCCTGCCCCGCCGGCCCCGCCCGTCCCGCCGTCTCCACCGCGAAGGTTCACCGCACCGGAGTTCGCGCCACCTACCCCACCCGCTCCGCCGTGGCCGCCCGCGCCGCCGTTGCCGAACAGTTGGCCACCCGTCCCACCACTAGCACCGGCACCGCCGGTGCCGCCGGCCCCGGCGGTGGCCACGCTGAATCCGCCGAATCCGCCGACTCCACCGGACCCGCCGGCGCCACCCGTCCCGATCAGCGCGGCCGCTCCACCATGTGCACCGTCGCCGCCGGCGCCGCCCGCTCCGCCGACACTGCCGAAACCGGCCGTCCCGCCGCCTCCACCCGCGCCGCCGAATCCACCGTCACCACCTGCGCCGATCAAGCCACCAGCTCCGCCGACCCCGCCGGCTCCACCTTGACCACCGGCGCCGCCGGCGGCGCCAAAGCCGCCAGCTGCACCCTGACCGCCGGCTCCACCGCTTCCCCCAGCACCGCCGGTTCCCTGCAGAAGACCTCCGGCACCACCCACGCCACCAGCACCGCCCGCGCCGCCGTCCGGGCCGGTGGCCAATCCGGCCCCGCCTTGCCCGCCGGTTCCGCCCGCTAACACTCGAGCCGCCCCTACCGACGCGGACCGTCACTCTGCTCACCCACGAGGGCACCTACCAAACC
>NZ_LZKQ01000108.1 GCF_001668675.1 Mycobacterium asiaticum | reverse complement strand
GCGATGACGGGTGGCAACGGCGGTACTGGTGGCGCGGGCTGGAACGCCATCGTTCCGGGTGCCCACGGCGGTAACGGCGGGGCCGGGGGTGCCAACGGCTTGATCGGCGGCGGCAACGGCGGCGCCGGTGGGCCCGGCGGGACCGGGGGGACCGGCGCGCCCGGCGGCAACGGTGGCGTCGGCGGGCCCAACATTCAGCTGCTGTCGTTGAACGGCGCTGGTGGAACGGGCGGGGCCGGTGGTACCGGCGGGACCGGACATGCCGGCCTCGACAGCACCGTGCCCCAGGGGACGGGCGGTAACGGGTTTGCCGGCGGGGCCGGCGGTCAAGGCGGTGCCGGCGGCGCCAACCAAGCCCTGCTGGGTGGATTCGGCGGCACGGGCGGCACCGGCGGCACAGGCGGAATGGGCGGGTCAGGTGGCGCAGGCACGACACCAGACGCAGCCCACTTCGTAGCGGGTAATGGCGGTAACGGCGGAGCTGGTGGTGCCGCCGGCGCGGGAGGTGCAGGTGGCGCCTCCGGGATGCTGTTTGGGCACCCGGGCAATGGCGGACTGGGCGGTACCGGAGGTACCGGCGGCACGGGCGGTACGGGCGGCGCCGGCAACGCATTCAGCGGGTTCAGCTTCGCTGGCTACGGCGGCCAAGGTGGCATCGGCGGGGCCGGAGGCACCGGCGGCAGCTCCAGCGGCGCCGGTATCAACGGCACCGGTGGAGCCGGCGGTACCGGCGGCGCGGGCGGCTCCGGTGGCTTCAACGTGGGCACCGCGGGTACCGACGACGTGCTCATCGGGGGTGGTGGAGGCGGCGGCGGCGGCCCGCAGAATGGGACGGGGCCTGCGGGGCCCGGCGGGACCGGGGGCGCGGGCGGGGGCGGCGGCGGGCGGGGGGGCGCCGGTGGCGCCGGCGGCACGGGGGCGGGCGGTTAACCCCT
>NZ_LZKQ01000107.1 GCF_001668675.1 Mycobacterium asiaticum | reverse complement strand
GCGCCTGCCACCACGTCCTCACATCCAACCCGCCGAACGCCCACCTCCTCCACGGTCTCCCCGGAGCATGTGCGTCGTTGCCCGGCTTGTAGCGACATTGTCGGTGTGCACGATCCACAGCCGAATTGTGGTGACTGGCGGGATGTGGACGCGAATGCGACGTTCAACGCATGAGCGTGCTGCTACGAGGAACCGAGCTTCGCTATGTGCTTACCTACCAGTTGGTGTTGCACGGGCCCGCGACTATTCCGGAACTCATCGCCGCCCTCAAGTGGCATGGCTTCACCGTCAACGGTCGGGCCTCGAAGGCCATTTCTGATGCGCTGCGTTGGGAGATGGGAAGGGGCCGGGTTGACCGCATCAGGCGTGGCAAGTATGCAGCGTTGGAGTTTCCCCGCGGCACTGAACACCGAATGCACCAGCGAGTTCTGGCATTGCGTGCGAAGTCGAGGGCTGCGAGTGGACGCGAAGATCCGCTGCAATGGTTCGACTGATTGTCGCTCCAAGCCGGGCAGCGACGCACATGCTCCGGGGAGACCGTGGAGGAGGTGGGCGTTCGGCGGGTTGGATGTGAGGACGTGGTGGCAGGCGC
>NZ_LZKQ01000106.1 GCF_001668675.1 Mycobacterium asiaticum | reverse complement strand
CCCACCCGCACCCGATACGGGTGACGGCGCCGGGCGTGCGGCGAATCGTTGCGCCGGGGTGGCCATGTCCAGGCTTTGATGCGGACGGGCGTTGTTGTAGTAGTCCACCCACTCATCCAGGGCCTGCTGGGCAGCCTTGAGGTTGGCGAAAGGTGCATGCCCGCTGAGGAATTCAGCCCGAAGACTGCGATGGAACCGCTCAATCTTGCCGGTCGTGGTCGGCGACCGCGGCTGGGTCAGCAGATGCTCAATCCCGTGCTCACGACAGATCGCATCAAAGAGCACCTCCACCGGCGGATGATGAAACCGGCCCGTGAACACCTTGCCGTTATCAGTCAACAACTGCTCGGGCGCCCCATAGGTCGCCAGCGCCGCCCGCAGCCCGTCACAGACCGCGCGCGTGCGCTCCCGGGTCATCAACTTCGCCGACACACACATCCGGGAATGATCATCAACCCCGGTCAACGCCTTCGCGCAGCTGCCATCGGCCAGCGGGAAACCGCCCACGATGTCCATCTGCCACAACTCCATCGGCGCCCCGCGTTCCCAGCGTTTCCACTTACGAGAACGCCGATCCCGCACACTCGGATCGATCATCCCCGCCCGCACCAGGGCCCGATACGCCGCCGATTCCGACGGCACCGGACTCACCCGACGCTTCTTGAGCTCAAAGACCAACCGCCGCGGACCCCAATACGGCCGCGAGCGCCGCAACTCCAACAACGCCGCCTCCACCGCCGCCGGCATCTGATGCGGACACGACACCGGCCGATGCGACCGATCCACCAACCCCTCTAGGCCCGCCGCCTCATACCGGGCCAGCCAGGCATGCAGCGTCTGGCGCGACACCCCCGACTTCTCAGCCACCTGACTAATCGACAATCCATCAGCAATCACAGCCATCACGGCCACATACCGCTGCTCGGCCACGGTTAACTCCCTCATGCGAAGGAGTGTCAAGGATCAGCCGAAACAACTGTCAAGCATCAGCCGAAACACCGTCAGGCATCACCCGAAACAGAAATGTCAAGCATCAACCGACGTCATACACGAAAACCTGTGGAGCCTAGGGGAATCGAACCCCTGACACCCGCCTTGCAAAGGCGGTGCTCTACCAACTGAGCTAAGGCCCCTCGGGCTGGTCGGGTGCTTGACCAGAGGTTGGATCGGGCGCCACGTGCCACACCTCGACATCGCGCCGGGATCGCACCACCGCCGCAACCGCACCCAAGGCGGCCGCGGCCAGCGGCAAGGTGAACTTCACACGACGTCTTGACGGGCACATGGTCGTGGGCCTAGGAGGACTCGAACCTCCGACCTCTTCGTTATCAGCGAAGCGCTCTAACCGCCTGAGCTATAGGCCCGTACTGCGCATACGGACGAGCGACGAGATTACCGCACCGGCCGCCCTACCCCCAAAACGCGTGCACGCTAGTCGCGGTCGGCCAGTGTCACTTCGATACCGCCGATCAGATCGGTGGTCAGGTTGTAGACGAACGCGGCGATGGTGGCCATCGCGGTCATCAAGACGATGTTGACCAACCCGATCAGCACGGCGCCGCCGAAGATCGTTCCACTGGAGACCAGCTCCCCGCTGCTGCCGCTGGTGTTGTTCAGCAGGTCGCCGACGTTGCTGTTGAGTTTGGCCCACACGCCCATGCCGCCGAGCACCAGGTACAGGAACGCCACGGCGATCATCCAGACGAAGAACAGGGCCACCGACAGCAGCAGCGATACCTTCAGGGTGCTCCACGGGTCAATCCGCCGGATCTGCATGCTGGCGCGGACCGGACCGCGGGCACGCCGGGATCCCACCTGTACGCGCGATTCACGCGATTCGCTGGTCGCCGCGCGGCCGCTGGTGCCCGAGACGCTCGGTGCCTCGGCCCGATCGGCGACCGGTTTGCGGTCGTTTCGCTGCGAAGTCCGCGGGATGGGACCGGAGAGATCCGGCAACTCGCTGGCATAGGCCTCGGCGGGTGAGTTTTCGCTACGCACGGCTGGAGCCTCCGCCTGTGAGCTGGAAGGTGCAGATGTACCGGTGATGAAGCGGTTCAGCCGTGCCTCCGAAGAGGCGGGCGGCCGGACATCGGTTGGCGCGTCATTGCCCGGCCGGGGCTGCGATCCTGACTGCGACGCAGCCCGGGCAGCTCCGCGCTGCCAGGGCGGCGAATCCGCGGCATCCGGTAGGCGGCCGGGTCCGGTTGTCGCCCGGTGCGCGCCGGCGCGTTCGACCGCCCCCTCCCCATTCGGGTTGTCACCCTGATTGGGGGCGCCCGGCTCGTTCGGTGAACTCACCCCGACTCCTAACGTGTGTACTCAAGTAGCTGAGTCTATGCCGGGTTCACCGTGCACCGAGCCACCGCCTGCCTGCCGCTGCGCGCGGCCTAGGTCGCCGCCCCTTCTTCGCCTTCGACGTCCGCCTCGGCGCCCTCCTCGGCATTGCGGGCGATGGCCAGCAGGGTGTCGCCCTCACCGAGGTTCATCAACCGCACGCCCTTGGTCTGGCGGCCCGCCTTGCGGACCTGGCGCGCCGTGGTGCGGATGACGCCGCCCACCGAGGTGATGGCGTACAACTCGCTCTCGTCGTCGACGATCAACGCACCGACCAGCCGGCCGCGACGGCGGTCGTACATGATGGTCAGCACGCCCTTGCCGCCACGGCCCTGCACCGGGTACTCCTCGATCCCGGTCCGCTTGGCGTAGCCGCCCGCGGTGGCCACCAGCAGGAAGGTGCCTTCGCGGACCACGTTCAGCGACAACAACCGGTCGTCGGCGTTGAAGCGCATGCCCTGGACCCCGGAGGTGGCACGTCCCATCGGCCGTAGCGCCTCGTCGGTCGCCGAGAACCTGATGGATTGTCCGTTGGCCGAAACCAGCAGCAGGTCGTCCTCGGCCGAGCACAACACCGCACCGACGAGCTCGTCGCCGTCGCGCAGGTTGACGGCCACGATCCCACCCGATCGGTTGGAGTCGAAGTCGGTGAGCTTCGACTTCTTCACCAACCCGTTGCGGGTGGCCAGCACCAGGTAGGGCGCGTCCTCGTAGCCCTTGATCTGGATGACCTGGGCGATGCGTTCCTCGGGCTGGAAGGCCAGCAGGTTCGCGACGTGCTGGCCGCGCGCGGTGCGCGAGGCCTCCGGCAGCTCGTACGCCTTCGCCCGGTACACCCGGCCCTGTGTGGTGAAGAACAGGATCCAGTCGTGGGTCGAGCAGACGAAGAAATGCCGAACGATGTCGTCCTGCTTGAGCCCAGCGCCCTGCACACCCTTACCGCCGCGCTTCTGGCTGCGGTAAAGGTCGGTCTTGGTGCGCTTGGCGTAACCGGTCTCGGTGATGGTCACGACGACGTCCTCGCGGGCGATCAGGTCCTCGTCGCTGACGTCGCCGTCGGCCGCGATGATCCGGGTACGGCGGTCGTCACCGTGCTTGTCGACGATCTCGCGCAGCTCGTCGCGCACGATGCCGCGCTGACGTTCCGGTTTGGCGAGAATGTCTTCCAAGTCAGCGATTTCGGCTTCGATTTTGGCCAGGTCGTCGATGATGCGCTGCCGCTCCAGGGCCGCCAACCGGCGCAGCTGCATGTCCAGGATCGCTTGCGCCTGGATCTCGTCGATGTCGAGCAGTTCGATCAGGCCGGCGCGCGCGATGTCGACCGTTTCGGACGCCCGGATCAACGCGATCACCTCGTCGAGCGCGTCGAGGGCCTTGACCAGACCGCGCAGAATGTGGGCCCGCTCGTTGGCTTTTCGCAATCGGTAGGTGGTGCGCCGGATGATGACGTCGAGTTGGTGCTCGACGTAGTAGCGGATCATTTGATCGAGCCGGAGTGTGCGGGGCACACCGTCGACGATCGACAACATGTTCGCGCCGAAGCTGGTCTGCAGTTGGGTGTGCTTGTAAAGGTTGTTCAGCACCACCTTGGCCACCGCGTCGCGCTTGATCTCGACGACGATGCGCAGACCGACCCGGTCGCTGGATTGGTCCTCGATGTTCGAGATGCCGGCCAGCCTGCCGTCACGCACCTGCTCGGCGATCGAGGTGATGAAGTTGTCGTGATTGACCTGGTAGGGCAACTCGGTGATGACCAGCGAGGTCCGGCCCCGCGAATCCTCTTCTACCTCAACAACTCCGCGCATCCGGATGGATCCGCGGCCGGTCTTGTAAGCATCGGCGATGCCCGCGGATCCGACGATCAGACCGGAGGTCGGGAAGTCGGGGCCCTTGACGCGCTCCATGACGGCGGTCAGCGTGGCCTCTTCGTCGGCGTCGTAATTCTCCAGGCACCAGAAGACCGCCTCGGCCAGCTCGCGCAAGTTGTGCGGCGGGATGTTGGTGGCCATACCGACCGCGATGCCGCCCGAGCCGTTGGCCAGCAGGTTGGGAAACCGGCTGGGCAGCACGGTCGGCTCTTGCACCCGGCCGTCATAGTTGGGGATGAAATCGACTGTCTCCTCGTCGATTTCACGCAGCATCTCCATGGCGAGCGGGGTGAGCCGTGCCTCGGTGTTGTGGCTGACGAAACCATTTGTCAGAAACGCGTGATCTTCGGTGTCGACCCGCAGGCTGTAGACCGGTTGAATGCCGGCTTCGGTGACAGAAGCGACTTTGGCGTAGTAGAAGCGACCATCGGTGAGGTCTGTCGCGATGGCACGCACATCGGGATCGGCTATGCGCGAGAGTATTTCGTCGCCACGCGTGCGCCAACGTTGCATGCTGTCGATGTTGTGGCGCTTCAGCCAGTCACGGTCCACCCAAGAGCCGCCCGCATGCCTACGGATGAAATTCGCAAGGCCAGGAACGTGGTCGTTATCCCGGCCGGCGCAGACAGGCATCGCGCTCAAAATGGTGGCTAATTTGGTCTGCTTGGCGCCGCCGAACCCGACTTGCTCCGCGAAGTTTTCCGCCTGTGCGCGGTTAGTGATGACGACCTTGTGTTCACCGCTCGCCATTCGATACCGCTTTGATACGACCCCGAACTCGAGCAGCATCTGCTGAACTCCGGCGGCCAGCCGACCACTGCGTGTGGAGTAAGAGATCTGAATGGTGTTGCGCGGCAATTGGGAGCACGATCCGTCACCCTCAAAGAGTGCTTGCAAGAACACGCGTTTCGCGGCCGCGGACGAATTCCACAACCAGTCAGGTATCGCCTTGTCTGCTGAACGCTGATTGATCAGGCCAGCCAGTCGTGTCTTCTTGAGTTCGGTCAGGTTATGGATGTCGAGCTCATGCAACGTCGAACCGGAGGCGATAGTCCGAGACGAAATGTAGCGCCGACCGCCAACGACGGCGTCGTATGCGGCGAGGGTGATCCCGAAGTAGTCGCGGTCGAGGTTGTTGAATCCCGCCCGCGATTCGGAGGCGAATCCCTCGCTGATGAAGGCCCCCAGGAGGTGCGCCTCCAACGCGTCATGCCAGTCCGCTGGACCGAGCTCAACCGGCGGGGTGCGCTGCAAGACAACCCAATCGGCCGGTCGGATCTCGGAGATTAGCTTCCAGAGCAACGTCGGTACGCCACCCACATCAACCAGACACAGCAGTGGATGGTTCGACGTGCCGGTAACTTCGTAGCCTTCTGCTGTACGGACGGTGTAAGTCTCGTGCTCTCCGGAGTGGAAGACTCGGTCAACCGCCACGGGATTGCCATGCCGGTCCAGCACTTTCAGCTCGACAGAATTGTCCGAATTGGGTCGTGCGCCGGGCACGATGTCAGCGATCCGCGCGGACTGGCCAAATGGTAGGCGCACCAGCGCATCGCCCGTCACGCAGTACCGCATCGCGGCCGGCGGGTCGTTACCCGGCGAGCCGAAGTTCCCCTGCCCGTCGACCAACGGATACCGCAGCGACCACGGCTGGGCCATCCGCACCAAGGTGTCGTAGATCGAGGCGTCGCCGTGCGGGTGGTAGTTACCCATCGTCTCGGCGACCGACCGGGCGGACTTCGCGTGGCTGCGGTCCGGCCGGAACCCGGAGTCGTACATCGCATACAGCACGCGGCGGTGCACCGGCTTGAGGCCGTCGCGGACCTCCGGCAGCGCGCGGCCCACAATCACGCTCATCGCGTAGTCGATGTAGCTGCGCTGCATCTCCTGCTGAATGTCGACCGGTTCGATCCGGTCTACCGAGTCGTCACCGGGCGGCAACGTCGTGTCAGTCATCTATTCCTCGTCTGATCGTCGAAGGCGGACTGGTTAAACGTCCAGGAAGCGAACGTCTTTCGCGTTACGGGTGATGAAGCTGCGGCGCGCCTCGACGTCCTCGCCCATCAGGATGGAGAACAACTCGTCGGCCGCGGCGGCGTCGTCGAGCGTCACCTGCCGTAGCACCCGCACCGACGGGTCCATCGTGGTTTCCCACAACTCCTTGGCATCCATCTCGCCGAGACCCTTGTAGCGCTGAATGCCGTCTTCCTTGTTGATCTTCTTGCCCGACTTCAGCCCGGCTTCCAGCAGGCCGTCGCGCTCCCGGTCGGAGTAGGCGAATTCGGGGTCGCTGCGCTGCCACTTCAACTTGTACAGCGGCGGCTGCGCCAGGAACACGTGGCCGTGCTCGAGCAGCGGCCGCATGAACCGGAACAGCAGGGTCAGCAACAACGTCGAAATGTGTTGTCCGTCAACGTCGGCGTCGGCCATCAACACGATCTTGTGGTAGCGCAGTTTGGAGATATCGAACTCGTCGTGAATACCGGTGCCCAGCGCGGTGATGATCGCCTGGACTTCGGTGTTCTTCAGCACGCGGTCGATGCGGGCCTTCTCGACGTTGATGATCTTGCCGCGCAGCGGGAGGATGGCCTGGAACATCGAGTCGCGACCGCTCTTGGCCGAGCCGCCGGCCGAGTCACCCTCCACCACGTACAACTCGGATTTGCGCGGGTCGGTCGAGCGGCAGTCGGCAAGCTTGCCGGGCAGCCCGCCGAGGTCGGTAGCGCTCTTGCGCCGCACCAATTCTCGGGCCTTACGCGCCGCGATCCGGGCCTGCGCGGACGATACCGCTTTGTTGACAACGGTTTTGGCTTCCGAGGGGTTGGCCTCGAACCAGTGGGTGAGCTGTTCGTTGCAGACCTTCTGCACGAACGACTTGACCTCGGTGTTGCCCAGCTTGGTTTTGGTCTGACCCTCGAACTGCGGCTCGGCGACTTTGACCGAGATGACGGCGGCCAGTCCCTCGCGGATGTCGTCACCGGTGAGGTTCGGGTCCTTGTCCTTCAGCAGTTTCTTGTCTTTGGCGTACTTGTTCACCACCGACGTCAGCGCGCTGCGGAAGCCCTCTTCGTGCGTGCCGCCCTCATGGGTGTTGATGGTGTTGGCGAAGGTGTGTACCGACTCCGAGTAGCCACCGTTCCACTGCATCGCGATCTCGACTTCGTGGCCGGTGCCCTTGCCCTCGAAGTCGATGACGCTCTGCTGAATCGGGCTCTTGGTCCGGTTGATGTGCTTGACGAAGTCGACCAGACCGCCGGGGTAGTGGAAGGTGCGGTGCTTGACCTTGTGCGGCGCTTTGGATTCCGCCGCTTTCTCCTCGGCGGACTTCGGCGCATCGGCGGTGTCACTGACGACTTCGTCGACGACCTCGTCCTGGTCCACCCGCTCGTCGGTCAGGTTGATGGTCAGGCCCTTGTTCAGGAACGCCATCTCCTGAAGCCGGCGCGCCACTGTCTCGAAGTCGTACTCGGTGGTCTCGAAGATGTCCGGGTCGGCCCAGAACCGGATGGTGGTCCCCGTCTTCTTCGTGGCCTCACCCTGCTTGAGCGTCCCGGGTACCGCGCGTTCGTAGTACTGAGACCACTCGTGCCCATCGCGTTTGATGTCGACCTCGAGTCGCGTCGAGAGCGCATTGACGACCGACACGCCGACACCGTGCAACCCGCCGCTGACGGTGTAGCCGCTGTTCTCACCGCCGAACTTGCCACCGGCGTGCAACTGGGTCATGACGACGTCGACTGTCGGGGCGCCGGTGGCGTGCATGGCGACCGGAATGCCACGGCCGTCGTCGGCGACCTCCACGCTGCCGTCGTCGAGTATTCGCACATCGACCTTGGTGGCATAACCGGCCATCGCCTCGTCCACCGAGTTGTCGACCACCTCCCAGATGAGGTGGTGCAAACCACGCTCACCCGTGGAGCCGATGTACATGCCCGGGCGTTTGCGGACGGCCTCCAATCCTTCGAGAACGGTGATGGCGGAAGCGCCGTATTCGTTTTGTGCCTTCTTCTTCTGGGCAGCCACGGTCGGAATGCTCTCCTTGGGGTTGCATGCGAGCGGTTCATTCACCGCAGCGGTCGCACTTCTGCCACTCTACCGTGAACTACCGTCAGGACCGATCTTGCGGGCGCGTTTCTACCCATCTCATTGCGCCGTGCGCTCGTTATCTTCGTTGTCGCCGCGTCCCGACCTGCCGAATGCGGGTCCGTTAATTTCTGGCGGCTCTCAGAGCGCGACCGTCCGGGCTGTCAAGAACCCCTAACCGTAGGTGTCCCGCGGGCCTCTGCCGGCGATGTGCCGCGGGCCCTTGCGCCACGACGGCGTCGCCGGGCCGGTGATCTTCAGCGACGTCACCACGCCGTTGCCGACGGCGGCGGCGATCTTAGCCAGCAGTTGTGCTTGCATCAGCCTCAGCTGGGTCGCCCATGCCGTCGATTCGGCCGTCACGCTCAGCACCCCGTTGTTGAGTGCGCTCGGGGTCGCATGCTCCGCGATTTGCTCACCAACCACCGAGTTCCAATGCCCGAAGACCGTGCCTTCGGCCACGTGCGTCGTCCAGCCCTGCTGCTTGGCCAGGTCGCGCGCGAGCCGTCCCAGCGGTTGCGGGTCACGCCCGTCCGGGCCGGGACCCGACCAGCTGCGTCGCCCGCCGGCGACGCGACGGCGCGGAACCGGGGCCGCGCGTCCCCGTCCCGCGTCCTGTCCCCGGGCACGGGCGGCAGCGCGCGCGTCTTCCAGGGTTCGCCGAACCAGATCGATGCCCCGCAGTTCGTCGCCGCCCGCGGCGTTCTCGGCCTCGGTCATTCCTGCACCGCCGCAACGGTCGACACCGCGCCGGCATCGCTGTCCCGCAGTTCGATATGTACCCGGGTCGCGTCCCAGCCCTCCGGGATGTCTTCCAGCACCGCCGCGGTCACCAGCACCTGCTCAGCTGACTCCGCGACGTTTGCCAACGCCCGGCGGCGCTTGGTATCCAGCTCGGCGAAGACGTCGTCCAGCAACAGCACCGGTTCACCGCCGTCGGCGCGCAGCAATTCATAGGCAGCAAGGCGCAACGCCACCGCGAACGACCAGGATTCGCCGTGGCTGGCAAATCCTTTGGCGGGTTGATCACCGAGTCGCAGTTCCAGGTCGTCCCGGTGCGGGCCGACCAGGCAGACCCCGCGCTCCAGTTCGGCGTCGCGGCGCGCGGCCAGCGCCGCCAGCAACGTGGCCTCCAGCATTTCCCGGTCGGCCGCGTGATCGGCACCGGGGACCACGGAGTCCGTACTGGCACGGTAACCGATTGCGGCAGAACGTGATTCCGGCGCCAACAGTTGGTACGCCTTCTCCACTTCGGGTGCCAGCTGATTCACCAGGTCAATGCGGGCGGCCATCAGTTCGGCCCCGTACTCGGCGAGCCGACTGTCCCAGACGTCGAGTGTGTCCAACGCGCTGAGGTCACCGCGGAACCGCGCGCCGGACAAGGACTTCAACAATGCGGTGCGTTGCCGCAGTACTTTGTCGTAGTCGGCACGCACGCCGGCAATGACCGGACGGCGTACCGTTGCCAGCTCGTCGAGGTAGCGGCGGCGCTCGGCGGGATCACCCCGGACCAGGGCGAGATCTTCTGGCGCGAACAACACCGCGCGCAGCACACCGACAATTTCGCGCGTGCTGCGCACCGGTGACCGATTCAGTCGCGCCTTGTTCGCTCGGCCCGCGGCGATCTCGAGGTCCACCGCACATTCCCGGCCGTCGTTGACGACGATCGTCGACACCACGGCACGTTCGGCCCCGGCGCGGATCAGCGGGGCGTCGGTGCCGACCCGATGTGAGCCAAGCGTGGTCGAATACCACAGTGCCTCAACGAGATTCGTCTTCCCGAAACCGTTCGGACCGACGAAGACGGTACGACCCGGGGTCAGGTCGATTTCCGCACGCGCCCAGGATCGGAAATCCCGTAACGCCAAATGCCGGACGTACACCTACCTCGACGCCTCGATGATCAGCCCGGCAGCCGTACCGGCATCAGTAGATACACGTAATCGGTCGGCACCGCCGGGAACGGGCCACTGCCGGTCGGCACGGCGTCGCCGGCCGAGGCCGGCCGCAGCAAAGCCGGCTTACCCGGGGTGGTGAAGCCGAACGACACCCGCTCGGAGTGCAGCGAGCCGAGACCATCGGTGAGGTAGGTGGGATTGAACGCGATCGTCAACGGCTCACCGGCGTAGTCGACGGCCAGATCCTCCTCGGCCCGACCCACGTCGTCCGCCCCGGCCGACAGCCGCAGCATCCCGTCGGCGAATTCCATCCGGACCTGCGCCCCCCGGTCGGCCACCAGCGCGACCAGCTTGATCGCCTCCGTCAATTCGGCCACGTTTATGGTGGCCACCGCGGTGTGTTCGGCCGGCAGCAGCTGACGGAATTTCGGGAATTCGGCGTCAAGTAGCCGAGTGGTGCTGCGTTTGCCGTTGCCGCTGATGCCGAGCAGTCCCTCTTTGCCCACTCCGGATCCAGAACCCAGCGACAGCCGTACTTCGGAGCCGTCGGCGCCGGCCTTGGCCGCCTCGGCCAGCGTCTTGGCCGGGACCAGAACCGAGGCCTCGATGTCGGGCGACAACGCCGACCAGGTCAACTCACGCACCGCCAGCCGGAACCGGTCGGTCGCCGCCAGCACCACCGTCTCACCGGAGATCTCCACCCGGATCCCGGTCAGCATCGGCAGGGTGTCGTCGCGACCGGCCGCGATCGCGACCTGGCCGATGGCCTCGGCGAACAACTCCGCCGGCACCGTCCCGGTCTCCTCGGGCAGCGTCGGCAGCGTCGGGTAGTCCTCGACCGCCATCGTCGGGAGCGAGAACCGCGCGCTGCCGCAGGTCAGCGCTACCCGGTTGCCGTCGACGTAGAAATCGACAGGCTTGTTCGGCAACGCCCGGGTGATGTCGGACAACAGCCGCCCGGACACCAAAACGCTTCCCGGGGAAGCGATTTCGGCAGCGACCTGGACCTCGGCGGAAACTTCGTAGTCGAATCCGGAAATCGTCAGGCCGTCGTCGGAGCCGGTGAGCAGCACCCCGGAAAGCACCGGCACGGTGGGCCGGGACGGCAGGTTCTTGGCCACCCACGACACCGCTTCGGCGAAGGACTCCCGCACCAAACGAAACTTCAAGTCGGTGACAGCCCGTGTAGTAGCCGCGTCCATTGCGTCCCTTCACCAGAGTTCGAATCCGTACCCGGCTCCCCTGCCGGTGTGTCATTCGCAACGACGACCGTAACGGCAGTCGAACAACAACCGTAGAGCTTCTCGGGCCAACTTGAAAGCTAAACGTAAACGGTGACAAAGCCGGTGGGCGGGCTGCCCGCGGACGCCTCGCACCGAACGTCCCCAGGGGTGTACTTCAAAGAAGAAATTACGGAGAGATCTCAATATCAGTAATAAGGGGTGTGCAAGCTGGGGACAACCGGCCTTTTTGCTGCTCCGGGCCGGAGTCGGCTGTGTAAGACACCGTGCACGGCTGTGTGGGTGATGTTGGGCGGCTGGGGATGAAGCACCGTGGTGCACCGCGGCGCCGGTGCTGCACTGGAGTTCGGCAGCTTTGTACACAGGACTACACACAGCGCGCCGCTGGTGCGGTTGTGACTCGAGGTAGAGAAGTTTTTTAAAAAAGGACGCGCGGAAACCCGGCGATGAGGTGCGTAAGAGGGGGATTCAGCGCTTGGAGCGCTGCCGGATCCGGGTGGTGAGTTCTTTGACGTTGTCGAAGATCTCGCGCCGCTCGGCCATCTCGTTGCGGATCTTGCGTTCGGCGTACATCACGGTGGTGTGATCGCGGCCGAACGCCTGGCCGATCTTGGGCAGCGAGAGATCCGTGAGCTCCCGGCACAGGTACATCGCGATCTGTCGGGACTGCGCCAACGGTCGGGCTTTGCCGGGACCGCGTAATTCCTCGACGGTGGTGTCGAAGTACTCGGCGGTGGCGGCCATGATGGTGGCCGCGCTGATCTGCATGCCGCTGGCGTCGGCGATCAAGTCGCGCAACACGATCTCGGCCAGGGCTTTGTCGATCGGTGTTTTGTTCAACGAGGCGAACGCGGTGACCCGGATCAGCGCGCCCTCGAGTTCGCGGATGTTGCGCTCGATGCTGCTGGCGATGAGTTCCAGGACGTCGTCGGGCACCGCGAGACGCTCGACCTGTGCCTTCTTGCGCAGGATGGCGATGCGTGTTTCGAGTTCGGGCGGTTGGACATCGGTGATCAGGCCCCACTCGAATCGGGTGCGGAGCCGGTCCTCGAGGGTGGCCAGCTGCTTGGGCGGCCGGTCGGAGGAGATGACGATCTGCTTGTTCGCATTGTGCAGGGTGTTGAAGGTGTGGAAGAACTCCTCCTGGATGCCTTCCTTGCCTTCGATGAACTGAATGTCATCGACCAGCAGCACATCGACGTCGCGGTAGCTGCGCTTGAACGCGACTTTGCGGTCGTCACGCAACGAGTTGATGAAGTCGTTGGTGAATTCCTCGGTGGAGACGTACTTGACCCGCATGCCGGGGAACAACCGTTGTGCGTAATTGCCGGCCGCGTGCAGCAGGTGGGTCTTGCCCAAACCCGATTCACCCCAGATGAACAGCGGGTTGTAGGCGCGGGCGGGCGCCTCGGCGATGGCCAGGGTGGCGGCGTGCGCGAAACGGTTCGAAGCGCCGATGACGAAGGTGTCGAACGTGTAGCGCCGGTTGAGGCTGGTGCCGCCGGCGGCCGAGCCGCCGTCGGATGCGGCGGGACGCTCGGTGAAGTAGTTCGGCCAGTTCTGTCCCGGCCCGATCACCGTGTCACCGTCGTCCGTATCGGGTTCGTCCGGCGCCGACGTGACGTTGTCCGCGGCAACCCCGTCGTCGTCGGCGGGTGGCGGAGCGATACGGACCCCGAGCTGGATTTGTTGGCCGAGCCGACGACTGAGCGCGTCGGTGATGGCGGTGCGCAGATGGCGTTCGATCTCGTTCTGCACGAACACACTCGGCACCGAGAGCAGAGCGAAACCCTCGACGATGGTGAGTGGCTGGACCAGGTTCAGCCAGGCGCGCTGCTGGGGTGTGAGCGGCGTGGCCAGGGCGTGGCCGTTGGGCGATTCACCGTTGAGTTCGGAGACCACCGCATTCCACACCGTGGCGAATCCAGAACCGGGGTCATCGGTCAACGACGCATCTCCTGGTCCGACGGTCGAGGTGCAACTGCTGATGGCGACGATGCACCTGTCCACATGGTTATCCACAGATGTGGAAAGGAAGGTCAATAGCGTGCCGCCGCCTATTGGCAACGGCTCGTGATCTTCACGCTGTAGACAACCATGCGATTGTCCGCTCAGCTAGTCGATCCGCCATCCTCGCTTCATTGTCGTCAGAGTCCCAACTCCGCAGCGGCTTGAATGCTACCCCGCAAGAAGCTAACAGTTTTCGTTGCGGCTGCCAACAGTTCTCTTGTATTCCGCTGGCGTTCTTGATGATCTGACCAGAATCGGCCACGCGCGGGGCCGTCGGGATCGGACCGAACCGGCCATCGTTGTGAGTCTGCTGAGGCGGGCGAGGTTTGACCAGGACAAGCCGCGTCAGTACCCTCAAACAGTCGCCCGAAAGTCGGCGATACGGCTGCGACCCGGTCATGTGTCCGGGGACCGCGCCGGCCAGCAAGCGGGAACACCTCCGCTCGACGAATTGCGAAGCATCAGTCGGCGGACGGTTATGCCAACACACGAGGAGAATAGCCGTGGCCAAGGGCAAGCGGACCTTCCAGCCGAACAACCGGCGCCGAGCCCGCGTTCACGGTTTCCGGCTGCGGATGCGTACTCGCGCGGGTCGGGCCATCGTGTCCGGCCGGCGGCGTAAGGGTCGTCGTTCTTTAACTGCCTGATCGCAAGCTCGGGTCCCGTTAGCCGTGCTTTCCGCACGTAACCGCATGCGGCGGTCGTCTGAGTTCGACGCGACCGTGCGGTACGGGATGCGCACGGTGCAGCCGGATGTGGTTGTGCACGTGCGGCGGGGGAGTGACCAACACGATGTCCCCGGGCCGCGGGTCGGGTTGATCGTTGCCAAGCGGGTGGGCTCTGCGGTCGAACGTCACCGAGTGGCACGGCGGCTGCGTCACGTCGCCCGGCCGATGCTGGACAGCTTGCACCCGCATGACCAGGTGGTGATTCGAGCGTTGCCGAGTAGCAAGCAAGTCTCGTCGGCGTGGCTGGAGCAACAGCTGCGCAGCGGACTGCGTCGAGCCTTCGAGCTGGCGGGTACCGAGCGGTGAGCGCCGCCCAGTGGAACCCTGCGGGCGCGGTTCGCTCCGCCGGCAGGGTAGGCACCCCCGTCGCGCGCGCGTTGATCTATCTCATTCAGCTTTACCGGCACATGGTGTCGCCGCTGCGCCCGGCGTCGTGCCGGTTCGTCCCAACCTGCAGTCAATACGCGGTCGAGGCCTTGGCCGAGTACGGAGTTCTTCGGGGAGGTTGGCTGGCGGTAGCCAGGCTCGCAAAGTGCGGGCCGTGGCATCGGGGAGGATGGGATCCAATCCCGGAGCGCCACGAGTGCCGGACCAACTTCGATACTGCGGCCGGAGACGTTCCGGCACAGCAAGGGGAGAGTGGATCTTTTGTTTGATTTCTTCAGCCTGGACTTCATCTACTACCCGGTGTCGTGGATCATGTGGGTCTGGTACAAAGCGTTCGCGTTTGTGCTCGGACCGGACAACTTCTTCGCCTGGGCACTGTCGGTGATGTTCCTGGTGTTCAGCTTGCGCGCACTGCTGTACAAGCCGTTCGTGCGGCAGATCCGTACCACCCGGCAGATGCAGGAGCTGCAGCCTCAGATCAAGGCGCTGCAGAAGAAGTACGGCAAGGACCGTCAGCGCATGGCGCTCGAGATGCAGAAGCTGCAGCGCGAGCACGGGTTCAATCCGATCCTGGGCTGCCTGCCGATGCTGGCGCAGATCCCGGTGTTCCTGGGTCT
>NZ_LZKQ01000105.1 GCF_001668675.1 Mycobacterium asiaticum | reverse complement strand
CCACGCTGGTGAAGCCGAGAACACAGACACGGTCGCCGGTCTGGACCGACGCGTCGGTCAGGGCCCGGGCCAGCGCGCCGGTGCGTTCGTTCAGTTCCTGGTAGGTGATGGTCTCGAAGCTGGGGAGCAGCTCCAGTGCGGTACGCCCCGTCTGCGGGTCCTTGACGAACTCCACGACGCGCTGTCCCAGGGCCGGACGATCGGCGTAACCCTCCAGCACGGTCTGGACGATCTGCGGGTAGCGCAGTCCAGGCTGCTCGAGGGCCTCGACCACCGTCGGGTCAGGGGCGGCTGCGGCGAACTGTGGGTCGTTGGCGGTCAAGTCCTCGATGCGGCGTTCGAGCCGCTCATCGCGAGTGGCATTCGACATGACAGTTCCTTAGAAAGACTGAGAGATAAGTGATTGGCCGGCGCCACGCTGCGCTGACCCTTAGAACGTTAGCGAAACTAACATTATTCCTCAATGAAGCGGACCTGGGAACTCTTTGTGAGTTCGACCACGACCACTTCGACGCTACGCGGGACGCCTAGAGCTCGGCCAGCAGCCCGGTCAGCACCTCGACGCCCTCGATCAGCAACTCGTCGGAGATCGTCAGTGGAGGCAGCAGGCGGATGATGTTGCCGAACATGCCGCAGGTCAGCACGATGACGCCCGCGGCGTGCGCGGCGGTGGCCAACTTCAGGGTGAGTTCGGGGTCGGGCTCCGCGGTACCGGATTTGACCAGTTCGATCGCGATCATCGCTCCGCGGCCGCGTACGTCGCCGATCCGGTCGTCGCCGGCCTGTGCCCGCAGCAGCGCCTCGGTGACCAGGCGTTCGATCTGCCGCGCCCGCTCGACCAGCCCGTCGGACTCGATGGTCTCGATCGTGGCCAGCGCCGCCGCACAGGCGACCGGATTGCCACCGAACGTGCCACCCAGGCCGCCGGCATGCACGGAATCCATCATCTCGGCGCGGCCGGTGATCGCCGACAGCGGCAGCCCGTCGGCGATGCCCTTGGCCGTCACGATGATGTCGGGCTCGATGCCCTCGTGTTCGCAGGCGAACATCGCTCCGGTCCGGGCGAAACCGGTCTGCACCTCGTCGGCGATGAACACGACGTCGTTCTGGTGGCACCACTCGAGTAGCGCGGGCAGGAAGCCCTCGGCGGGAACGATGAAGCCGCCCTCGCCCTGGATCGGCTCGATGATGACCGCCGCCAGATTGCCGGCACCGACCTGCTTGTCCATCACGCTGATCGCGCGCGCCGCGGCCTTCTCGCCGTCGGTGGCCAGCTCCTTGTCCAGCAACCCGTCCCGGTACGGATAGGACAGCGGCGCCCGGTAAATCTCGGGCGCGAACGGCCCGAAGCCGCTCTTGTAGGGCATGGACTTGGCGGTCAGGGCCATCGCCATGTTGGTCCGGCCGTGGTAGGCGTGGTCGAACGCGACGACGGCGGGCTTGTGGGTGTGATAGCGCGCGACCTTGATGGCGTTCTCGACCGCCTCGGCGCCCGAATTGAACAGCACCGAACGCTTCTCGCCCGATCCCGGAGTGATCCGGTTGACCTGCTCGGCGACGGCGACGTACTGCTCGTAGGGCGTGACCATGAAGCAGGTGTGGGTGAACTCGGCGACCTGCCGGCGCACCGCCTCGACGACGGGTGGCGAGGAATTGCCGATCGTGGTCACCGCGATGCCCGACCCGAGGTCGATCAGCCGGTTGCCGTCCACGTCCTCGACGATGCCGCCGCCGGCCCGTGCCACGAAGACCGGGAGCGTGATGCCGACACCGTGGGACACCGCAGCGGTGCGCCGCTTGTTCAATTCCAACGACGCGGGGCCAGGGATTTCCGTGACCAGATGGCGGCTCTGTTCGAGGCTGGCCACGGACTTTCTCCTTCCGCGCCGCGCCGGTCACGTCGCATTTATGAGCCTAGCGGGTACCCGCTCGATGCGGCCCGCCGACGATGCCGGTCGGTTTGCGACCTGCGCGAATGGCAGACTGGACGGTCAACGAGGTGAGCCGGCCGGGGTTAGCCCGGCAGCGTCCCCGGTTCTGCCAGGGAAATTCGAGCACTACCGATACGAAAGACAGGCGTGTTGATGGAGAGTTTTGTCTTGTTCTTGCCGTTCCTGCTCATCATGGGCGGCTTCATGTACTTCGCGTCGCGGCGACAGCGGAAGGCGATGCAAGCCACCATCGACCTGCACGAGTCGCTGCAGCCGGGGGACCGGGTGCACACCACGTCCGGGCTGGAGGGCACCGTCGTCTCCTTCACCGACGACACGGTCGACCTGGAGATCGCGCCCGGTGTGGTGACGACCTGGATGAAGCTGGCCGTGCGCGACCGGATCCTGCCGGACGACGACGAGGATTCCGACGACGAGGATGGCTATCCGGCCGGCTATGGGGAAAGTCCCGCGCTGGAAAAGGCGGACGAAAAGGATTCCTGACCGGAGCCGACTCCCGGCGCAGCGCGCCACGTAGTCTTTCCGGAGGCTCTCACCCGCTCGACCGGGGGTCCCAACCGATTCCAAGGAGATACAAGGAACGTGGCATCGTCTTCGGCGCCGGTGCATCCTGCCCGCTACCTGTCGGTGTTCCTGCTCATGCTTGTCGGCGTTTACCTGCTGGTCTTTCTCACCGGTGACAAGAAAGCCAGCCCCAAGCTGGGCATTGACCTGCAGGGCGGTACCCGGGTGACGCTGACCGCCCGCACCCCGGACGGCTCGCGGCCCAGCCGGGACGCGCTGGCGCAGGCGCAACAGATCATCAGCTCTCGGGTCAACGGGCTGGGTGTTTCCGGCTCGGAGGTGGTCGTCGACGGCGACAACCTGGTCATCACCGTGCCCGGCAGTGACGGCAACGAGGCCCGCGACCTGGGCCAGACTGCACGGCTCTATATCCGCCCGGTGCTCAGCTCCCAGCCCGCGCAGAAGGCTCCCGAGGAACCCAAGCCAGGCCAGCAGCCCGCCGGCGGCGAGCCGGGC
>NZ_LZKQ01000104.1 GCF_001668675.1 Mycobacterium asiaticum | reverse complement strand
ATCTGGCTGGGGTGGTGCGCAGTGTGCAGTCGGGCACTGGTGGTCTGGCGAATCTGCGTCTGCATGAGCTCGGTGGCGTCCCGACCGGCGGCGCGACGGCGGCCAGTGGTTGGGGATCGTTCGGGCGCAACGGTTTTGGGCCGGGCCTGTGGCGTTTCGGCGGTTCGGGTGCTGGTTTGCAGGCGTTGGTTGCGGGTCTGTCGGGTTCTGGGGGATTGAACAGTCTGCTCAACAGCGCCACCGTGACGACGGCGTTGACCGGCGCGCTGAGCAGCCCGACCGTCACCACCTTGCTCAACAGCCCGACCGTCACCACTCTGCTGTCCAGCCCGACTGTGGCCACTCTGCTGTCCAGTCCGGCGGTGAGCAACCTGCTCAGCAGCAAGTCGTTGAGCAGCTTGTTGAGCAATACCAACCTCGGCACCCTGTTGGCGCACAGCTTGAATCCCGGTTCGGCCGAAGCGATCGCCACCGACATCTTCGGCAATACCGGCACCGGCAATATCGGGTTCGGTAACACTGGTGACAACAACATTGGGTTCTTCAACACCGGTGACGGCAACGTGGGTATCGCCAACTCCGGGTTCGATCTAAAGGGTATTTCGAACGCCGGGGTGGGCAATGCGGGGTTGTTCAACACCGGCAGCTACAACACCGGGATCGGGAATTCCGGTATCGGCAACACCGGGTTGTTTAATCCGGGCAACTTCAACACCGGTATCGGTAACCGCGGAAGCTATAACACCGGAAGCTTCAATGCGGGCAGCTTCAACAGCGGTGATTTCAACGGCGGTGACACCAACACGGGTTGGTTTAATACCGGCGACCTCAACACCGGTATCGGCAACTCCGGCAACATCAACACCGGTATCGGCAACTCCGGCAACATGAACAACGGGATGTTCGTCCGCGGCGACGCCCAAGGCATCACCGGGTTTTCCTACTCCATCCGCCTCGAGCAGATCCCAGTGGACTTCGGCATGCGAATCCCGTTGAACCTGACGATATCTGGTGGCACGTTGGACATCACCACGCAGCCGTTTACCATCCCCCAGTTTTTGATCAACAACATCACCAGCGTGGACAACACCTCCACCGTCGGTCCCATCAACTTTCCGTCCATCACGGTCAGCGGGCCGCAGCTGGAGTTCCTGGTTGGCGGCCCGGGATACACGTTATTCGGCGGCATCGTCGGCACCATTGGCCCGATCGATATTCCGTTCTCGATCGCAGGTGGCCCGGGCATCGGCAACACCTCGGGTGCTCCGTCGTCGGGGTTCTTCAATAGCGGCTCGGGCAGTTCGTCGGGTTTCTTCAACTCCGGTGCGGGTAGTTCGGGGTGGCAGAACCTGGCGTTGAGTGCGTCGGG
>NZ_LZKQ01000103.1 GCF_001668675.1 Mycobacterium asiaticum | reverse complement strand
CTGCGCACGGTCGATGAGCTAATCCACGCGATCCGCCGGCTGGCGGTGCGTGGTGCTCCGGCACTCGGCGCGGCGGGCGCACTCGGCGTGGTGCTCGCGGCGCGTGAAGGCGGCGACTTGACGGCCCTGAAAGAACGAGCCGCACGCGTCGCGCAGGCCCGACCGACCGCCGTCAACCTGAGCTGGGGGGTGGCTCGCGCGCTGGAGAAGCTCGACGGGGGCGCGGATGCAGTACTTGCCGAAGCGCTGGAGATCCTCGACGAGGACGAACGCCTCAACCGCGCGGCGTCCGCCCACGCCGCCGAGATCGTTGTCGGATTGTGCGATCGCCGTCCGCTGCGGCTGTTGAGCCACTGCAACGCCGGCCACCTCGCCACAGTGGCCTGGGGCAGTGCGCTCGGCGTCGTGTGGCACCTGCACGAGCGGGGCTTGGTCGAGTCGGTGCTGGTCGACGAGACGCGCCCGCTTTTGCAAGGCGCGCGGCTCACGGCATGGGAACTGGCCCAGGCGGGCGTGCCCTACCGGGTGCAGCCGGACAGCGCGGCGGCCGCAGCTATGGCCCGCGGCCTCGTCGACTGTGTGCTTGTCGGCGCCGACCGCATCGCGGCCAACGGCGACGTCGCCAACAAGATCGGCACCTATGGCCTCGCCATCGCGGCGCATCACCATGGGGTGCCGCTCGTCGTGGTGGCGCCTTCCTCGACGGTCGACACGTCACTCGCCAGCGGCGCCGAGATCGCCATTGAGGAACGCGCGCCCGAGGAACTCCGTACATTCGTCGGCGCCACCGTCACTCCGCCGGACGCCGACGTGTTCAACCCGGCCTTCGACGTGACACCGGCCGAGCTGATCACCGCGGTGGTCACCGAGTGTGGGCGCTACCGGCCGCCCGGATAAGGCGACGGATCTCGGCAAAACGCCACGACGCCGTGCCCTGGAGCGCGAAAATGTATTCATCGCGTGGTTAGCCGCGATCCGCCGGGGGGCATGACGAAGGTCATGGCGCGCCGGGAGGTGTCAAATGTCGTTTGTGATCACGGCGCCGGAGGCGCTGGCAACGGCAGCAGCAAATCTGGCCGATATTGAATCGGCACTCACCGCGGCTAATGCGGCCGCAGGGGCTCATACGACGGGTGTTCTGGTGGCAGCCGCCGACGAAGTGTCGGCGGCAATCGCGGCGGGCTTTTCCGGTTTCGGTAGGGACTACCAGGCGCTCAGCGCGCAATTGGCGGCGCTCCAGGACAGATTCTTGCAGACCTTGACCAACAGCGCGGCTTCGTATGCCACCGCCGAAGCCACCGCCGCCACGCCGCTGCAGCCCGTGCTCAACGCGATCAACACTCCTTTCTTGACGCTGACCGGGCGCCCGCTGATCGGCAACGGCGCTAACGGGGCCCCGGGCACCGGAGCCGCCGGTGGAGCCGGTGGGTTGTTGATCGGTAGTGGCGGCAACGGCGGGTCCGGCGGAAGCGGCCAAAACGGCGGTGCCGGCGGGGCCGCGGGGCTGATCGGAATCGGCGGCGCCGGCGGGGCTGGCGGACCGGGTACCACTTCCGGCGGCGCGGGCGGCGCTGGCGGATTGCTGTTCGGCGGGGGCGGCAACGGCGGCCCCGGTGGCTTCAACGCTGCCGGCACCGGTGGCAACGGCGGGCCCGGCGGCGCGGGTGGCCTGTTCAGTGCGGGTGGCACCGGCGGCGCGGGTGGCAGTGGCAACGGCGCTGGGGGTAACGGCGGTGCCGGCGGTGCAGGCGGAACCGCGGGGCTGTTCGGCGAAGGCGGCGCCGGCGGTATCGGCGGGTTCACAAATGCCGCCGTTGCAGGTCCTGGTGGGGCCGGTGGCAGCGGCGGGATTATCGGCAGCGGCGGTACCGGCGGCTTCGGTGGCGCCGGCGGCGGCGCGGGCGCAATCAGCGGTGATGGCGGAGCCGGCGGTAACGGGGGCATGTTCGGCGGCGATGGCGGTGCCGGTGGCACCGGTGGTGGCGGCGGTGCGATTAACGGCGACGGCGGGGCCGGGGGCAAGGCAGGCATGTTCTTTGGTGATGGCGGGGACGGCGGCTCCGGGGGCGGCGGCGGCTCGATTGCTGGGAATGGTGGTGCCGGCGGCGCGGCCGGCATATTCGCCGGGGCCGGCGGTAATGGTGGCGCGGGCGGCACCTCCGGCGCCATCGGTGGAAAGGGTGGGGCCGGCGGTCGCGCCGGCATGCTCTTCGGCTTCGGCGGTAGCGGTGGTGGCGGCGGCGCCGCGTCCAATGCAGCGATTGGCGGCGACGGCGGGGCCGGTGGCAGTGCTGGCCTGCTCGTCGGCGATGGCGGGGCCGGTGGTGCGGGAGGTATCAGCGCCATCATCGGCGGGGATGGTGGGGCCGGCGGCATGGCCGGGCTGCTTGGTCACGGCGGTCAAGGCGGCGACGGCGGTATCAACACCACCGTCAACGCGTCGGGTGCCGGCGGTGATGGCGGTCGGGGCGGCAACGCCGTCCTGTTCGGCGACGGTGGCAACGGCGGCAACGGCGGGTTCGCCGTCACCCCGGGCAAGGCCGGGAAAGCCGGCGCCGGCGGCACCGGCGGTCAGATTGTCGGCTCGGACGGCTTGACGGGGTTCTGAGCAGCTAGCTGCTGGCGCCCGCGGCGATCACCTGGTCCACCTCAAGCGCCCGCTCGGCCATCTCCGCGTGCGCCTTGTCCAGGGCCTCGGCTTGGTCTTCGTCGGCCTTCATCAGCGCCTCGATGTTGGAGCCCGCCAGATCGAGCACACCCATATCGGAAAATGCCTTCTGCACCTTGTCGCCCCACAACCCGATGTCCTTGACGATCGGCACGATGCGGCTGAACAGGTGAGAGCGGAACTGGATCATCAGCGGAGAGGCATCGACCCAGGCGGCGCACTCCTCCACATCCATGCCGAGGGTCTCGAAAACCTCCTCGCCGCGGAATCGGTCCCGCATCAGGTAGCAGGCGTCCACGACGAACTCTTCGCGCTCGTCGCGCTCGGCTTCGGTCAGCGCGGCGTAGTAGTCCTTCAACGAGATGCGGCCGAACGCGACATGCCGGGCCTCGTCCTGCATGACGTAGGCCAGCACCTGTTTGGCCAGCGAGCCCGGCGCCGCCATGTCCCGCAGGACCCCGAAGGCGGCGAGCGCGAGGCCCTCGATGAGGACCTGCATGCCGAGATAGGGCATGTCCCAGCGTGAGTCGCGCAGGGTGTCGTCCAGCAGCGCCGTCAGGTGCTTGTTGATCGGGTAGACCAGGCCGACCTTCTCCTGCAGGAAGCGGGAGAACGCCTCGACGTGCCGGGCCTCGTCCATGGTCTGGGTGGCCGCGTAAAACTTCGCATCCAGATCAGGCACGACCTCCACGATCTTGGCGGCGCACACCATGGCGCCCTGCTCGCCGTGCAGGAACTGCGAGAACTGCCAAGCCTGGAAGTGATGACGCATCTCGGCGCGACGTGCTTCGTCAGCGGCATCCCACATTGGGCTGCCGAACAGCGGATGAAATTCGTCGGGCAGCCCGACGGGGTTGTTCGGGTCGACGTCCTGGCCCCAGTCGATACGCAGCTGAGCATCCCACTGCTTGTCCTTTCCCTTTTGGTACAGGGAAAGCAGGCGGGCTCGACCCTCGTCGTACTCCCAGGTGAAGCGGGCGTCGCCGGCGCTGGGCACCTCCCACGAATACGGGTCCGGAATCTCCGTGTACTTGTCTTTCGTGGTCATGGGGTGCCGCCTTCCTACCTGCTGTGACTAGCGGTCATATGACGAGTATCACACTGCGCCGCCCGCGGCGGTGGCGTCAAGCCCGGTCTTTTCAACAGATCCTGACAGCGCGTCGTGGCTGTCATTCATCCTCGACCAGCGGGTTTCGGACGCTACGATCAGGCGTGGCCCTGAGCGCCCGGATGCCGGAACTGTCCGCGCTGGAGGTGCTGTCTGCGATTGCCAAGGCGGGCAGTCTGAACGCGGCCAGCCGTGCGGTAGGAATCAGTCAGCAGGCCGTTTCGGCCCGGCTGACCTCAATCGAGTCGCAGATCGGTCTGCGCCTGGTGACACGCACCACGCGCGGCGCCCAGTTGACCCCGGCGGGTGAGGTGGTCGTCGAATGGGCGGACCAGGTGCTCGATGTCGCCCAACGCGTCGATGCCGGGCTGGCGTCCCTGCGCGCCGAGCGTCGTAGCGAGCTCAAGCTGGCGGCTAGCCAAACGGTGGCCGAGCACCTGCTGCCGCGGTGGCTGGTATCGCTGCAAGCGGCGGCGCTTCGGCACGGCGCTTCGGCACCTGCCGTCAGTTTCGTGACCACCGACAGTCAGGGAGCGATCGCCGCTGTGCGTGACGGTCGGGTAGAGCTCGGCTTCATCGAGATCCGAGGCGTGTTTCCCGGCCTGCGCAGTCGCGTCATCGGACGCGACGAGCTTGTCGTTGTCGTGCCGCCCGACCACAAGTGGGTGCGGCGTTCGGCCGCGGTCACCGCAGCGGAGCTTCGCGAGATCCCGCTGGTATCGCGCAAATCGGGTTGGCAGCTGCTCTTGGGTGTCGAGGACCCCCTGGCGGGCGATCAACCGGAACCTGCAGCGCATTCACTCGAATTCGCCTCTGCCGCAGCGGTTCGCGCCGCCGTGCTGGCCGGGGCGGGGCCGGCGGTGATGAGCCGGGCCGCCGTCGGCGATGACCTTCTGCACGGCAGGCTGCGTGCCGTTCGGGTCGTAGGTCTGGATTTACAACGCGACATACGGGCTATTTGGCTGGGCGCCCGCACGCCGCCGGCTGGGGCAGCCAGGGAGTTGCTCAACCACATCGCAACTAGTCGCTGAATCGCGCGGCCCTGGCAAATCATTTTGTTGGGTGTCGGCGCCGACCTGTGATGCCATTCGTGCGGCCAGTTGGCTACCGTCATCCCGGGGGCTTTGCAAAGCGAGCAACCGACCAGTCACGAGGGGAGGCGCTGGTGTCGACCTTGAGGTCTCGCGCGCGCCTGTACATCTTCTGCGTCGTGACGCTGTTGGTAGTCGTCAACTCGCTCGCCTTATGGGGGAAACAGGCGTCCCATCGCGGCGAAACGCTTCTCCAGCTAGGCACCGGGCTGGCGGCGGTCTGCTGCGGCCTCATGGTCGGCTGGCGGGTGACTGGCCTGTCGCGTTGGTGGCGACTGATTTACATGGTGGGAGTGGGGTTGTGGCTGTTCGGTCAGACGCTGTGGTGGTTGGGTGACAACACCGAGGATCACGTCGCCACCGCCCCCGGCGTTGCCGCCCATCTGTCGTTGCCGGTGCTCGCCCTCACGGGGGTGGTTCTGCTGGTGTACTCCGGCGGGAACGTGTTCGGAAGAGACGGGTTGCTGTGGCGCCCGCCGGTTACCAGCGTCATCGACGGAGTGGTGGCGGGGCTATCGTTTCTGATCCTGGCCATCATGGGCGGGTTCGGAGCGGGATCGTCGGTCTCCCTGCCCCGGTCGGGCATCCCCGCGATCGAAATGGTGTTCGCGGCGGCCGAAGTGGTGATCGTGGCCGCGGTGGTTCTGATCGCCATGGTGTATGACCCGGACCGGCCATATCGGCTGAACTACCTGTTGCTGGCCGGTGGACTCGTTCTCATGGCGACCTCGGACCGAGTCGTCGCCTACCTCCGCAAAGTCGGCGCCGAGGGCGGCGACCTCTGGGGCGGCATCGGATCGATCCTGGGCCCGGTGATGGTCGCGTTCGCAATGCTGGAGTATCCGACCCAGCCGGCGCCCGCCCAAGACAGCGACCGGGGCATCGACTGGATGCGGTTGATCCTGCCGTATATCGGATTTCTCGGAATCGCAGTGCTTTTCGCGTACCACGTACTCGGAGGGCACTGGTTAGGCCCGTTTGCGGTCTGCCTGACGGTGCTCATGGTGGCGCTGGTGACCACCCGCCAGGTGATCGCGATGCGGGCGCAGTGGCTGCTCAGTCAGCGCCTTTACCTGGCGCAAGTTGGACTCGCACATCAGGTCAATCACGACGCACTGACCGGACTGCCCAACCGGCTTCTGTTCGCGCGCCGGCTCGACGAAGCGATGCGAGGCGGCGGGTTCGTACTGATCTTCATCGACCTCGACGACTTCAAAGAGATCAACGACCGGTTCGGGCACGCCGCCGGTGACGAACTGCTCTGCGCGGTCGGGGAGCGGCTCAAGCGATGCGTCACGGACAGCGACACGCTGGCCCGGATCGGCGGCGACGAGTTCGCGATCTTGATCCATGAAGACGTGGAGGAGCTCGAGACGGTCAGTGATCGGCTCCGGGTGGCGCTTCGGGATCCGTTCCCGCTTCAGGGTTCATCGGTGCGGGTTCGTGCCAGCCTTGGCGTGGTGCGGCCGGACGTCGAGGACGGGCTGCAGACGTCCGACGATCTGCTGCGGCAAGCCGACATCTCGATGTACGCGGGTAAACGGCTGGGCAAGGACACCGCGGTGATTTATCAACCGCTGACCGGTATCAGGGCCGACTTCCCGACCGCGTTACGTAAGGCCGATGGCGGGGTGCCGGCCGGATTCGGCCTGGCCTACCAGCCGATCGTGCGGGTTCCCGAGGGAACGTTGCAGGCCGTGGAGGCGCTGGCCAGGTGGACCGCACCCAACGGCATGCAGATCGCTCCCGAGACGTTCGTCATGGCCGCCGAAGCCGCTGGCCTGGGCGCAACCCTGGATGCGATGGTCCTGGACCTGGCCTGCTGTGAAGTCCGCGTCGCCGGATTGGACGTCGACATCCACGTCAACATCGGTGCGGCGCGCCTGGGGAACACCGGTTTCGTCGAGCACGTCAAAAGGACGCTGGAGCGGCATCGGATCGCGCCGGCCCGCCTCGTCGTGGAAATCACCGAGACGGTACCGATCGTCGACCTCGCCGACGCGGCGGCCCAGATCACCCGGCTCCACGCGATCGGCGTCAGGGTAGCCCTCGACGATTTCGGCGCCGGCTACAACTCGCTGACCTATCTGCACGCGCTGCCGGTGAACATCGTCAAGCTGGACCGCAGTCTGGCGGTCGGCGCCGACCCAGTACACGACCTGGCCCTCTACCGGTCGGTCATCGGTCTCTGCAATGAGCTGGGCTTTTCCGTGATCGCTGAGGGTATTGAATCGATGTCACAGCTGGACATTGTCCGGGCCGCCGGATGTCACCTTGCCCAGGGACATCTGTTCGGACGGCCTGCGCCGATCCACGACCTCGCCCGGGCGAAGGAGTCGCAGCGGCCGGCCGTCTGAGTCGTCGTATCCGACCGAACCGGCTGGTTACTCGGCATCCGTCGTCGACAGCGGTTGGCGTTCTATGGTGCGCCCCAGGACGACCTTGGCCGTGATGATGCCCAGCTTGGCCATTCCCAAGTACGTCGAGGGATTGAACAGCGTCGGCCACACGGTGCGGGTCTTGTGTTCGTCGACCGGCCGGGCGGTGAATCGGTCGCGCAGCCACCTCAGCGCCATCGGCGCCGACAGTGGATGCAACAGCAGATGGCCGCAGAACCGGTCGCGGTGATAGGTGACCGCTGCGCCGATGCGTTCGTACTCGGCGACAAGCGCATCGACATCGTCGACACTGATGATTCCGTCGTGCACCGCCTGTATGACCAGCACGGCAGGCTTCGGTCTGGACTTGCCGAGCTTGGTCTCGTCGAAGATGTGCCGTACCTCGGGTAGATCCCATAATTCGTCGGCCGTCATGTCGACGTAAGACCCGATGTCGACGTTGCGGAACTGCCATACGGCTTGGGCTGTCGTCATTGTCTGGAGCTTGTCCAGCAACGCCTTGCCCTCTTCGGTCGCGTGCTCGTCGACAACCTTTTGTGCGCCGGGAAAGACCTGCGTCAGGGCCGAGATCATCAGCGCGGCGAGGCCGGCGAAGAAGCTGCGATTGAGGCGGCGCGCCACACTCCCCGGGTCCGCGACGGGCGAACCCAGAACGGCGCCAACGACATTGAGCTCCGGCGCGTATCGCTCGCAGAGTTCGGCCGCCCACGCCGACGCCAAGCCGCCCCCCGAATACCCCCACATGCCGACCGGTGCGGCGGGCGACAGGTCCAGGCGTTCGCAGCGCATCGCGGCACGCAGCCCGTCCAGAATCCGGTAGCCGGGCTCGACCGGGGAGCCCCACATGCCGTGGCAGCCCTCGTGGTCGGGTACGCAAACCGCCCAGCCTTCGGCCAACGCCGCGGTCACCAGCAAGTACTCGGCTTGGACGAACGCACCGATCGGACGCGCGCCCCGCCGCATGGCAAAGGAGGGGAAACAGCGTGACGCCACGGCGTCGATCGCGCACTGATACGAGAGGACCGGAAAAGCGGCATCCGCGGCGCGCTGCGCCGGGACGAGCACCGTCGTCACGGCGACTTCCGGCTCTTCGTGCAGATTCGTGGTGCGATACAGCAGCTGCGTGGCGTTGACTCGCTGGGGGACAAGACCGAGAAATCCGATCTCGACGTCGCGCGAGCGCAATACCGTGCCCGGTTCGGCCTGCTCGTATCCGTGTGGCGCTTGGTAGAAGGGGTCGTCGTCGGGTGAGATAGGGCGTTCGCTGCGGCGCAGCTCTTCGTGCGGCGGGCCCGCAAGTTTTACTGACGTGGCGGAATGGCTGTCCATCGGTGTGTCGACCCCTCGGCGTATCACTGACGGCTGGGACGTCGCCGCCTGCCGTTTCCATTACCCGCGGTACCGGGTTTCAACCGTGGTGATGTCCACACCCGCCGGACCCAGCGTCGTCAGTGCCGTCCGGCGCCGACGAGCAAGACGCTGCCGAAGGATAATGATGGAATGACGGGAACCGCTGGAGAAAACAACCACCGGTTCTCGGACTCTCTGAAACGGCTGTGCTGCTTTGGTGAGCAGATCCTTGTTCGGTGCCCAGCTTGTCAGGGCTGCGCCCAGATCATCTCCTTGCCGGCTGGTGCCTGGGATCGGTGCAAATGGCGGGATCAGACCCGCCGACGACTCAGCTGTCTCCGGTGCGGACACACCCGCGCCTGGACCGCACCCCGCACGTATGACGGCGTTGCCGTCGTACCAGAGCCAAGTGGACCCATTGAGCCGTTCTTCGGGCTGCCGCTGTGGCTGCAGACGGACTGCTGCGGCGGTCACACGCTCTGGTGTTACAACACAGCACACCTCGATGTGCTTGAGGCCTACCTTGCCGCCCCACTTCGCCAGCGCGGCGAATGGCTCGGGTCGATGAGCATGATCGAACGCCTGCCCGCCTGGCTGAAATCCGCCAAACACCGCGAGGAGGCACTGCACGCAATCCGCCGGATGCGACTGTCGGCAGACCTACCGAACATCAGAACCTGACCGGCGGTCGCTACTCATTGGCATGGCGGAATAGCTGTCCATTTCCTGGCCGCGCTGATCCGGTGAGAATTGGCGTTGCAATTCTCTGCAAGCGCTGATTCCAATAACTGAGGAATGGGTGCATGTACGTTATGAGGCTAAGTCGTCTGCACTTGCAGCGAATTTCTCGCCCGGGCTTCGAAATCATCGGACTTTGGAATTAATTCGTCCATCACATCGGCCGGTTGCCTCCGCGGCAGCGGGATTGTCTCCTGACTGCGGCAAACGGCACGTGGAAAGTCCGCAGAGCCACATGCGGTACACGAGCTAGGCCTGGAGCCATCTGCACATACCGGACGAAGGCTGGTTGGTGACGCGGTAGCAAATTTTTAACCAGCCGAAACTGCGTGACCGGTCGGCAGGCGATTACCGGGTGACGTGGACGCTAGGAGCGTACTCGCGTACCCGACGGGGTTTGCAGTCACTCGAGGTGAAGGGAAAACGCAATTATCTAGGTGAATATGAATTCGCTTAGAAATCACACGTAATCTTGCGCTTGTAAGGAGTTTCTGCAGCCACCCGTCGGCGTATGGCGTCACATGACAGCTCAGTAGACCGCGTGGGCCGAAGAGTGTGCATTTTGCACAAGATACGCGGGGATGGGCATCGATCTTTGGGCATTGTGCATGAAACCTACGAAAGTACTGTACCGACCCTGTTGCGCAAACGTAAATTACCGGGCGGGTATCGGGTGCGGGCCTGCACCCGGCGCTTCGAGGTCGCGTCTTTCCCGGGTCGGTGGTGGTGACCGGGTGCCGTGTCCGGAGCTGGCGTCGGGGCTGTTCCCGCCAATTTCGGGAGGTCGGCTGTGTCGTTTGTCAGTGTGGTACCGCAGTGGGCGACCGCGGCGTCCTCCGAGTTGGCGGGGATCGGGTCGGCCGTGGGCGCGGCCAATGCGGCCGCGGTTGCCTCGACGACGCAGATTTTGGCCGCGGCCTCCGATGAGGTGTCGGCGGGCATCGTGGCGTTGTTCAACACCCACGCCATCGAGTACCAAACATTGAGCGTGCAGGCTGCGCTGTTCCATGAGCAGTTCGTGGCGCGGCTGACCAGCAACGTGGCAGCCTATGGGGCTGCAGAGGCCGCTAATGCCCAGCAGGTGGTGTTGGGGGCTATCAATGCACCGTTCGAGGCGTGGTTGGGGCGGCCACTGCTCGGTAACGGTGCGGATGCGACGACACCCGGTGGTGCTGGTGGTGCCGGTGGATTGTTGTGGGGCAACGGCGGTTCCGGTGCGGCGGGCGCCCCGGGTCAGGCCGGTGGCGCTGGCGGGGCCGCCGGGCTGATCGGGACCGGCGGGCTTGGTGGTGCCGGCGGAGCGGTCCTCAATGGTGTGGGCGGTGCCGGCGGGGCGGGCGGTGCTGGAGGTTGGTTGTGGGGTGCGGGCGGTTATGGCGGTGCAACTGGCGGCGCAGGTGGGGCGGGCGGAGAGGCCGTCGTGAACTTCGGTGGCGCCGGTGGCGGCTGGGGAGGGAATGGCGGCGACGGGGGCGGCCGGCACTACCGGCGGAACCGCGGGCGCCAGCGGCGGCACCGACGGCGGCGGCGGCAAGGGTGG
>NZ_LZKQ01000102.1 GCF_001668675.1 Mycobacterium asiaticum | reverse complement strand
GGTGCGATGCACCGCCGCGGTTTTCTCGTGCGTACCCCGGAGAAAACGGATACGACCCCCCGCACGCGGCATTTACGTCCTATGGCCGACGTTCGACGCGGCGCAACTGCCCATCCTTGGGCCATGTCGTATCTGGTAGTAGGTCCCGAGTTGCTGGCCACGGCCGCAGCGGACCTGGACAGCATCGGATCGGCGCTGAGCGCGGCGAACGCCGCAGCGGCGGTTCGGACCACGTCATTGCTGGCCGCGGCCCAGGACGAAGTGTCGGCGGCGCTGGCGGCGCTGTTCTCCGGCCACGGCCAGGCTTACCAAGCCCTGAGCGCCCAGGCCGCCGCGTTCCATCAGGGCTTCATGCAGGCGCTGAGCGCCGGCGGGGCCGACTACGCCACCGCCGAGGCAACGAACGTTTCGCCGCTGCAGACCCTGCTCGACGGAATCAACGGTCAGGTGCAGGCGGCCACCGGGCGTCCGCTGATCGGCAACGGCACCAACGGAGCTGCCGGAACCGGACAGAACGGAACGCCCGGCGGCTGGCTGACCGGCAACGGCGGCGCCGGCGGAGCGGGCGGCGACGCCGGAACGACCCTGGGTGGCGCCGGCGGCGCCGGCGGCAGGTCCGCGCTGATCGGCAACGGCGGCAACGGCGGCACGGGCGGCACCGGCCAGGCCGCCGCGGGCAGTACCGGCGGCGCGGGCGGGGCCGGCGGCAACGGCATGCTGATCGGCGACGGCGGCAACGGCGGCAACGGCGGTGTCGGCGCAACCAAGGGCACGCTCGGCACGGGCGGCATCGGTGGACAGCTGTTGGGCCTGGACGGCTTCAACGCACCCGTCGGCACCAACCCGCTGCACACCGCGCAGCAGCAGGCGATCAACGCGATCAACGCGCCGATCCAGGCGGCGACCGGGCGGCCGCTGATCGGGAACGGCGCCAACGGTGCCGCCGGCACGGGAGCGGCCGGTGGCGATGGCGGACTGCTCTTCGGCAACGGTGGCATCGGTGGCTCCGGATCGGCCGGCGCTACCGGCGGGCACGGCGGCGCGGGCGGCGGGCTGTTCGGCTCCGGCGGGGCCGGTGGCGCGGGCGGCGCATCGACGACCGGAAACGGCGGAACCGGCGGCGCGGGCGGCGACGGCGGGCTGTTCGGCTCCGGCGGAACCGGCGGGGTCGGCGGCCGGGCACCCAGCTCCGCCGTCGGCGGAACCGGCGGGGCGGGCGGCAACGCCGGCCTGCTGGCCGGCGCCGCGGGCAACGGCGGCGACGGGGCCGTCTCCTTCACCCCCGGCGTCGGGGGCGCGGGCAAGGGCGGGGCCGGCGGCAACGGCGGCAATGGCGGGATGTTCTCCAGCGGCGGTACCGGCGGGGACGCCGGATTCGGGCAGACCAGCGGGGCCGGCGGGGCCGGCGGCAACGGCGGCATGTTCTCCGCCGGCGGCGACGGCGGAGCCGGCGGGGCCAGCAACCTCAACGGCAGCAGCGGATCCGGCGGAGCCGGCGGCAATGGCGGCCTGTTCGGCGGCGGCGGCAACGGTGGTGCCGGGGGATTCGGCCAGACCACCGCCGGCGCCGGTGGCCACGGTGGCAACGCGGGCATGCTGAGCCTCGGCGCTGCGGGCGGGACGGGCGGCGCCGGCGGGAGCAACGACGGCGTCGGCACCGGCGGGATCGGGGGCGCCGGTGGCAACGGCGGCATGTTCTTCGGCGACGGCGGGGCCGGTGGCGTCGGCGGTGGCGGCGGCTTCCGCGGTGCGGCCGGCGGCAACGGTGGCGACGGCGGCATGCTCATCGGCTCGGGCGGCGCCGGCGGCGCCGGACGGGCCGGGCAACTCGGCGATCCCGGTGGGTCCGGCGGGGCCGGCGGCATGGCTGGAGCGATTGGCAACGGCGGCGACGGCGGCACCGGCATCAACTCGACCGGCAGTGGCAATATCGGCGTCAGCGGCGGCAACGGTGGCGATGCTGGGACCG
>NZ_LZKQ01000101.1 GCF_001668675.1 Mycobacterium asiaticum | reverse complement strand
GACCGCCCGGCAGCATGGCCAGCGAGAAGTAGGGGACGCTGGACTCGTCGACGTCGGCGGCGGGCAGAACCCGCTGGCCTGGGGTGCTGGCCCGCTCCACGTAGAACGTGTCGTCGAGTTGACCGGATGCCGAAAGTGCTTCGCGCACATTGTGATAGGAGCGCCCCAGCTTCAGGATCACCGCGGCGTCGGCGTCGGCCAGCCGCCGGGTCAACTCGCCCACCGGCAGGGTGCCGGGTAGCACCGACAGCACCTCGTCGCCGGCTACCAGCGGGGTCGCCACGGCCGCCGACGCGGCGCTGACCGACGTCACGCCCGGCACGATCACCGCGTCGAACCGCTCCGTGAGCCGGGTGTGCAGATGCATGTAGGAGCTGTAGAACAGCGGGTCGCCTTCGGCCAGCAGCGCGACATTGCGGCCGGCGGCCAGGTGCGCGGCGATCCGCTCGGTGGCTTCGACGTAGAAGTCCTCCAGCGCGCCCGCATAACCTCCGGGATGATCGGTCGTCTCCGTCGTCACCGGGTACACCAGGTGTTCCTCGATATGGCCCGGCCGCAGATACGGTGCGGCGATACCGCGGGCAATGCTGCGGCCGTGACGGGCGCTGTGATAGGCCACCACATCGGCCTCGCCGATCACCCGGGCCGCCTTGACCGTCACCAACTCCGGATCGCCGGGACCCAGCCCGACACCCCACAGCGTGCCCCGCGGTGTCATTCGCGCTCGGTCGCTATCGCGTTGACAGCGGCGGCGGCCATGGCGCTGCCGCCCCGGCGTCCCTGCACCACCAGGTAGGACATGCCGCGCGGGCGTTCCACCAGCTCCTGCTTGGACTGCGCCGAACCGACGAATCCGACCGGCCCGCCCAGTACCGCGGCCGGCGTGGGCGCACCCTCGTCGATCAGTTCCAGCAGCCGGAACAGCGCGGTGGGGGCATTCCCGACGGCCACAACGGCGTCGCCCAGGCGGTCGGCCCACAACTCGACGCCGGCCGCCGACCTGGTGGTCTGGCGGGCGGCGGCCAGGTCGGCCGCGCGCGGGTCGGCGACCAGCGACACCACCTCGTTGCCGGCCGGCAGCCGTGCGGTGGTGATGCCGGCAGCCACCATGGACGAATCGCACAGCACGGGTGCGCCGGCGCGCAGGGCGGCGCCTGCCCGGGCCACGACGTCCTCGGTGAAGGCCACATGCTCGGCGACGTCGACCTGACCGCAGGTGTGAATCAGCCGGACCACCACGCGCTCGACGTCCGCGGGGAAGCGCGTCAGGTCGGCTTCGGCGCGGATCGTGGCGAACGACTGCCGGTAGATCTCCGCAGCGTCGCGGATGTAGTCGAGCACCCGCCCACCTTAAGACCTGCGTACCTGGTAGCCCGTCCCGGTAGCGATCAGCACTTCTCCGTGCAGCGGACTGCCGCACGCGCGTTCGCAACCGACGAAGTGCCGGTGCACCGGGTACGTCGGGTCCAGCGCGGCCGCGGCGTCGGCGCGCACGTCGGAGAGAGAGCGCGCGCAACCGGGACTGCCGGTGCACGCGCTCACCGTCAGCCAGGGCGAGTTTTCGTCGAACACCAGACCCAGCGGAGCCAACACCCGCAAGGCGACGTCGGCCACCTCCTCGGTGAGGTCGCACACCAGCACCGTGCGCCACGGCGTGAACACCACGGGAGCCTCGAGTGCCGCGAGGAACTCGGCGTCCCGGGCGGCCAACACGCCCAGCGGCACCGCGGCGCCCAGGGTCACCCTGCCGTCGTCCTGGGTGATCCAGCCGATCGGCGGTTTTTGGGCCGGCGGGAAAGGGTCGCCGAGTTCGGCACCGGGCAGCAGTTCAACCGGCTTTGCCAATTCCGTTACCCGCCAGGCTTTTCCGCGGAGATCAAGGAAACGCAGCGCAATATCGACCAGGGCCGCGGTGACATCGCTGGGCCGCACGCCGGTGTCCCGCCCGGCCAGCAGCAATGTCGGGCCGTCGGGGGCCACGTGCACGCCGGTGTCGGCGCACAGCCCCGATACGTCGCCGCGGCCATCGTCCAGGCTGAAGAAGAAGCGGCCGCCCAGGTCGGCCAGGCGCGGTTGGGCGCGGATCGCCGCGTCCAGTTCGCCGATCCACGGCCGCACGTCCGCGTTGCCGCCGACCCGGCCGGACAGCGGCGACGCGACGATGTTGCGGACGCGTTCGTGCGTCGTCGACGGCAACAACCCGGCTGCCGCGACCGCTTCTGCGACCGCGGTGACATCGCTGATCGCCCGCAACTGCACGTTGCCGCGTGCGGTCAGCTCCAGCGTCGCCGAGCCGAATTCCTGCGCCGCTCCCGCCAGCGTGGCCAGCTGGGCGGCGCTGATCCTGCCGCCCGGCAACCGCACCCGCACCAGGGCACCGTCCGCGGCCTGATGCACCTGCAGCGCACCGGGGCAAGCGTCGGAATCGCGGGACCTGGACACCCATCCACGGTACGGGGCGGCAGTGATTGGATCCCGGCCAACGGGGCACAGTACGGTCATGGAGACGGTGGAATACGCCCCGGGACGCTCGGCCGATGTCTTCGGCGGCCCCGACCAGCCCACGATCCTGCTGTGGCACGGCATGCAGACTGATGCCCGCGCCGCCGTCCGGCCGCTCGCCGGGCTGCTGGCCGGGCACGGCGCCGCGGTGGTGGCGCCGGATTGGAACTCCCACGCCGACGACGGCGGGCGGGCGGACCTGCTGGGTTCGCTGGAGTTCGCTCGCGGGCGCGCTGACGGTCCCATCGTGCTGGTCGGCTGGTCAATGGGGGCCGCGGCAGCGGCCGGGGTCACTTTCGACGCGGACAATCTGAAAGTTCAACTCGCGCATACGGTGTGCCTGGCGGGCGCCTTCATGGCCCCGGATCCGATCTCGGGCCGGCCGGTCGCTGACATGCTGCGGTCGGAGCACGTCGGGGCGCCGTTCACGCTGCTGCACGGCTTGGCTGACGATGTGGTCCCGGTGAGGGCCAGCCGGGATTTCGCCGCGGCCCTCGAACATCACGGATGGCCGGTGCAACTGGCGGAACTGGACGCCGACCACGGAACGATCGCCGGTGCTGACTACGACGCCGCCGCCGATCGCTACGTGCCCGGAACTTCGGCAGCCGCTCAGCGGACGGCCGCCGAGGTCGCCGCGCGGATCGCGGCGCTGATCGGTCGCTGACCGTTGACGCACTGCCGGAGGGCCAACGGGACCGAAGTGCAGTAGGCCACTACTTAGGCAAGTCCTGTCGCCCCGCCGGACACTTCGAACAGTCCCCCGAGCGGCAGGAGTGTGCAATGGAGCAACGCGGAGATCATGCGGTGGTGTTGGGTGCCAGTATGGGCGGGTTGCTGGCGGCTCGAGTCCTGTCCGAGTTCTTTGACCGGGTGACGGTTGTCGAACGGGACGTCCTGCCGACCGATCCCGTGAACCGGCGTGGCGTTCCGCAGGGCAGGCTGATCCACGCCTGCCTCGCGCGGTTGGCCCAGGTTCTCGACGAGCTCTTTCCGGGGTTCAGCGACGAATTGATAACTCGCGGCGTCAGCCGATGGGATGACGGTGACTTCGCCAAACTCGATTGGTCCTTCGGGGGACATCGGCTGGTGCGGGAGGGGCGGTCCGCTGACGTGCCGCGGTTGTTGTCCCCGAGCCGCCCTGTTCTGGAATACGCTGTAAGGCAACGTGTTCGGTCGATCCCAAATATTTCATTCTGCGAGGGTCGTGACGTCGTGGGCCTGACCGCCACGCCGGATCGTTGCCGGATAACCGGTGTGCGGGTAGTAGACCGCGCCGACGACAGCGCCGAGGAGTTGACCGCCGAGCTGGTGGTCGACGCCACCGGCCGCGGTTCCCGGACCCCAGTATTCCTCGAAGAACTCGGCTATGACCGCCCGCGTGAAGACGAAGTGGTGGTGCAGTTGGCCTACGCGTGCCAACTGCTGCGTATCCCCGCCGGAGTGATCAAGGAGCACATGATCGCGCGCTTCCCGGCGCCGGGACGGCCGAAGATGTTTGCGTTGATCGACTACGGCGACAACACGTATATGGTCGGGGCCGGCACGATGGCGGGAGTGGCGCCGCCGCGCGACCACGCCGAAATATTGGACTACGCAGCCGAACTGGCGCCGGTCCAGGTGGCAGAGGCGATTCGGACGGCCCAGCCGATCAGCGACGTCGTCCACCACCGCGTCCCATCCAACCGCTGGCGTCGGTACGACAAGCTGCGCCGGTTACCGCAGGGTCTGCTGGTTGTCGGCGACGCGGTGTGCAGCTTCAATCCCATCTACGGACAGGGCATGACGGTCGCGGCCCTTGAGGCGGTGGTGTTACGCCAGTGTTTGCGCCGCGGTAAGAGCGACCTGTCCCGGCGCTTTGCCCGCATGGCCGCGAAGAACGTACGCGTAGCGTGGCAGACCGCCGTCGCTTCGGACCTGACTTTGCCGGAAGTCCAGGGGCACCGCCCGACGTCGATGCGGATCAGCAACGCATGCCTGGAGCCGGTGATGACCGCGAGTGAGACGGACCCGGTAGTTGCAGGACAATTCTTGCGCATTGTCGGAATGCTCGACTCACCAGCCACGTTGTTGCGCCCCTCCATTCTGCTTCGCATCCTGCGAGCACAGCACCGCAGGACGGGCGGGCGCTCCGTCCACGAGGGGTCCGACGGACGCTTGGCCGCAGTCGCACGTTGACAGTCGGAACACGGAAGGAGAAGTCGAATGACGATGGAGAACCTTCACACCGTGGAGAGGGCCTACCGCGCATTCAGTGCCGGCGACCTGACGTCGGTGCTGAGCATCTTCGACGGCTCGGTGGAGTGGAATGTCAACGGCGGCAGCTCAATCAGCGGCAGGTACGGTGGCCTGGCCGCGGCCGCCGATCTATTGGCGCGGGTCGCGGAGAAGCTCACCGGCATCGAGCCGAAGCGGTTCTTCACCGACGGTGACTCGGTCATCGTGCTGGCCGAATTGCGTTTCGGCGCAGACGTTGCCCGGCAGACCGACGTCTACCAGTTCCATGACGGCAGGGTCGTCAACGTCCGGACCTTCGGTGACGCGGCCGTGATTGAGCGGGTCTTCGACGTTCGGCGAGTCGCCTGCTGATCAAGCACTCGTAACGCCACCTCCTGCGTCGCCCAGAGCTCGCCGACTTCGACAGCCGCACCGCCTGAGTGGCGTTTGTCGTCACGCAGAGGAAAACCCTTACGGTATCGGCTGATAGCGCTTTAGCGTCTGCCCAGTGAGCTTTGCCACCGCGCTCGTTGCTGCCCCGAACAAGGTCAGCGGCACCCAGGGAGCCGGCCCGTCCGGGCGTTGGGCGCGCCGCAAATGGGACATCCTGCGCTGGGCTTCGCCGTTGCTGTTGCTGGGGCTGTGGCAGCTGGGGAGTGCTGTCGGAGTTATCTCGGAGTCGGTGCTGCCGGCTCCGTCGCTCATCGCCGATGCGGGGCTGGAACTCATCCGCAACGGCCAACTGCCGGACGCTTTGCAGGTGTCGGGTTTACGGGTCGTCGAGGGGCTGGCGCTGGGCGGGATCGTGGGACTCGTACTCGGCTCCGCGGTAGGGCTGTCGCGCTGGTTCGAGGCGACGGTCGATCCGCCGATGCAGATGATCCGGGCACTGCCGCATCTGGGTCTGATCCCGCTGTTCATCGTGTGGTTCGGCATTGGAGAATTGCCGAAAGTGTTGCTGGTGGCGCTGGGAGTGACGTTCCCGCTGTATCTCAACAGTTTCTCGGCGATCCGCCAGGTCGATCCCAAACTGTTCGAAACCGCGCAGGTGCTGGGTTTTTCGTTCTGGCAGCGGTTCACCCGGATCATCGTCCCGAGCGCCGCCCCGCAGGTACTGGTTGGCTTCCGGCAATCGTTGGCCATCGCCTGGCTGACGCTGATCGTGGCCGAACAGGTCAACGCGGACAAGGGAATCGGCTTCCTGATCAACAATGCCCGCGACTTTCTGCGCATCGACGTCATCATCTTCGGCCTGACCGTCTATGCGTTGCTGGGCATCGCGACCGACGCGCTCGTCCGCCTCGTCGAGCGTCGCGCGCTGCGCTACCGACAATGAAAGGCCAGAGGTGACCATCACAGCAGAACCCGCCGCAAATCAGGACGCCCGCGTGGCGATCGCCGGAGAACTCCGTAACGTCGACAAGTGGTACGGCGAACGCCATGTGCTGGTCGATGTCTCGCTGCAGGTACGCACCGGCGAGATCGTCGCGCTGGTGGGCCGCAGTGGTTCGGGCAAGTCGACGCTGCTGCGGGTGCTGGCCGGCCTGTCCGACGACCACACCGGCGGGCGCGTGGTGGCCGGCGCGCCGGCGTTGGCCTTCCAGGAGCCACGCCTGTTTCCCTGGCGCGACGTGCGCACCAACGTCGGTTACGGCCTGACCCGCAGCCGGTTGCCCAAGACCCAGATCCGGGCGCGCGCCGACCGGGCGCTTGCCGACGTCGGGCTGGCCGACCGTGCCGAGGCCTGGCCGCTGACGCTGTCAGGCGGTCAGGCACAGCGGGTTTCCCTTGCCCGGGCGTTGGTCGCCCAGCCGCAACTGCTGTTGCTCGACGAACCGTTCGGAGCGTTGGACGCGCTGACCCGGCTGACGATGCGCGAGTTGTTGCTGGATCTGTGGCGGCAGCACGGCTTTGGCGTATTGCTGGTGACCCATGATGTGGACGAGGCGATCGCACTGGCCGATCGCGTGCTGGTCTGTGACGACGGCCGGATCGTGCACGCACTGACGATTGACGAGCCGCGCCGCTCGGACCGGGGCGCTCACACTGAGCGGTACCGTGCCGAGTTGCTCGATCGGCTCGGAGTGGGGCATTGAGCATGCGCCGAACTCTTCTAGCGCTGGTTGCGGTCGCGGCATTGACGTTGACCGGATGCGTCGCCCGGGCCGGGACTACGGGCCCGCGGGCGGCGCCCGCCGCCGTCCCGCTGGCCGAATTGACCGGTCTCACTTTGCAGATCGGCGACCAGAAGGGCGGGACCGAGGCGTTGCTGCGCGCAGCCGGGCAACTCGACAGCCTGCCGTACCGCGTCGCGTTCTCCACCTTCACCTCGGGCCCACCGCAGGTCGAGGCGGCCACCGCGGGCAAGATCGACTTCGCGATCATGGGCAATACGCCGCCGATCTTCGGGGCGGCCAGCAACGCGAAAATCAAAGTGGTCTCCGCCTACGCCGGGGGTGGGCCGGGCAATCGGATTCTGGTGCATGCTGATTCACCGATCACCTCGGTTGCTGACCTGCGTGGCAAGGCCGTCGCCGTCGGTAAGGGCAGTTCCTCGCACGCCAACCTGCTGGCCCAGCTCGACAAGGTCGGGCTGAAACCGTCCGACATCAAGCTGGTATTCCTGCAACCCGCGGACGCGTTGTCGGCCTTCAAGCAGCATCAAGCCGATGCGTGGGCGATATGGGACCCCTTCACGGCGCAGGCCGAGCGTCAGATCCCGGTGCGCAGCATCGCCGAAGCCACCGGTGTCACCAACGGCGACTATGTGGGCGTGGCATCGGATCAGGCGCTGGCCGACCCCAAACGCAACACCGCACTCTCTGACCTCCTGGTGCGTTTCGCGCGAGCCGCTCGATGGGCGAAGGGCCATCCCCAGGAGTGGGGTCAGTATTACGCCACCGCAGTCGGATTGGATCCAGAGACCGCGGCGGTGGCGGCGAACCGGAGCCTGCGCTTGCCTACCGAACTCGGTGACGATGTGATCAATTCAGAACAGCGGCTTGCTGATTTGTTTGCCGCGTCACAGCAGATCCAATCGTCGCCAAAGTTCGTCAATTGGGTGGATAGACGCTTCAACGACGCACTGCGCCCGAATCTGATCAGCTAACAAAAGGGGGAGCCATGCCGGCAAAATTCTTCTGGTTCCTTCCGACTACCGGCGACAGCCGGTCCATTGTCGGGGGATCCCACACGTCGTCGCACCACGCGATCACAGCGGGTCATCGCAAGCCCAGCCGCCGATACCTGGCCGAAATCGCCCGGGCCGCAGACCGACTGGGCTTCGAAGGGGTGTTGACGCCGACGGGCACCTGGTGCGAAGACGCCTGGTTGACGGCTGCCGCGCTGCTCGCCGAGACCGAGCGGCTGAAGTTCCTGGTGGCTTTCCGACCGGGCCTGGTGCCGCCGACGCTTGCTGCGCAGCAGACCGCCACCTTGCAGCGGTTCTCCGAGGGCCGGGTTTTGCTCAACGTCGTCAGTGGGGGAGATGACAGCGAGCAGCGCCGTTTCGGTGACTGGCTCAGCCACGACGAGCGTTATGACCGCACCGCCGAATTCCTGCAGACCGTCAACTCGATCTGGCGGCAGGAGTCCGTCGATTTCGACGGCAAGTACTACCGGCTCGAGGACGCCCGGGTGTCGGCACCGCCGGATCCGTTGCCGCAGATCTACTTCGGTGGTTCGTCGCCGCCCGCACTGGACATCGCCGCCGAATTCGTCGACGTCTATCTGACCTGGGGAGAACCACCGCAGGTGGCGGCGGACAAGATCGCCAAGGTGCGGGGGCTCGCCGAAGCCCGGGGTCGCAAGGTGCGGTTCGGGATCCGGCTGCACACCATCAGCCGTGCGACCTCGGAGGCGGCATGGGCGGTGGCCGACGAGCTCGTCAACGAACTCACTCCCGAGCAGATCGCTAGTGCCACCGAAATGCATTCGCGCTCACAGTCCGAAGGCCAGCGCCGGATGACCGCGCTGCATGGCGGCCGCCTGGACCAGCTGGAGATCTACCCCAACCTATGGGCGGGAGTGGGCCTGGTTCGCGGGGGTGCGGGCACCGCGTTGGTGGGGAGCCACGAAGAGGTCGCCAACCTGATCGTTGAGTACCACTCGCTGGGTTTCGACGAGTTCATCCTGTCCGGTTATCCGCATCTGGAAGAGGCGTACTGGTTTGCCGAAGGCGTGCTGCCTCTCTTGCGGCATAAGGGTGTCGCGTAGCTTGCTGTCGGCGGCGTCGAGCGTGAGCGTTAAGTACACGATTCGCGCTCGATGGGGCCATAAGCCCCACGCTCGGCGGTGCGCGGCCCCCGCGAGCTAAAGCGTCACACCGTGCGCGGGACGGTCCCCAGCTCCCGCAACCATCCCTTACGGGCCGCCTTGTGCCACTTCAGCGATGCGGGCACGGTGCGCCACCCGCTGCGGATGACGCTGCGCACCGCCCGGTAGCGGGTCTCATCGACCCGCGTCCAGCGAATGTCGAACCGCTCCCGCACAATTGGGGGCAGACCACCGAAGATCACCAAGCGCATCGGCGGTGCCAGCGCGGCACGGACCGGCAATGTCGGCAGCAACGCGTCCATGAGCGGGCGCAATAGTGGATGGCTCGGATAATCCGGTGACGCGCTCATATCCGGGATCGCCGGCCTCTTGATGAATTTGATCAGATAGTCCGACGCCGCATTGGGCTGCAGCACTTCAGTGCAGTAGCGGTCGTACTCCCGGTTGAAGTCGGCCAGCGTCGGCGGCACAACCGATTCCGAAACTCCGTACCGCCGATACCATTCGCAGCCCTCGAGATAAAGCTGTTCGCGTTCGCGATTGGTCAGCCGATGGGTGTCCCAGTGTTCGGCGAGCCGGTGCACCATCACCTGGAAGGTGGCGTGCGCCCACCAGTATGTCTCGGGATTGAGGGCATGGTAGCGCTGCCCGTCGGGCAGCTCACCCTTGATGTCACGGTGGAAGTCGCGGACCTTGATCGCTGTGTCGTCGGCGTCGGGCCCGTCGTAAATGGCGCCGAGAATACCAGGCAGGGAACGGAATACGCGGTCCACCGGATCGTCGAAGAAGTTCGAGTGGTCGATCAGCCCCTGGCCGATCGCGGGATGCATCGTCTGCATCAAGCCCGCCGTACCGCCTTCGAAAGCGATGCGCAGATCACCCGCCCAGCGCCACAGCAGCGACCGCGGGCCCAGATCGATACGGGTGTTCACAGCGCCAACTTGCCCACGTCGTGGTTTTGGTCGCCGAAATACCGGCTCAGCACGCGCTGCCGGGCGCGCTCACCCCACCGCTGCACATAAGCCGTGCCCCAGCGGGTTCGGGTAAGCAGTTGATAGCGAACGAGATTGGCGGCCAGGACCGGCAGCACCGCGACGGGAAGCGTGCGCGGCAGGTCCAGATCGCGCATGCCGTCCTTGCGCAGGAAATAACGCAGCATGCTGAGCAGACGGGCTCGCGCGACGGCACCCCGCACGCGGGGCAGGTTGGGAAAGTGCAGGCCACGCTGCGCGTCGACGATGGCGTTGGCCAACGGCGGACCCGCCAGACTGACATCGGACTGGGTGAGCAGCAGATGGTAATTGAGGCGGTGCTGCTGGCTTTCGGTGTCGCACAGCCAGTCCTCATCCACCCCCATTAGCCAACCGACGTACTTCCACAGATGCATGATCGCCAGGGAATCCTGACGGCTGACCCGCACCCCCAGCAGTCGCACCCCGAGCAGCAGTGCCCCGTTGAACAACCCCAGCGTCGCCGCCTGATCCGACTGGTTGATCGGCAGTCCCCACTGCTCGACATCCCATCGCCCGTTGGTCTCGAACCGCTGATTCACCAGCGCGTGCATCAAGCGCACGTGCACGGTGAGCTTGAAGCCCGGCTTGTCGCGGCGCATGCCCTCGTGCTCCGATATCGCGACGGCCCAGTGCTGGGTTTCGGCCAGCCGGCGCACCGTCGTGCGCCCGGTCAGCCCGCCCGTCTCGACCAGCAGGTCCGTGGGCCCGCCGAATCGATAACCGCCGATCAAGGCCAGCTGCAACATGACGTCGGCAGCGTTGGTGCCGAATCGCCGGTAGGCGGCAGCGCCCCGGTTGATCAGGTCGAAGTCCACCCAATCCGGGGTGCGCTCGACGACGCCGAAGAACTGGCGCAGCGCCACCGGACACTCGGGCACCGCGTCCACACCGGAGTCCAGGGCGACGTTGAACTGGCCCATGGACACCTCGCCGGCCCGCATCGCCCGCACCAGCTCAGCGCCCGTCTCGTCCCGTTGCAGGAGGCGCTGGCCGATTCGTTCGAGCAGTTCCGCGTCGGGCCGCGAGGTGCGGGTGAGAACCTGCAGCGGGCGGCCCAACCGACGATTGCGCGCCTGGGCACCGAGGAAGCGGCGCGGATATCCGGCATCCGCCTTGAGCGGTACGTCCAGGTCTGCCACCATGACCCCATGCTGACACGAGCTTTTATTCACGTTCAATTCGCGTTCTGATGGCCAGGGCCAGCAAGGGTGCCGCCCGCCGAACGCCCAGCCAGGAACGGTCTCGCGCGCTGGTCGAACGCATTCTGGACGCGGCTCAGGAGGTGTTGATCGGCCACGGGTACGACGGCGCTTCCACCAACCGAATCGCGGCCGCGGCCGGTGTCAGCCCGGGTTCGCTTTACCAGTACTTCCCGAACAAGGAGGCCATCGTCGCCGCGGTCATCGACCGCTACAGCGATGCGCTGGCCGCACGGGTGGCGTCCACCCTCACGCAGTCGTTGGACCGGCCCGCGCCCGAACATGTCCGAAACTCCGTCGCAGCGCTGCTCGACGCACTCGACGTGCATCCCGAATTCCTCAGGGCGGTGATCGAGCGGACCCCGCGGCTAGGCGCCGGCAGCAAACTCGCCGCCTTCGAGCAGCGGATCGGTGAGCTGACCATGGCCTATCTGGTGATGAACCGCGACCAGGTGCGTTCCGACGTCCGCTTCGATACCGCGGCGTGGATGCTGGTGCGGATGGTCGAGCACCTCACGGTCCGCTACATCCTGGACCGTCCCGACATCGACCGGGACGAATTCCTGTATGAGATAACGACTTTGGCGTTGAATTATTTAAGGATTCACGACGTCCCGGTGCGACGTGCGTAGGCCTCGCGCTTGTCCCTTTCCAGGTCGCTGGTGAATATCCGCCCGGTACCCAGAGCGCGCCCGAGTGCCTCGGCCACGGCTTGGGGCATCAGTCGCTGAGCCCACACGGTAGCCCCGAGCGAACGCGGGACCGCCACGCGCGGTTGTGGTTTGGTGATCACTTTGACCACGGCCAGGGCGACGTCTTTGGGCTCGGCGTTCTTGAAGCCCTTGGCGTGTCCGACGCCGGCGACCATCTCGGTGTTAGTCAGCGTCGGCATGATTACCGTGAAATGCACGCCGCTGCCGTGATTCTCCATGCGCACCGCGTCGGTGTATCCGAGCACGGCGTGCTTTGTGGCGCAATAGGTTGCAATGCCCTCGGTGGGTACCACGCTGCCCAACGACCCGATATTGACGACGTGACCGCTGCGGCGGGGAAGCATTCGCTGTGCGGCGAGCTTGGTGCCGAGGATCACGCCGTGCACGTTGATGTCGAACAAGCGTCGGGTGATGTTGTCGTCCTCATCGACGGCGTCGCCCACCGCGATCACCCCGGCGTTGTTGACCAGGACGTCCAGCGGGCCCAGTTCCTTCTCCACGGCATCGAGGAATTCGGTGAACGAGCCGCGGTCGGTCACGTCCAGGCTTCGCGAGATCGCCAGTCCCAGCCGCTCACCCGACTGCTTCACCGTGGCCTCATCGATATCTCCGATGGCCACTTTGGCCCCAGCGGCGTGCAGCGCCGTGGCGATCGCCAGACCGATGCCGCGGGCGCCACCGGTAATCGCCACAACTTTTCCGGCCACGGATTGAGATGTCATCGCTCCACGGTATTACGTCGTGGGTCTCCGGTCGACGGGCACCGCCACGAATGCGCTGAACCGGTTGACCCACAGAGCTTTTGCGGCGACGAGTAGAGTACCCACCGTGGCCGTGGCCTCGTCGAATGAGCGGATGATTGCCGGAGTGGCGGCTGCGTCCGTCGCGCTCGGGATCGCCCAACTCGTCACCATCCCCTTCGGCGGGCGGGCCGACGCGCGCACCGCCGTAGGTTCCGCGGCCGTCGACCTGACACCGGGCCCGGTGAAGGAATGGGCGATTCAAACGCTGGGCCCACTGGACAAACCCTTCCTGGCCGTCGTCGTGCTCGTGGTGATCGCGACGATTGCCGCGATCGCCGGGACCCTCGAAACACCGCGCCGCCCGCTCGGGAGCGCCGTGATCGTCGCGGCGGGCGTCCTCGGGTGCGCTGCCGTGCTATCGCGACCCGGTGGCACCGCGTTCGACACCATCCCCACTGTTGTCGGCGTCATCTGCGGCATCGTGGTCCTCCGCCGCCTGACCCGGGCCGACCGCAATGACCCGGACGACCGGCCGGACCCCGGCCGACGGAGATTGGTTGCCTACGGATTGCTCGGTTTCGGCGTCGCCAGTGGGATAGCGGGAGCATTCGCCACCCGGCTGGCGCATTCGGTGGAATCAGACCGCAAGACCTTCGCCCTGCCGTCCCCGCGCTCGAAAGCGCGCCCGATACCTCCCGAGGTGCAGCCGAAAGGTGTTGCGCTGCCCAGTTTCATCACGTCGAGCGCCGACTTCTACCGCATTGATACCGCGCTGAGCGTGCCCCAGCTCAGCCGCGGCGACTGGCGGCTGCGTATCCACGGGATGGTGGATCACGAAACCACCTACAGCGCCGACGATCTGGCCCGCTTCGACATCGTCGAGTCCGTGACCACCCTGACATGTGTGTCTAATCCTGTTGGGGGAGATCTTATTTCGACGGGCATCTGGACGGGCTACCGCTTGGCGGATCTGCTGGCGGCCGCCGGTGTGCACCCGGACGCCGACATGGTGCTCTCCACCTCGATCGACGGATTCACCGCCGGTACGCCGGTGCAGGCGCTCACCGACGGCCGCGACGCGCTGCTGGCGGTCGGCCTCAACGGTCAACCGCTACCGGTCGAACACGGCTACCCGGCCCGCATGGTGGTGCCCGGCCTCTACGGCTACGTGTCCGCCACCAAATGGGTCGTTGACCTGGAGCTCACCCGCTTCGACAAGGCCAAGGCCTACTGGACGCGGCAGGGCTGGGCGGCGCAGGCGCCCATCAAGACGCAGTCACGCATTGACGTGCCCCGAGCCGGTCAGAAGGTGCCGGTGGGGCCGGTGGTGTTCGGCGGTGTCGCCTGGGCGCAGAATCGCGGCGTGCGGGCGGTGGAAGTCCGCATTGGGGACGGCAATTGGCAACCCGCCGAACTAGGCGCGAGCTACTCCAACCAGACATGGCGATTGTGGAGCTTCCCGTGGCAGGCGAAAGAGCCCGGGAGACAAAGCATCACCGTGCGCGCCATCGACAACACCGGTGCCGTTCAGACCGAACAACGCGCCGATCCCGTCCCGGACGGCGCCACCGGCTGGCACACGGTGAAATTCACCGTCGTGCCGGCATGAAACCTATTTCGACGACAGCTTCCGCCAGCTGAACACCGCGACCGCGATCCCGACGAGCGCCGTGATTGGCCCGATCACCGACCAGGTGGTGG
>NZ_LZKQ01000100.1 GCF_001668675.1 Mycobacterium asiaticum | reverse complement strand
GTGTCGCGGGCTTCGGCGGCGCCGCCGGGACCGGTTCGGCCTTGGGCTCCGGCCGCGGCGCGGGCCGGGTGATCGGCGGACGAGCCGGCGCGCTGGGCGCGGGCGCGTCCGCGGCCGGTATAGAGATCGCCAGCCGCGTCTCGATGCGCTCAACACGTTGCAGCAACGCCGATTCGGCGTCGGAGGCCGACGGCAACAGCAGGCGGGCGCACACCACTTCGAGCAGCAACCGCGGCGCGGTGGCGCCACGCATCTCCCCGAGGCCGGCCTGGACGACTTCGGCGTATCGGGTCAGGGTCGCCGGACCGATGCGGGCCGCTTGATCCCGCATGCGGTCCAGGATGTCCTCCGGCGCGTCCACCACGCCGCGGGACACCGCGTCCGGGACCGCCTGCATGAGGATGAGGTCGCGGAACCGTTCCAGCAGATCGGTGGCGAAGCGCCGCGGGTCGTGTCCGGCGTCGATCACCGATTCGACGGCGCCGAACAACGCCGCCGCGTCGCCGGCGGCCAGTGCGTCGACGGCGTCGTCGATGAGCGCGACGTCGGTGGCGCCCAGCAGCCCCAGCGCCCGCTGATAGCCGACCCGGCCGCCGTCGGATCCGGCCACCAGCTGATCCAGCACCGAGAGCGTGTCGCGCGGCGAGCCCCCGCCGGCCCGGATGACCAGCGGGTACACCGCCTCGTCGACGACCACGCCCTCCTGCTCACAGATCCGGGAGATCAACGCCCGCATCGTGCGGGGCGGCAGCAGCCGGAACGGATAGTGATGAGTGCGCGACCGGATCGTGGGCAGCACCTTCTCCGGCTCGGTGGTCGCGAAGATGAAGATGAGGTGCTCGGGTGGCTCCTCGACGATCTTGAGCAGCGCATTGAATCCCGCCGTGGTCACCATGTGCGCCTCGTCGACGATGAACACCCGGTAGCGCGACTGGGCCGGCGCGTAGAAGGCGCGGTCGCGCAGTTCGCGGGTGTCGTCGACGCCGCCGTGGCTGGCCGCGTCGAGCTCGACCACATCGATGCTGCCCGGCGCATTGGGGGCCAGCGCCTGGCAGGAATCGCAAACTCCGCACGGGGTAGCGGTGGGACCCTGCGCGCAGTTCAGCGACCGCGCGAGAATGCGTGCGGACGAGGTCTTTCCGCAGCCGCGCGGGCCGGAGAACAGGTATGCGTGGTTGATCCGGCCCGCTTGCAGGGCGACGGAGAGCGGCTCGGTGACGTGCTCCTGCCCCACCACTTCGGCGAAGGTTGCCGGTCGGTACTTGCGGTAGAGGGCCACGGTGAGCAGGCTACCGACGCCCGGTGACGATGCCGACCCCAGAGGGTCGGCTGAGGAGGCGGGCAATCAAGCGGAGCCCGGTGACGATGCCGACCCCAGAGGGTCGGCTGAGGAGGCGGGCAATCGAGCGGAGCCCGGTGACGATGCCGACCTCAGAGGGGCGGCTGAGGAGGCGGGCAATCAAGCGGAGCCCGGTGACGATGCCGACCCCAGAGGGTCGGCTGAGGAGGCGGGCAATCAAGCGGAGCCCGGTGACGATGCGCTCGTCGGCGTTGATTCTGCGTCCAGGGCGCTGGGAACCTGAACTTTTCCGCCCTGAGCGCAGGATCAAGTCAGAGTTTCGGTCGCTGCCAGCAGCGCGCACGTGGCCAGCCCGTCCACCGCGTCGCGCAGGTCCGACTGCGACGGGAAGGACGGCGCGATGCGAATGTTCTTGTCGTCCGGGTCTTTGCGATACGGGAACGACGCCCCGGCTTCGGTGACGGCGATCCCGGCATCCTTGGCCAGCGCGACGGTCCGGCGGGCGGTCCCGGGCAGCACGTCGAGGCTGATGAAGTAGCCGCCCTTCGGCTCGGTCCACGAGGCGATCTTGGCGCCGCCCAGCCGTTGCTCCAGGATCTCGGCGGCCAGCGCGAATTTCGGCGCCAGGATCTGCTGGTGCCGCAGCATGTGCAGACGCACCCCGTCGGCGTCGCCGAAGAAACGCAAGTGCCGTAGCTGGTTGACCTTGTCGGGTCCGATCGACTTCTTCCCGGCGTACTGCAGGTACCAGGCGATGTTGCCGAGCGAGCCGCCGAAGAAGCTGACGCCGGCACCGGCGAAGGTGATCTTGGACGTGGACGCGAAGATGTAGGGCCGGTTGGGGTTGCCCGCCTTGGTGGCCAGGCCGAGCACGTCGACCTGACGGATGAAGTCGTGGGTCAGGGTGTGCACGGCGTAGGCGTTGTCCCAGAACAGGCGGAAGTCGCTGGCCGCGGTCTTCATTTGCACCAGGCGGCGGACGTTCTCCCAGGAGTAGGTGATGCCGGTCGGGTTCCCGAAGACGGGAACAGTCCACATGCCCTTGATTGCCGGGTCGGCCGCGACCAATTCTTCGATCAGGTCGACGTCTGGGCCGTCCTCGAGCATGGGAACCGGGATCATCTCGATGCCCATCGTCTCGGTGATCGCGAAGTGCCGGTCATAGCCGGGCACCGGGCACAGAAACTTGACGGTCGGCTCCTTCGCCCACGGCCGCGGCGAATCCACGCCACCGTGCAGCATCGAGAAGACGACGACGTCGTGCATGAACTCCAGGCTGGCGTTGTTGCCCGCGATCAGGTTTTGCACCGGGAGGCCCAGCAACTCGGCGAAGATCGCGCGCAGCCCGGGCAGACCGTGCAGGCCGCCGTAGTTGCGCGTGTCGGTGCCCTCCGGGTCACGGAAGTCGGCGCCGGGCGCGGACAACAGCTGGTTGGACAGGTCGAGCTGTTCGGGCGACGGCTTGCCGCGGGTCAGATCCAGCGAAAGATTCTTTGCCTGCAGCGCTGCGTATTCCTGCTGGTGGCGCGCGTGCAGCGCGGACAACTCTTCAGGGCTGAGGGAATCGAACGACGCCATGCGGCCCTTTCGTATTGCTTGGAAAATGAGGGGACCCCGCGCACCCGACAGAGCCCATTGACCCTTGCTGCCTTCCGGCCCTGGGGGAGTTCACAGGATAGACGCCGCGCGGGGTCCACCGGCGAGTGTAGTACCAGGCCGCGGCGACTCGACGGCGGTGGTGGCAGGTACCCGGGACACCCGGCACCGTTCAGCAGCTACCATGACCACGGAGGATTCGCCTAGTGGCCTATGGCGCTCGCCTGGAACGCGGGTTGGGTTAATAGCCCTCGCGGGTTCAAATCCCGCATCCTCCGCTGTACGGTCCGCCGTGTGACCAGGAACGACATTCGGCCTGGTCACCTTTCGGCGGCGTGAGATCAATCTGTTTGAGGAGGGGTATGGGGCGCAAAGTCGCCATGCTTTGGCACGCGTCGTTTTCGATCGGCGCCGGCGTCCTCTTCTTCTATTTCGTACTGCCGCGGTGGCCCGAGTTGGTGGGCGACACGCCAGAAATGCTCGGGCGGGTGCTGCGCATCGTCACCGGCGCGCTGATCGGACTTGCCGCCTTGCCGGTGGTCTTCACCCAGCGGCGTACCGGCAAGCCCGAGCTGGGCACCCCGCAAATGGCGCTCACGATCAGGACCTGTTCGATCGTCGCGCACGTATTGGCCGGTGTGCTGATCGTGGGCACCGCGATCAGCGAGTTCTGGCTCAAGCTGGACACGGTCGGCCAGTGGCTGTTCGCGATCTACGGGGCGGCCGCGGCCATCGCCGTGCTGGGCTTCTTTGCTTTCTACCTGTCGTTCGTGGCCGAGTTGCCGCCACCGCCGCCCAAACCGATCAAGCCGAAGAAGGTCAAGAAGAGCCGGGGCCGCGGCAAGAAGCGCGGCAAGGCCGCCGAAGTTGATGCGGCTGACGAGGCGGACGACGAAGACGAAGCCGAGGCGACCGACGAAGCCAGAGACGAAGAAGACGCGGAAGCCTCCGAAGACACCGTCGAGGCCGAAGACGAGGAATCGACGCAGGCCGAGACCGTCGAGGCACAGGTGCCCGAACCGGTAACTCAAGTGCAGGAAACCGAGGAGCCCGCCGCCGAAACGACGGAGGAAACCACCGACACCTCCGAGGCCGAGACCTCCGAGGCCGAGACCTCCGAAGCCGAAACCGTCGAGGCGCCCGTCCCCCAGCGGCTCCGCAACCGGCGGCCCACCGGCAAGACATCGCACCGCCGCCGGCGCACCCGCGGCGGGGTCGCGGTCGAGGAGTAGGTCCTTAGCGGCGCCGCAGCCGCTCGACGTAGTCGGCGATGCCCTGCAGCGTCTGGTCCGCCCCCCAGATCCGGCGAACGTCATCATCGATCTGCGCGCCGTCCCGGATGCGCCGCAGCGCCGGACCCCGCAGTTGCGCCTTGGTGTGGCTGTAGGCCTGCGCCGGAATGCTGCTGAGGTCTGTCGCTTCGGCCACGGCCGCGTCCAATAGGTCCTCATTGACGATGCGGTGGGCCAGTCCCCGGGCGACGGCTTCGTCGCCGCGGTAGTTCCGCCCGCCGAGCAGGACCTCCTCGGCGTGGTCACCGCAGGCGTAGCGGAGCACCTCGAGCGCGGCGACCGGGAACGCGACGCCCACCCGGACCTCGGCGGCTCCGATCTGCGCCTCCGGACTGGCCAGGCGCCAATCGCAGGCGCCGGCCAACACGCACCCGCCGGCTATCGCGGCGCCGTTGATCGCCGCCACGGTCGGTCCCGGGTAGCTGAACAACGCCTCGAACGCATCGGACAACGCGGGCACCAACTGGTCCGTGTAGCCCGCTCCGCCCTCGATCACGCGATTGAGGTCCACCCCGGCGGAGAACACCCGCCCAGCGCCGGTGATCACCAGCGCACCGCCGCCCGAGCGGGCGAGCTCCTGGATGGTCTGCGTCAACTCACCGAGGGTCTCGACGTCGAGCGCGTTCACCCGCCCCCAGGAAAGCGTCAGCACCTGCACCGATCCCGCAGTCTGGATCTCGATCACAAGGGATACTTCACCACAATTTTTGGGATCGGTAGCAACGCCCACCGCCTGTACTTGCTCCCATGACGACGCCATCAGGGCGGCGCATGACGGAAGGAAGTCCAGTGAAACGTGCTATCGCGGTTGCGATCGGAACCCTCGGCTGCGCGTCCGCGCTGGTGGGCTGCTCGAGCGGCGGCCACACCGCCAGCCCAGCCTCGAATGCGCCGGCCAGTGTCGCCACGGGTGGGAGCGCCGGCACCGAGGTCAAGGTGGGCGGCTCGGACTTGGCGGGTCTGAACCCGTCCTCGGTCACCTGCGTCAGGCAGGGCGGCAAGATCAATATCGGTAGTGGTTCGACCGGCGGCCAGCAGGCATTGGCGGTGGTCATGACCGAAGGCAACCCGCCGACGGTCGACTCGCTGGCCATGGTCGTCGACGGCAACGCCCTGTCGGTCTCGGACAACATGGGCGCCAAGGTCGGTGAAGCCAAGGTCGCGGTGGACGGCAAGACCTACACCATCACCGGGCAAGCGCAGGGCGCCGACCTGAAGAACCCGATGGCCGGAATGATCACCAAGGACTTCAGCATCAAGGTGTCGTGCGGCTGATGAGGGGTAGTTCGGGGCGGCGGGCATGCAGTGCATGTCCGCCGTTCCGGATTGGCGTCCGGACTTATGATGCAGCCGTGTCGATCACCGGCGACCTCGATCGGGCGCGTCAGCTGACGTTCGCCGCCGACGAGGGCGCGGCCCGGGATCTGTTGCTGACACTGCCACCGCAGATCGAGCGGGCCGACCGCGACGATCTGTTGCTGGAAGTCTTCGCGCAGCTCGGTGAGATCTACCTGGTCCGCGGCGCGAATGACGGAGTGCGCGAATGCATCCGGCGAATGCGCGAACCGTTGGCGATCTATCGGGGCATCCTGGACGGCACCCGGCCCGAGGCCGCCGCCCAGGTGAACATGTCGGACGCCGAGATCGCCCATATGGTCCTGCGCTACTCGCGGCGGGCGCATTTCCTCGAGATCGGATTGGCCGCGGCACAGGGCAACCACGAAGAAGCGGCGGACGCGCTGCGCGTACTGGCCGAAACCGAGTGCTCCGACGGCGATCTCGCAGACGAGCGGCAACGGTTACTCACCCACGCCCAACTGCTCTGCGCGACCGCCCTGTGTGACGACGATCTGCACGTGCGGTCGCTGCCGTTGTGGGCCCAGGTGCTCGATGCCCTAAACCGGCCCGCACGGGGAACCGAAGCCGACGACTACATCTGGGTTTCGGCGGCGACCGGCTACGGCAGGTTCTGCATCGAGACCGGGCGATTGGCCGAGGCTGAGCCCTGGCTGCGCCGCGCCGGCGCGCGCGCTCAAGCCCGTGGCTGGGAATTGGCAAGCGCGCGAACACAGCTGGAGCGCGCCGCGGCCTGTTGGACCGCCGGTGACCACGAAACCACCGAGCAACTGGTCTCCGATGCCTACCCGGTGATCGCCCGCCACGCACGCGCCCACGACGTGTCCCGCTGCTGGCTCTACATGGGGCTGACCCGGCTCGCAAGTGGCGCGCTCGAGGCCGCCGACCAGTGCTGGGAGCACGCAGAGCAGCACTGGCGCGACCTGGGCAAGCCGCTACACCTTCACCGTATTCTGTTGCAGCGCAGCTGGATCGCGATCTTCTGGGGTCGCTTTTCTCAGGCTGTCGAGCTGATCGCGCAGGCCCGCGAGTTGCTCGACTCGTCGCCGCGCAGCAGCTGGCTCCAATACGCACTGCTGGACAACCATCTGGGGACCGTCTGGCGAGCGGACGCGCTGGCGGATCTGGGTTTCGACGGGTCCGGCGACCCCGACGAGTCGTTGCAGGAGATCGAGGCCCGGCAGGCCGAATCGCTCGGAATCCTGCACGGCGAGGTCGGGACCCCGGAGTACTGGCGCGCGATGGGCAAGCTGGAACAGGCGGCCGAACTCAAGGTGCCCGCTGCCCTGGCCGTGGACTCCGTACGTTATTCGATCGCCGACACCGATGCCCGATCACGTTGGGCCGCACAGGTCTCGGCGCCGATCCTGGCCAGCGCATTCGCGGTCGCGTGGGAATGGGAGAACACCGAACTCGTCAGCGAGCTGGTCGAGTACCACAGCGCCCGTGGCACATTCAACACCGAACAACAGCAACGTCAGGTCGGCGAATGGGAGTCCACCGGCACCGGCCCGGTGCTCGTCGAGAGTGACGACGACCTGGCACTTCCGGCAGCAGCGGCCGGATCTGCACCGACACAAGCCCATTCGCTGACCCGCCTCGGACCGCTGCCACCACTGCAGATGCAACCGGGTGCGCCGCCGATCATGAGCCACTATCGCGCGCTGGCGTTTGCGCGGTACGGCCGCGAGGTGACCGCCGCCGAGCCGGCTTGGTCGACCTGGCCATGACCGGTGCGACCCTGGTCCTGCGTTACGCCGACGTCGGGATCGCCACATACGCCAGTCTGCGCTTGATCGACCAGTCCGGAATGACGCAACAGACCGTCAACTGGGTGGTGGAGGAGCCAATTCTGTTGGCCGCCTTACAGGAATTGCGCGATGCCCTGCCCGAGCCATATGGCTCAGAGAGCAGGCGGGACGCCATCGAGCGGGCTCTGACCCGCGGCCCGTTCGCGACACCGGACACTGAGCTGACGGTGGCCTACATCCTCGGTGTTCTGCTCATCGGCACCGCGGGATGGCAATTGCTGGCGGATTGCGCCGCGACTCCGCGGCCGACACTGTTCGTCTCGCCCAGCACCCGGTTGGCCAGGGTGCCCTGGGGATTGCTCGCGGTGCCGAAATCCGGGCCCAGCAAAGAAGAATTGGTGCGGGCACGGCAGGACGCGATCACTTCCAGCGGGCGGGTGGCCGCTCAAATCCCCTGGCAACTCACCGATGTCAAAGAGCACACCGACGGCTATCGCCTGATGGAGTTGGTCGATGTGCTGATGGCGGTGCCACAGAACATCGTGCACGCGCCGCGCCCCCACACCGATTGGAGTGGCCGGCACGAAGGCCCCGCGCTACTGATCCTGGATCCGCGGGTACCGGGACAACGGCCGGACTCCGCGCTGGGATCAGTACTTGGGCGACCATCGGAACAGACCCCGCTAGCAAGGCATTTCACCGAATCGTTGCGGCGCCGGCGGGTCTTGCCGGACGTCGGCAGCGCGGCGGAACTGTTCCGCCGCCAGGACGCCGACCGCAGCTGGTTGGCCGATTTGCTGACCCAGCGGCCGAGTCGGCTGATGTACGTCGGACACGCCAGTTCAGCGGACGACGACGTGGGTCACGCGGACCGGGCCGCGCTGCACCTCGCGTGCACCGCAGCTGCACCAGGAGACGCCTCACCGATTGGCAATCACCGCCCCTTGACCGCCTCGGACCTCATGGCGCTGCGGTTGCCGATCCCACCCCGGGTAGCGTTGCTGGCCTGCGCTTCGGGTGGGGATTACCAGTTCGACGAGGCGACAGGTCTGGTGGCGGCGATGATCCTGGGCGGGGCGCAACTGGTGACCGCCACGCTCTGGTCGCTGCCCACCACGGCCGCCTATCGGCAGTTCGCGCCGGCCGCCGGCGGCGCGAGCGCACCCGATCCCATGGCCGAAGTCGTTGTCGGCGTGGACAGTGCGCACGAGGAGGCCGACGCCGGGTGCGCGGTCAATCGCTGGCAGCGCGCGCAGATGCGGCGCTGGCGGGACGGTGCCGTCACCGCCAACCCGTTGTTCTGGGGAGCGCTGGTCACGTTCGCCGTAGACGGTGCGCGTTGAACGGCCCGTCCGTCATACCAGGGCGAGGCCTTGAGCCCGCACCGCCAACACATCATCGGGTAACGAAAGCTCCTCCCGCGCAGCGGGATCGAACGCGACCAGCATAACCAGGCCGGGACGCAGCGTGGATAGGTCCGCACCCGGGTTGTCGTGCACCAAGCGGCCGACGAAGGTGTCACCGTCCACGCTGGCCACCTCTATCCAGATCTGGCGTTCGCCGGCGTGCGCCGCAACCTGCTCATCCACGACGGTTCGCACGGTGCCGACCCCGACCGCGAGGCTGTCGTCCGTGCGCTTGTGCGCGTTGCGGGTGGCCCGGCGGGTCAACGTCGCCAGTAGCGCGATATGGGCCCCAACTGCCATCAGCTTCGACTTGTTCATGGGACCAGCTTCGGGACCGCGATCGGCTACCGAACCCAACTTTTCGAGTACCAGGATTTTCCCGGCTGCCCCTATCCTGTCGTCATGAGCGCCGATTCGCAGGTGGAGCCTGCCCTGGACGGACGCGACGATCGCGACGACCGTGCGACGGGACAGCCCCGGCGGGCGGTGATCGACGCCGCGTGGCGGGCCATCGGTCCCGGCGTTGAAGTATTGAGCAGCGACGACGGCGGCCCGCTGAGCCGGACCGTGAAACGCATCATCGACCCGCTGGTGCTGCGGCTGCGCGCCAATCCCCAGTATTCCGCACCTGTCGTCACCGATGCTGTCGCGCTGGCAATGCACGACCTCATCATCGGCAATGCGGCCCAATTGCGCTGCGCGGCAGCCTGGTTCGAGGTGCTCAAGTTACAGCGCAGGCGGCTGCGGATACGCAGCGGCAACGCTCAGGAGCTGTACTTCCCAGTGTGTTTCGAGCTAGCGGTCACCAAAGGTGCACCGACAAACGAAGATTCGGCTACCGCGGCCGATGTTCTGCAGGAGGTGCATCAGGGCAGGGATCGCACCGCGGTCGAGGTGCTCAACGATTACGTGACCAGCGCACAGGTGGTGGCGACGCTAGCGGCTCAGCTGGTCGCGAGCTGGCGCGACGTGCGGGCCGACGACGTCCCGCGCGAACCGTTCATGGCGGAGCTGGCCACCGTGCTCGGCCCGGCCAAGAGCCACACCGCCGCCGCGGCGCGGCAGCGCGTCTGGACCGCGATGATCGCCGACACCACGCCGTACAACCTGGGTGCGCTGATCCGCCTCGAATCCGCCGACGTGCCATGGTCGATCGTCGACCTGGGGTTGAGTGCCGTTGCCCCGCAACGTCCCCCGGAAGTTGCCAGCGGATCCGAAAGCGACCGCCCGCTGGATCGCACCGTGGTGGACCGGGTCCGGTCCACGTTGCGGCGCGCCCTGGACCGCGACGCACTGCCGGATGTCCCGCTGTTATGCGCGGAGGAGGTGGACCGGGCGTGCGCGCCATGGGGACTGCTGGCCGAGGACAAGCAGGCCACCCTGGTCGCAGGTATCGAGGTGGCCGTCGACCTGGCGCCGCTAGACCGCTCGGTCACCAGTCGCTACGGGCTGGCCGCGCAGATTCAGGCGCGGCTGCGCAAGGAGGCCTACGTGCTGCACGCGCGGCGTTATCTGGCCGAGGGCGGGCCGATTCATCCGCGCCAACAACAGGTGGTCGACGATCTCGCGTCGTACGCGCAGCCGTACCTGAGTCGGTTGTGGGCGCGGCTGCACGGGCGCGACGTGTGGCAGGAGCCCTGTGCCGACATCGACGATGTGCGGTCGCTGCTGGAAGGTGTCGCCAGGTCGGTCAGCCTCGACCATCGACAGCGGATCAAGTCGATGCTGGAACTGCAGGTGGCGGGATGAAGCTGATCAGCGAGTCCGGACTCTGGACACAGACCTCACCGCTGGTCGCGGTGCTGGAGGTCAGCGGCGCGGTGCTGTCCTGGATTGTCGACGACCCGGCCGGTGCCGCCGCCGGCCAGATCACCTTCACCGACCCGGACCGGGCCGATTGGCTATGGCGGGTGATCGGTCAGGCGGGTCACCTCGCGGTGGTGTCGGCCGCGGCGACCACCGACGAACCCCGGGATCTCGACGGCATCGACATCACGCCGGGGTCGCTGGATCCTTTGCACCGGTTGGCGATCGGCCAGTGGCTGCGTCGCTGGTGGCCCGCCAGCCAGCGCGACGGTGTCATCGCACTCGATCAAGCCCTGCTGGACGCCGAGATCGCGTTGCTGACCGCCGGCGCGGACGGTTTCTTCACCGACGACACCCTGGATTCGGATGTGACGGAACTGCTGAGTCCACACGCCGCAGCCCTGACGGCACACGTGCGAAGCAACGATCCCCGCATCCGCGACCTGGTGCGGGCTGCCGCCGACCTCGCCGACGAGGTCGGCGTCGACGGCAGCGGCTGGGCGGAACTGTCCGCGGCTCTACGGGATTCGGGCCTTAGCCTGGCCGAGCCGACCGGCTACCGCGATGACTACGCACTGGCCGCCGGCGCCGATCCCGGCCCGGCGGGCGTGGCATCGATCGGCAGGGGCGTCGCATCGATCAACTGGGGAGCGGTGCCGCCGGGTGTTTTCGACGCGGCCGAGGACACCGTCGACTGGCGCGTGGAAGCGGCCGGCCCGTCGGTCGTCGCCGTCGTCCGTGCGGCGGTCATCGGACCCGATCCGGCCACCGACGTACCGGTTCGCGTTCAGTCCGGAGACGTCAGCGGCGCCGCCGCGCTGGATGCCGGCGGCCGCGCCACCGTGCCGCTCGTCGACGGCCAACGGCGAGCACTGACGGAATCGGTTGCCTGGAACCACGATTGGCCCGTCACGTCGGTCATCGTCGGCGCCGATGTGACGGAACCCCGGGCGGCCCGGGAACGGATTCGCGGCTGGGTGCGGTCCCGGCTGGACCAGCCGCCACCGGACGCCTTCCTCGCCGAGATCCTGGCAGCCGAATCGTCCTACTAGGCAGCGTCCTATCGGCGTCCTACTAGGCGACGCCCACCCCCTTGCCTATGCTGAGCGAGTGCCCAACACATATCGGGTCGTGCAGTGGACGACCGGGAACGTCGGTAAGAGCTCACTACAGTCCATCGTCGCCAACTCGCAGTTCGATCTGGTGGGTTGCTACGCGTGGTCCCCGGAGAAAGCCGGCCAGGACGCCGGGGAGTTGGTCGGCATCGAACCGCTCGGGATTGCCGCGACCAATGACGTCGAGGAACTGCTGGCTCTGAAGCCGGACTGCGTGGTCTACAACCCGATGTGGATCGACGTCGACGAGTTGGTCCGGATCCTGTCCGCGGGTGTCAACGTGGTGACGACGGCTTCCTTCATCACCGGCCACAACCTGGGCGAGGGCCGCGACCGGATCCTGGAGGCATGCCAGCAGGGTGGCTCGACGATCTTCGGCTCGGGTGTCAGCCCGGGCTTTGCAGAGTTGTTGGCGATCGTGTCCGCGATGGTGTGCAACCGCGTCGACAAGGTCACCGTCAACGAGGCGGCCGACACCACGTTCTACGACTCCCCGGACACCGAACGGCCGGTGGGTTTCGGACAGCCCATCGACAATCCCGAGCTGCCGGCGATGGCGGAGAAGGGAACCGCGATCTTCGCCGAGGCCGTCCGCCTGGTTGCCGACGCGTTGGGCGTCGAACTTGACGAGGTCCGGTGCGTGGCCGAATTTGCGCAAACCACAGCCGATCTCGAGATGGCATCCTGGACGATTCCGGCGGGATGTGTTGCGGGTGTCTACATCAGCTGGCGCGGCATTGTCGGCGGCAACACGATCATCGACCTCAACGTGCGCTGGAAGAAGGGGCAGACCCTCGAACCCGACTGGCCGATCGACCAGGACGGCTGGGTGATCCAGATCGACGGTCAGCCGACGGTGACGACCAGGGTCGGCTTCTTGCCGCCGCCGTACTTCCAGGCGACGACACTGGCCGAGTTCATGGCGCTCGGACACATCATGACTGCGATGCCGGCGATCAACGCGATCCCCGGCGTGGTGGCCGCTGCACCCGGCATCGCCACCTATGCCGACCTTCCGCTGACCCTGCCGCGTGGGACAGTCCCCTCGTCGTGAGGCAGTGCCCGGCATGAAGCCGACGCTGAGCGGGTATCCGCTCCACATGGCTACCAACAACCGATTGAGCAACTCAGCAAAGTATTGGGGCGGGCGGGCCAAAGAAACGGTCGGCCGGCTGACCGGTGACCGGCGCACCCAGTATGAGGGTGTGCTGGACCAGGCGAAGGCGAATCTCAAGGACACCGGGCTGCGTTTCCGGGACGCTGTGCGGGGCGGGCGTCGGCCGGTGCGGCGGCAACCACGGCGGCAACCATGAGCGCCGAAGACAAGGTTAAGAACAAGATCGAGGACCTTGGCGGCCGGGCCAAAGAGGCGGTCGGCCGGGCGACGGGCGATCGCGACACCGAGGCCGAGGGACGTGCCGATCAGGCCAAGTCGAGCCTCAAGGATGCCGGCGAAAAGGTCAAGGACGCCTTCAAGAAATAGCCGCAGGCGGTTGAACTGCGATTTTCTGGCTACTTCTATTGGCATGCTATTCAAGTCAAGGGCTCGCCGGCTGACGGCGGGCGCCGCGGTGGCGCTGGGTTGCTTTGCGCTGCTGAACGCGCCGGCACCCGATGCGTCGGCAGCGCCATGTCCGGACGTCGAGGTGGTGTTCGCGCGCGGTAGTGGCGAGCCACCGGGTGTCGGCGGCATCGGCGGGGCATTCGTCGATGCGCTGCGTGCGGATATCGGCGCACGGTCGCTGGGCGTATATGCGGTCAACTACCCGGCCAGTACCGACTTCGGCAGCAGCGATTTCCCGCTGACCGTCATCGACGGGATCCGAGACGCGGGCGGCCACATCCAGTCCATGGCCGCGACTTGCCCGAACACCAGAGAGGTCCTGGGCGGGTACTCGCAAGGGGCTGCCGTCGCCGGTTACGTCACCTCGGCGGCCGTCCCGCCGGGTGTGCCCGCGTCCGCAGTGCCGCAACCGCTGGCTCCCGAGATCGCCAATCACGTCGCGGCGGTCACGCTGTTCGGTACGCCCTCACCGGAATTCCTGAGTCAGTACGGCGCGCCACAGATCGCCATCGGACCGCTGTACCAGCCCAAGACCATTCAGCTGTGCGCCGACGGTGACAACATCTGCGCCGGCGGCGGCACCACCCCCACCTTCGCGCACACGTTGTACGCGGCCAACGGAATGACCGGTCAGGCAGCGGATTTCGCGGCCGGCCGCCTGTAAGTCGGGCCTCAGTCGGGATCTTCCGGCAAGTCCGGGTTCGGGATGCTGGGTGAGTTCTTCAACCATTCCCGCAACCGGAGCAACCCGTTGATCACGATGCCGAGCCCAAGCAGAACCAGCACCGCGACGATGATTGCGGTAGTCACCATTCCATGGTGACAGGTCTATGCGGGCTTGATCTCCAGTCCGACGTGCACCTTGTCGATGCCGCCGCGCACGATCGAGTGCGCGTAGAACCACCAGGCGTGGTACCAGTACCGCTTGAGCACGGCGTTGTACACCCGTCGCGTCTCGGACTTCGGCAGGACGCGGGCAACCGCTTCCACCTCGTCGCTCTTGGGCTTACCCAACGAACCACTCCTGGCGACGGTCACCCGCGGCGTGTTGCGAATGCGCTTGACCTTCCACGAATCGTCGTCGGTGATGACGAGCAACCGGTCGTCGCCGTCGGGCACTCCCCAGATCGCGGTCGGCTTGGGACGGCCGTCCTTGGTGAAGGTCGTCAGCAGCAGATACTTCGACTTGATGACATCTTTGAACGAGATTGCCACGCTGTGTTTCCTCCTGGATAGGTTTGCCGATCCCGACATCGGCGATACCGCACCGCGACCTATTACCCGCATTGCACGCTGCGGAAACCGTGGGATTGCATGGCAGGCGGCACAGCCACCCCACCGCATTCCACCGTTAGCGACGGTTGCAACAATGCGAAGATGCGTGTTCTGGTCACCGGAGGTACGGGGTTCGTCGGCGGGTGGACCGCCAAAGCCATAGCCGATGCCGGGCATTCCGTCCGGTTCCTGGTGCGAAAGCCCGAACGCTTGAAGACGTCGGTGGCCGCACTCGGGGTCGACATATCCGACTACGCCGTCGGTGACATCAAGGACCGCGAGTCGGTTCGGGAGGCGCTGCAAGGCTGCGACGCCGTCGTCCACAGTGCCGCGTTGGTGGCGACCGATCCGCGGCAGACGGCGCAGATGCTGGCCACGAACATGGAAGGCGCGGGGAACGTTCTGGGGCAGGCGGTCCAACTCGGTCTGGACCCGATCGTGCATGTCTCGAGCTTCACCGCTCTTTTCCACCCGAACGTGACGACCCTGAGCGCCGACCTGCCGGTTGTCGGTGGGACTGACGGATACGGAACCTCCAAGGCGCAGGTGGAAATCTATGCCCGCGGCCTGCAGGACGCCGGTGCGCCGGTCAACATCACTTATCCCGGAATGGTTCTCGGCCCGCCGGTGGGCAATCAGTACGGTGAGGCCGGCGAGGGTGTGCGGGCGGCGCTGCAGATGCACGGTATCCCGGGGCGCAGCGCGGCCTGGATGGTCGTCGACGTCCGCGATGTCGCCGCCGTGCACGCGGCACTGCTCGAGCCGGGGCGCGGCCCGCGACGGTACATGGTGGGCGGGCATCGGGTCCCCGTCGGCGAGCTGGCGAAGCTGCTGGGCGAGGTGTCGGGCACCACGATGTTCCCGGTGCCGGTCCCGGACAGCGCATTGCGCGCCGCCGGAACACTTTTGGACTTCGTGGGACCCTATCTGCCCTTCGAGAACCCGGTGACCGCGGCGGGAATGCAGTACTACACCCAGATGCCCGAATCCGATGACACGCCGGCCGAGCGGGAACTCGGCATCCAATTCCACGATGCCCGCACCACGCTGGCCGACACCGTTGCGGCACTGCGGCAGGCGCAGCGCGACTAGTCCGGTACCACCGCGGCGTCGATCAACGCGGCGGCGGCTGCCCGGGCGTGTACGACCGGTGACGCATCGTTCAGCGAGGTTGCCATCGCCGTTGCCCCTTCGAACAACACGGCGAGCTGCTGACCCAACAGGTGCGGGTCGGCGGCGCCCAGTTCCTGCGCAACGGCGGCAAGCCGACGGGTGAAGCGCAACTTGTGACTCCGCACGATCTTGTCCGCACTCGTCATCGCGCCAGCGGATTCCACCGCTGCGTTGTGAAAAGGACACCCGCGCACCACTTCTGCGCGCGGCGCCTCGAAGATGGCCAATAACCGCTCGCGAGGAGAAAGAGCGGTGTCCGCGAGACGCTGTTCAAGCGGCGTGCCGCCGCGACCGTCAATAGCGGTCAGGTAGTTCTCGACCAATTCGCCTTTACTCGAAAAGTGTTGATAAAGCGTGCGTTTGGAAACGCTGGCGTGCCGGGCGATGAGATCGACACCGGTGGCATGGATCCCGTTGCGGTAGAAGAGGTCGGCTGCCGCACGCTCGATGCGCGCACGGGCCCCGCGTCCGCTCACCCGTTGCTCCATGACCGCCATATTACACCGATCGGTTTACATTATGCGAGATCGCTGATATCGTCGACCGTTCATATACACCGATCGGTTTACTTAGTCGGAAGGACGCCCATGCAGCACACCGCGGAATCGCCCATCCTGGTAATCGGTGCGACCGGACGGCACGGCGGAACCGGGGCTACCGTGGTGGACTGCCTGCTGCGACGTGGTCATTCGGTGCGGGCGCTGATCCGCACCGACGACGAGCGTGCCGCCGAACTGCGTCGGCGGGGCGCCGAGACCGTCGTCGGCGACTTACATGATCGCGACTCGCTGGTACCCGCATTCGACCGCGTCCGCGCGGTGTATTTCACCTACCCCGTGGCGCCTGGCATCATCCCAGCCGCGGCCAACGTCGCCTCGGTGCTGTCTAAGCACGCGTCCGCTGCACACCTCGTGGTGATGTCCATGGCGGTGTCAGCCCTCGACAGCCCGAGCAAACTTGGCCAGGCTCAAGCGGTTGCCGAGGACATCTTCATCTGGGCAGGCTTAAATCCGACGGTGCTGCGGTTCGCCGGACTGTTCCACGAGAACATCGCAGTCCTGCACCAGCGAACCATCCAGCGTGATGCCGTGATCGCCAACAGCTTTGGCGGCTGTGCGGCGCCATGGATCAGCGGGGATGACGCCGCCGAGATCGCCGCCGCCCACCTGTTGACGCCTCGCCCCGATTCACCGCGAATCAGCTATCCACCGCCGGCGGAGGCGATCAGCCACACCGAACTTGCCCGCATCATCTCCGCGACGGCGGGCCGGCCGGTGCGCTATGAACACATCTCCGCGGCCGCATGGCAGCGGCAGCTGGAATTGGCCGCCGAATCCGAGCACCCGGTCAATGTGGGCATGGCGCAACACATCGCGGCCGTCGGCGCGGCCCTGTCGGGGCGGAGCAAGCCACTGGTGGCACCGGACCCGTCCGCCCTGGCGGCGATGCTCGACCGGCCGCCCGCGTCGGTCGCTGATTTCATTCGGCGCAACCATTCCCACTTCGCCACCGATCGGACATAAACCAAGGAGAAGCGATCATGTCGTCCGTGCTGATCACCGGAGCCAACCGCGGCATCGGCCGCGCCATCGCCACCGAGTTCACCCGCCGCGGTCACCGGGTCATCGCCACCGCACGCGATCCGCGCTCGCTGGCCGACCTCGACGTCAGCGGGCGGCTGGCCCTCGACGTCACCGATGACGCGAGCGTCACTGCCGCCGTGGCGGCGGCCGGCGAAATCGACATCCTGATCTCCAACGCGGGGGCCATCTTCTATGCCGCGGTCGAAGCCATTCCGCTGCCGGAACTGGAACGGGTGTTCGACCTCAACACCGTCGGCGCCGTCCGGGTGGCGCAAGCCGTACTCCCGCAGATGCGAGCCCGCGGTGACGGCAAGCTGATGTTCATGTCCAGTGTGCTCGGCCGAATCGTGTTGCCGCCCGCCGCCGCGTACGCCGCGACGAAGTGGGCGCTGGAAGGGTTGGTCGAAGCCCTGGCCATCGAAGTTGCGCCATTCGGCGTTCAGGCGGCGCTCCTGGAACCGTCCGCCGTGAGCTCCGGCGCACTCGACGACGTCGCCACCTACACGCTGCCCGACGATCCCTACGCCGCCGTGCTGAACGGCGGCGGACCGCGCGCCGGGATGATCACCCCCGAACAGGTTGCTGCAGAGGTCGTCGACGCCGCCGAGAAGCCCCAACTCCCGTTGCGCATCCCGATCGGGGACGCCGCCCGCGCGCTGCTGGCCGCCCGTCATGTTGCCCCCGAGGACGCCCCTTTCACCCTTTGACCGGGATCGCGGCCGCGGGCACCGCCACGCCCGGCACACCCACATCGATCCGCAGCAGCGCCCCGGCGGTGGTGACATAGATTGCCGTTCCGGCAAAGGCCAGCGACGACACGAATCGTCCCGGAAGTTCGACCACTTCGCGCAGAGCGCCCCCGGCATCGAATCTTGCAATGCCGCCGCCACTTCCGAGCGCAACCCATACGCCGCCGTCCGCATCGACCGCCAGGCCGTCACATTCACCGCAGGGCGCGTCGGCGAATACGGACGACCCGTGCGGTCCGTATGCGCGCACCCGCGCCGCCGCGTACTCGGCGACATACAGCGTCTCGCCACCCGGCGCGAACCCAACACCGTTCGGCCAGAGCAGATCATCCAGCAAAATCTGCGTCGCGCCGTCGGGCGCGATACGAATCAATTCGGTGGGTCCGGCGGTCTGACCCGCCTGCGGCTGATGACGCAGAACTCCGACGATCACCGAACCATCCGACCCCACGGTCAGATCGTTGATGCCGGTGGCGCCCACGGGAGCCAGCACGGTCCGCAGACCCGACGGGTGCACATACGCCAGATCGCGCCCGCTGACCAGAATTCCGCCGTCGGCATGCAACGCGATACCGCCGATCCCGCGCCGCCGGTCAACCACGGTCGATATTGCGTCGCCGGACCAGCGGTAAACGCCGCCGGCCGTGGTGTTTGCCACCAGCACCGATCCGTCCGGCAGCGGCCGAGGCGCTTCGAGCAAACCGTCGGCCTCCCACAGGGTCTGCACTCGGTGAGTCATGTCATCGCCTCGACCCGACCGATGTCCGCCCCGAAACCCGGCGCGGCCGGCAGCTGCGGGCAGCGCTGCGCAAACGGCGCGGGTTTGCGGGTATCACCTCGCGCTCGGGCCTTTAACTCCCCGCAGCCGTCACCGAAGCGCGCGTTCGAAAGCGGTTCGACGCCGCATGAGCGGCAACCCGTTACGGTCGTCATTCGACCCCTCTGTGTCGAGCCCACGACGGCCCCCGGGGTATCGGGCCCTCACAGATTATGCGCAGTTGCCGCACGCCGTCACTGCCGTCATGCTGAACGGCGCATGCCGCGTCGACGGATGGGACCTCAGCCGTGACCTACCACGCACACACCACTGGCCTGTTGGTCATCGACCCATACAACGACTTCATCTCGCCCGGCGGGAAAGTCTGGGAACGGCTGCAGGGGGTGTTGGAGGCCAACGACTGTGTCGCCCATATGAAACAGGTGCTCGACGCCGCGCGCGAGGCGCAGGTGCGAGTGTTCTATGCGTTGCATCGCCGGTACCGCCCTGGCGATTACGAGTCATGGCAGTACGTCGCCCCAGTTCAGCGGGCCGCGTGGTCGCGCCGCACGTTCGAATACGGCACCTGGGGCGGCGAATTGCGCCCCGGCTTCGAGCCCCGGCCCGGTGACATCGTCGCCGACGAACACTGGTGTTCCAGTGGTTTCGCCAACACGGATCTGGACCTGCAACTGAAGAGGCACGGCATCCACCGGCTCATCGCCATCGGGCTCATCGCCCATACCTGTGTGGAGGCAACCGTCCGCTTCGCCGCGGAGCTTGGCTACGACGTCACAGTGGTCAAGGACGCAACCGCGGACTACTCAGACGTGGAGATGCATGCCGCGCTAGAGGTGAACCTGCCGAACTATGCCAGCGCGATCCTGACCGCCGCCGAGGTGACCGCGGCGTTGAAGGCGTGATGCGTCACTTCTTCCGGTCCGTATCCCGGCTCGGCTGAACCCTTTTCGGCTCCCCCGGCATTTTGGGATAGTTCGGCGGATACGGCATGTCGCCGAGGCCGCGCTGCTCGTCAGCCTCGACCAACTCGAGCAGCGGAGCGATCGACTGGGCGAGTGAGTCCATGCCGGCCCATGGGTCATCACGGCCCGCAACCAGGTCGGGCACCGTGGCCATGGTGTAGTCGTCGGGATCGGCATGCGCCAACTCGTCCCAACTCAGCGGGGTGGAGACGGTCGCAATCGGGGTGCGGCGCACCGAGTACGGCGACGCCATGGTGCGGTCCCGTGCGTTCTGGTTGAAGTCGATGAAGATGCGCTTGCCGCGTTCTTCCTTCCACCAGGACGTGGTCACCGCATCCGGTGCCCGTCGCTCGATCTCGCGCGCCAGCGCGATGCCGGCCCGGCGCACCTGCACGAAATCCCAGTCGGTGGCTATCCGCAGGAAAACGTGGATGCCGCGGCCCCCGGATGTTTTGGCGTAGCCCACCAAACCGAGTTCGGCGAGCAGTGGCCGCAGCACATCGACGGCGACCGTTCGGGCTTCGGCGAAGCCGGTGCCCGGTTGCGGATCGAGGTCGATGCGCAGCTCGTCGGGGTGGTCGGTGTCGGGGCAGCGCACCTGCCAGGGGTGCAGGGTGATGGTGCCCATCTGCGCCGCCCACACGATGGCCGCCGGGTGGGTCACCTTCAGCGCATCGGCGGTACGTCCGGACGGGAAGGTGATCCGGCAGGTCTCCAGGTAGTCGGGATGGTGCTGCGGAACCCGCTTCTGGTAGATCTCCTCGCCGTCGATGCCGTCGGGGAAGCGCTGCAAATGCGTGGGCCGGTCACGCAGCGCAGTGAGCATCGGACCGCTCGAGACGGCCCGATAGTAGTCGACCAGCCGGCCCTTGGTGCCCTGCTTCCCCAGCTTGGGGAAGTACACCTTGTCCCGGTTGGTCAGCCGGACGGCGATCCCATCGACGTCGAGTTCTTCTGCTGCGGCAGCCATAGCTGCACTCCAGCATGCCGCACGCAAGAATGAACCAATGGACTTACCCGTCATGCCGCCCGTGTCGCCGATGCTGGCCAAGTCGGTCAAGACGATTCCGGCGGACGCGTCATACGAGCCCAAGTGGGACGGCTTTCGCTCGATCTGCTTTCGGGACGGCGACGAAGTCGAATTGGGCAGCCGCAACGAGCGGCCAATGACGCGCTATTTCCCCGAGCTGGTCGAAGCGGTCAAGGCCGAGCTGCCGCCGCGCTGTGTCATCGATGGCGAGATCGTGATCGCCACCGATCACGGGCTGGATTTCGAGGCGCTGCAGCAGCGGATTCATCCGGCGGACTCCCGGGTGCGGATGCTCGCCAAGGCGACGCCGGCGTCGTTCATCGCGTTCGACCTGTTGGCCCTCGGCGCCGACGATTACACCCGGCGTCCGTTCAGCGAGCGCCGCGCGGCACTCGTCGACGCGCTGGCCGATTCGGGGTCGTCCGTTCACGTCACCCCGGCCACTACCGACCGCAGCGTCGCCGAGCAGTGGTTCAGCGACTTCGAGGGCGCCGGCCTCGACGGCGTCGTGGCCAAACCGCTGACGGTCACCTACCAGCCGGACAAGCGCGTCATGTACAAGATCAAGCACGAGCGGACGGCGGACTGCGTGGTGGCCGGATACCGGGTGCACAAGTCGGGCGGTGACACGATCGGTTCCCTGTTGCTCGGTCTCTACCAAGAAGACGGCCAGCTGGCGTCGGTCGGCGTGATCGGTGCCTTCCCGATGGCCGAACGCAGGCGGCTGTTCACCGAGCTGCAGCCGCTGGTCACCGCTTTCGACGACCATCCGTGGAACTGGGCCGCCCACGAGGCGGGCGAACGCACGCCGCGCAAGAACGAGTTCTCCCGCTGGAACGCCGGCAAGGATCTGTCGTTCGTGCCGCTGCGGCCCGAGCGCGTGGTGGAGGTGCGCTACGACCACATGGAGGGCGCGCGCTTCCGGCACACCGCTCAATTCAACCGGTGGCGACCGGACCGCGATCCGCGCTCGTGTACCTACGAGCAACTGGAACAGCCCGTCACCTTCAAGCTGGGCGACATCGTCCCGGGGCTCGGCTAAGACGATTCGTCACGGCCGGGCCGGGGTAATGATGAAGTCATGGGGCCCATCCCGGCGGAGCTCGAGTCACGGGTGACGACGGCTGTGCTCGACGAGTTAGCCCGGTGGGGCGTCGAGCGTTTCAGCGTGGAGGCGCTCGCGGAACGCCACGGTCTGGACGCCGCGACGATCTACGACCATTGGGGCGATCGGCAGCGACTCATCGTGGACATCGCGCTCAGGGATCTCGACAATCTAGGTTCGTTGGCCGACACCGGGACGCTGCGCGGAGACCTGCTGGCGTTGGCCCGCGGCGTCGCCGCCAACCTCAACACCGAGGTCGGCCGCATTTTCCTGCGGGCGCTGGTGATGAATGCTCGTGGTCATCATCACGACAACGACACGCGAATGATGTACTGGCAAAGCTGTTTCGCGATCGTTCGGTCGGTCTTCGATCGCGCGCGGGAGCGCGGCGAAATGCGCGACGATGTCAGTACCCTGGCGGCGGTGCAGATCCTGTTGGCGCCGTTGAACATTCGCGGCCTGTACTCGAACGGCCGGATTGACGACCGTTATTGTTCCCACGTCGCCGATCTGACCTGGCATGCCGTCGCCCGCCGGTAATGGCCGCTGCCTCGTTTGCTCGCCTTAGGATGTCGGGATGCTGAACGTGTCCGCTCTGTTCGTCGCTCGTAGCGCCACTTTCGACGAGCAGGGCGCCATCAACGCTTCGTGCATACCCATGGCTTGGTTCGAAGTCGACCGAATGCCGTTTTGGGCAGAGCTTCCGGTTGTTTTGGTGGTGCACGCACCGGCCGGTGGAGACTATGCCCCGGAGTTGCACGTGGTGTGCAAGGACCCCAGCGGGTCGCCGCGCGGATCACTGCGGGCAGCCTGGCATTGGCCGGATGAAGAGAACCGTGCCTCGAAATTCCGGTGCTTCACTCAAGAACTCTCCCTCCCGGTAGCGTCCCCCGGTGAGTACACGATCGGCGCGTATTACGACGCCGACGGGAAAATCGAGCTGGCCGCGCCGGTTCCATTTTCAATCTTGTTGTCGCAACCGGGTCCGGCCGAAACGGCGGACTGAAACCATTAGGCTGTGCCGATGCACTTAGCCGCATTGCTCGTGGCGGGCGCCGCGAAAATCGACGACTCCGCAATCGACGCCAGCCGCCTTCCCATCACCAGCTATGAGGTCAACCAGACCCCGTGGTGGATGACAATTCCCCTGGTCTTGGTGGTGCACGCACCGGCGGGCGGAGAATACGACGCCGAAATCTTCATCGTCTGCAAGGATCCCGCCGGCACGATTCGCGGCACGGTCCGCTCGGCCTGGCAATGGCCGGACGAGGAAAGCAAGCCATCCAAATACCGCTGCTTCACTCCGGAGCTTTCATTCGCGGTCGAGACCACCGGTGAATACACGATCGGGGTCTACCGTGACGCGGAGGGCATCAAGTCGGTGGGCACCCCGATACCTCTCTTTGTCGGCCTGGCCGGCGGGCGTCAGCGACGCTGACCAATAACAGCTAGACGGAAACCGTCAACGCCGACAACCCCCGCAGGGTGATGTTCGCCTTGTAGCGGGGATCGCCGGCCAACCGCGCGTCCGGGAAACGTGCCGTCACCGCCGACAAGGCCACACTGGCCTCCAAGCGCGCCAGCGGTGCACCCAAACAGTAGTGCGCACCGCGTCCGAAACCCAAGTGCCGCAACGCGGGTCGGTCCGGGTCGAAAACGTCGGGCCGGTCGAACTCGGCAGGATCGCGATGTGCGGCCGCCAGCAGCAGCATCAGCACATTGCCCCTGGCCACCTCGACGCCGCCAATCGTCATGGGATCGAGGGCGATCCGGCTGAGCTGTTGCACCGGCGGGTCGTAGCGCAGCGTCTCCTCGACCACCGCTGCAGCGCGGGTGTGGTCCGCGGCCAGCGCCGTCCACTGCCGGCCGTCCCGCAACATCGCGAGGACGGCGTTGCCGATGAGGTTCACCGTGGTCTCGTGACCGGCCACCAGTAGCAGCACGCACGTCGACACGATTTCCTCTTCGGTCAACTGATCACCCGACTCGTTGACCGCGACGAGCGCCGACAGCAGGTCATCGCCGGGTCGCGACCGGCGCTGCGCGATCAACCCGTGCAGGTACTCACGCAATTCGGCGCCGGCACCCAACGACTCGTTGAGTTCGTCGCTCTGCTCGTCGGTGAAGAACGGGTCCAGTGACTTCGCCAGCACCGCCGAAGCGCGACTGAACTGCGGTTCGTCCTCGAGCGGCACGCCGAGCAGCCGGCAGATCACCGCGACCGGCAGCGGATAGGCAAAGTCGGCGACCACGTCGAAACTGCCCTGCTCGGCGATGCGGTCGAGCAGTCCGTCGACCAGCGCGCTGATTTCGGGCTGCAGCGCGTTGACCACCTTGGGGGCGAAGGCCTTGCTGACGAGCTTGCGCAACCTGGTGTGATCCGGCGGGTCGAGGAACAGGAAGCTCGGCGGCGTCCCCTTCCGCAGCGACGGGTCGGCCTCGAGCATTTGCTGTGCCGCCGTCGACTTCAGGTGGTCGCTGCTCGATGACGAATGGCGCAGCACCTCGTCGCAATCCCGGTACGACGAGAAGAGCACAAAATCGCTGCCCGGCAGCACCAGCGGGCCGTTGCAACGCAACTCGGCACACACCGGGTACGGGTCCGCCCGGCTGCCCGGGTCCAGCAGTTGCAGCAGCAATGTCTGCGGATCAGCTTGCTCGGTGGGCGCCGTGGTCATGGTGCCCATTGTGCCTGCGGTTTGTTTACGGGCCTTCGGTCAGCCCGGCGAGGTCCGGGTGCGTCATCAGTCGGTCGAGGAACACCCGCTGCCCCTTCAGGAGTTTCGCGCGCGCACCCGCCACCGGAAACCATTCGACGCGGTCGATCTCGGGAAACTCGCGCAACTTGCCCGAGCCGCGCGGCCATTCCATTTCGAAGGTGTTGCTGTGCGCGTCGGTGATGTCGAGATCACTTCTAACCGCGTAGGCGGTCACCACCTTGCCGCTGGGTTGTCGCACCGACCCCAGATCGATCCGCGGGCCGGCCGGCACCGCCAGTCCGAGCTCTTCGACGAACTCGCGCTGCGCGGTTGCCCACGGGTCGTCCCCGTCCGAGTACTCACCCTTCGGGATCGACCAGGCGCCGCCGTCCTTGCGCGCCCAGAACGGTCCACCCGGGTGCGCGATCAGCACGTCGACAATGTCGGCGCGGGTCCGATACAGCAACAGACCCGCGCTGAGCTTGGGCATGCGTCAGACCCCGACGGCCTGCTCCAAGTCCTTGAGCGAGGACTCCAGATGCGCGAGCAACCGCTGCAGGTGCGGCACACTGCGACGGCACCCGACCAGACCGAAGTCGAGGTTGCCGGCATTGTTGACCAGCGTGATGTTCAGCGCCTGGCCGTCCGGGATGTTCGACAGCGGGTAACTGCCGTCGAGGCGGGCACCGCCGTAGTACAGCGGGTCCGACACACCGGGCACATTGGAGATGACGATGTTGAATGGCGGCGGTACCGCGGAGAGAAAGCCCGGGACACCGGCCAGCGTCAGCGGCGCCATGTTCAGCGCCGACAACGCCAGCACCTGGTACGAGGGCAGCTCCGCCAGCACCTTTTTGTTTCGGCGCATGGACTCGCCGATGATCTCGATCCGCTTCGCGGGGTCTTCGACATTGGTGGCCAGGTTGCACAGAATGCTGCCCACCTTGTTGCCGCCGCTGTCGGCGTCGGCCTCCGAGCGCAGGCTCACCGGAACCATCGCGACCAGCGGGGTGTCCGGTAGCGCATCCTGCTCGAGCAGGTAGTACCGCAACGCACCGGAGCACATCGCCAGCACGGCGTCGTTAACCGTCACTCCGGCGGCCTGCTTGACATTCTTGACCCGGTCCAGCGACCAGGACTGCGCGGCGCACCGCCGAGCGCCGCCGACCTTCACATTCAGCATGGTGTGCGGCGCGGCAAACGGCAGCGTCAACTGCTGTTCCAGCAGTGCGGCGCGGGCGAGCTTCAAGGTCGACGGGGCCACTCCCGCCACCGATCCGGCCGCCGCGAGCAACGAGTTCAATGGGTTGCGGGCGGGTTTGGCGGCGGGCGTCCGCGCCGGCTTGGGCAGGTTCCACATCGCCTTGACGTGGGTGTCGTCGGGGTCGGTCGACATGGTGCGTTGCATCAGCTTCACGGCCGAAACACCATCGATCAGGGCATGGTGCATCTTGGTGTACATCGCAAAGCGGCCGTCTTTGAGTCCCTCGACCACGTGCAACTCCCACAGTGGGCGGTGGCGGTCGAGCAGGCTGGTGTGTAGCCGCGAGGTGAGTTCCAGAAGGTCGCGCACGCGGCCCGGCGAGGGCAACGCCGACCGCCGGACGTGGTAGTCCATGTCGACTTCGTCGTCGTAAGTCCATGCCAGCTGCGAAATTCCGCCGCCGATTGTCGCGGGGTGTTTGCGGAAGGTCGGCTGAAACTCGTCGTTGGCAATCAGGGCGTCGTGGAATTCCCGGACGAATTCGGGGCCGGCACCATCGGGCGGTTGGAACAGCGACAACCCGCCGACGTGCAAGGGATGCTCACGCGATTCGGTGAACAGAAACATCGAGTCGGTGGGCATCATCAATTCCATGCACACATTAAAGCGTGTCGAACAACGCTGGTGAATGGTCTTTGACGAGTGATTAACCGACGGCGACGACGCCAGAGCTGGAAATGGTGAAGCCCCGCCCGTTTGTCACTGTGCAGGTGACCCCCCCGGTTTCGGACAGGCAAGTGAAGGGGCCGATGCTGGCGCTTTGGCCGTAGGGCAGGGTCGGGGTTCCCTGGCCGGCGTTGCCGAGACAGGACTCACCCGTGCAGGTCTTGAAGGTTCCATTGGTCGACATGTGCACCGACTGCGGCGGAGAGTCGGTCTGGCAATAGGTTTCGTCGGGTATGCCGCTACCGCGCTGATAGTTGATCTCGCAGCCGAGATTGTGCGACGGGGCATAGAAGGTACACCATGTCGAGCTGCACACCGGATTGTCGGCCGCTGCCACCGGCATACCCATGACCGCGGCGAACCCGACCAATCCCAACACCGTGGCAAACGACCGCAACACCATTCTCGGAACGTATCAGAGCATTTCCGTGTGGCCACCGCTTCCGCCAAATATGCTGTCGCGCTTCCGTATTGCGGCGTCGACACCCCATTCTTGAGGGACGGCATTGACAGTGACTGTCAATGCGGCATAACGTGCCGCTGGTCACCGTCCACCGGGAGGTCGCCGTGCCGAGCCAGTCCAAGTTCCGTGTCATCCAATGGGCGACCGGAGGCGTCGGTAAGGCCGCCATCGAGTGCGTGCGCAACCACCCGGAACTTGAATTGGTCGGATGCTGGGTGCACAGCGCCGACAAGAACGGCACCGACGTGGGACACATCGTCGGCACCGCCGAGTTGGGCGTCACCGCCACCACCAGCATCGACGACATCCTGGCCATCGATGCCGACTGCGTCGTGTACAGCCCGCTCATTCCGAACGACGACGAGGTCATTGCGATTCTGCGCTCGGGCAAGAATGTGGTCACCCCGGTCGGCTGGGTGTATCCGGACCTGAGCAATCCCCGCGTGCAGGCGATCGCGGACGCTGCCGTAGCCGGGGGCGTGACGTTGCACGGGTCGGGCATACATCCGGGTGGCATCACCGAGCGATTCCCGCTGATGTTGTCGTCGCTGTCCTCGGCCGTCACCCATGTCCGCGCCGAGGAGTTCTCCGATATCCGCACCTACAACGCCCCCGACGTGGTGCGCCACATCATGGGCTTTGGCGGCACACCCGAGGAGGCGACGCAGGGACCGATGGCCGAGCTGCTCGAAGCCGGTTTCAAGCAGTCGGTGCGAATGATCGCCGACACCATGGGTTTCCGCATCGATCCCAACATCAGGACGATTCAGGACATCGCCGTCGCGACCGGTGACATCGACTACGAGGCCGTTCCGATCACCAAGGGAACAGTGGCCGCCCGCCGGTTCCGGTGGCAGGCGATATCCGACGGCAAGCCGGTCATCACCGCAGCGGTGAATTGGCTGATGGGCGAGGAGAACCTGGAGCCGGCGTGGAACTTCGGTGATCAGGGCGAGCGCTTCGAAGTCGAGATCACCGGCGATCCGGATGTGAGCATCACCTTCAAGGGGCTCCAACCACAGACGATTGCCGAAGGGCTGCAACGTAACCCGGGTGTCGTGGCCACCGCCAACCACTGCGTCAACGCCATCCCCTACGTCTGCCCCGCGGAACCGGGAATCAAGACCTACCTCGACCTTCCACTGATCGCCGGCCGCGCATGAGGAATGTCCTGGGCGATGATGCGCGCCGCACATATGAGATGCATCGGGGGGTACCGCTGCACCTGGGACCGGCCCGATGAGCTATTCACACCCCCAATCCCTGGACGGCCATGTCGCGATCGTCACCGGCGCGGCCCAGGGTGTCGGCAAGGGAGTGGCGGCCGCACTGCTGGAGCGGGGCGCCGCTGTGCTCCTGGTCGACATCCAGGGCGAAAAGCTCAATGCCACCGCTGCCGAACTCGGTGCGGCCGGGCGCGTCGAGCAGATCGAGGCGGACCTGCGCGATCCGGACAGCGCCCCGCGCATCGTGGCGCACGCGGTCACGGCGTTCGGCACGGTGCACGGTCTGGTCAACAACGCCATCGCCACCAATGAGCCGAAGGCCTTCGTCGACATCACCACAGACGACCTGGCGCTGGGCTACGAGGTCGGTCCGCGCGCCACCTTTCTGCTGATGCAGGCCGTATACCCACTGATGGCCGAGGCGGGCGGCGGCTCGATCGTGAACCTGGGCTCGGGAACCGGCACCGGCGGTGAACCGAAGTGGGGCGGTTACGCCGCCGCCAAAGAAGGCATCCGCGGCCTGTCGAAGGTGGCCGCCCTGGAATGGGGCCGGCACAACATCCGGGTCAACGTCATCTGCCCGTTCGCCGAATCCGACGGCGTCAAGTTCTGGAAAGAGTTCGCCCCCAACGACTACGCCAAGGCGGTCGGACGCGTCCCGATGAAGCGGATCGGCGACGTCCGGACCGATGTCGGCGCGCTGGTGGCGTTCCTGCTCGGCGGCGACGCGACTTTCATCACCGGACAGACCATTCACGTCGACGGCGGTATCGGCAGCTTCCGATGACCGAGTCATTACGCGATCGCCAGCGCGCGCAGATCCGTGCCGACATCAGGCGCGCGGCCTTCCGGCTGTTCATCCAGCGCGGCTACGACGCCGTGACCACCGAGGAAATCGCTGCCGCCGCAGGGGTTTCCCCGCGCACGTTCTTCCGGCATGTGCCGGCGAAGGAGGACTTGCTGCTGAGTCCGGTGCGCCATGGTGGCGCCGCCATCGTCAGCATGCTCGAGCAGCGGCCCGCCACCGAGACTGCCGATGTCGCGTTGGTCAACGCCATCATCGGCCGGACCCGGTCGTTCGACCAGGCCGACTGCGAGGAGTGGCGGGAAGCGCTGCTGGTGGCGCCCGAGCTGCTGGCCAAGGTCACCATGTACACCCATGCCGACCGGGAACGGGCGACGAAACTGACGGCGGATCGGATGGGCGTCGACCCTGAAATGGACCTGCGCCCCGCGCTGTTGGTACAACTCGGTTTCGCGGCGGGTGACTTCGCATTTCAGCAATGGGTTCGTGGAACCGGCAAACGTCACTCACTGGATCACTACGTCACCACGGCCCTGCAGGCGGTGCGCAGCGCCCACTGGCACTAGTCGCGCAGCGCCCCGGGATTGGCGATGCGTACCGGGCTCCCCTCCAGCCACGCCACGACGGCTTCGACGGTGTCCGCGTAGAAGACGCTCAGCATCTCGCGGGTCACATAGCCGAGATGCGGCGACAGGGTCACGTTCGGCAGCCTCCGGAGCGGATGCTCGGCCGGAAGTGGTTCGGTGTCAAACACATCCAGTCCGGCTCCGGCGATTCGTCCGGTACTCAACGCATCAAGCAGGGTGGCCTCGTCGACGATGGGTCCCCGCGATGTGTTGATCAGGTACGCGGTCGGCTTCATCGCGGCCAGCTCCGGTTCGCCGATCAGCCCGCGGGTGCGCTCGGACAGCACCACATGGATGGACACCACGTCGGATTCGGCGAACAGTGCCGCCTTCTCCACCCGTCGGGCGCCGGCCTCTCGCGCCGCCTCATCGGTGAGATGCTGGCTCCAGGCGATGACCTCCATGCCGAACACCGCGGCATACTCCGCCATGCGTTTGCCGACTCGCCCCAAACCGAGGAGTCCCAGCGTCTTTCCCGCCAGCGTCATTCCGGTGGTGGTCTGCCACTGACCGTCGCGCATCCGCAAATGCTCCTCGGCGAGATTGCGCACGGTCGCGATCAGCAGACCCCAGGCCAGTTCCGGTGTCGCGTCCCGCGCGGAGCGGAAGCGCGGATGGGCGAAGTCCGAGTGGGCGACCAGGATTCCGCACTCCGTCGCCGCGGCCATGTCCAGGTTGGGCAGGTTTCGGCCGACGATGGTGATCAGCTTGAGGTTGGGCAGCCGCTCGATCAGCGTGCGAGGGAAAGCCATCCGCTCGCGCAACGTGCAGACGACGTCGAAAGGCCGCAGCGCCTCGATGGCCTCGGCTTCGGACAGGTGCCGGTCGAAAACCGTTAGTTCAGACCGGTTCTGCACGGGCGACCAGTCGGCGAGCTGTAACGCCACACCGGCGTAATCATCGAGGATTGCGACCCGGGGCATGCGATCAACCTACCCGGGTCCAGATGGCGCTCAGCCCAGAGCTTTGAGCAGTTCCTGCGCCAGCGGCCCGGCGGAGGCGGGATTCTGACCGGTGTAGAGGTTGCGGTCGACGGTCGTGAAGGGCTTCCACACTTCGCCGCGGGCGAAGTCGATTCCGGCGTTGATCAACTCGTCTTCCACCGTCCATCGGGCCTTTTCGCGCAGGCCCACTCCGTCCTCTTCGTCGTTGGTGAAGGCGGTCACCCGATAGCCGGCGAAGGGTGTTGTGCCGTTGCGACGTGTAGCCAAAATCGCGGCGGGCGCATGGCAGACGATTGCCAGCGGCTTGCCCGACGCGAGCGCCGCGACAAGCAGGCGCCCGGAGTCGGCGTCCCGCGACAGGTCTTCCATCGGGCCGTGGCCGCCCGGGTAGTAGACGGCGTCGTAGTCGTCCAGCCGAACGTTGGCCAATTCGATTGGCCTGCGCAGCTCCTCGGCCTCGCGCAGCGTCTCCTCCAGCTCGAGGGCGATCTCTTCGCTGCCGGCCATCGCGGGACGCAGGCTCATCACATCGACGTACGGCACCACACCACCCGGCGTCGCCACCACAATCTCGTGTCCTGCCGCGACGAAAGCGCTATAGGGCGCGGCGAATTCTTCGGCCCAATAACCGGTCGGGTGCCGGGTGCCGTCCTTGAGTGTCCAATAGCTGGTACCCGAGACGACAAACAAGATTTTGGCCATAACCGAACCTACGTCAGGCCCCGTCGCACAGCCACCGAACAACCGTTACTTGGGCCGCAGCCGGGGCCACTAGTCTTCCTAAGGTGCCCGCGATCCCTGCGCAGTATCTGCTGTCTGCTGACGCGCCGAGTCCGCGCACGCTGATCGACATCATCAAAGACACGGCGGCGCGGTACCCGGATGCCGCCGCGATCGACGACGGCGAGGTGCAGCTGACCTACAGCGAACTCGTCGAGGACATGAACGACAGCGTCGCCTGGCTGGCGGCCCGGGGTATCGGCCGCGGCGACCGGATCGGCATCCGGATGCCCTCGGGCAGCTACTCGCTGTACGTGGCGATCCTGGCGGTCCTCGCCGCCGGCGCGGCCTATGTGCCCGTCGACGCCGACGACCCGGACGAGCGTGCCGAATTGGTGTTCGGCGAGGCCAACGTCGTCGCGGTGATCAGCGCCGACGGCATCGAGCGCACCCAGGGTGCGTCACGTGGCTGGCGCGCAGGGGCGCCGCTGGCCCGCGACGACGCGTGGATCATCTTCACCTCCGGGTCCACCGGCACACCCAAGGGGGTCGCGGTCACCCACCGCAGCGCCGCGGCGTTCGTCGATGCTGAAGCGCGAATGTTTCTGCAGGACAATCCCATTGGACCCGGCGATCGGGTGCTGGCCGGGTTGTCGGTGGCGTTCGACGCGTCGTGCGAGGAGATGTGGCTGGCCTGGCGGCACGGCGCCTGCCTGGTGCCCGCGCCGCGATCGCTGGTGCGCAGCGGAATGGATCTGGGGCCGTGGCTGGTCACCCGTGACGTCACCGTGGTCTCGACGGTGCCGTCGCTTGCCGCGCTGTGGCCCGCCGAGGCCCTGGAAGCGGTGCGGCTGTTGATCTTCGGCGGCGAGGCATGCCCGCCCGAGCTCGCCGAACGGCTCACCCTGGGCGTCGAGGGCGGCCGCGAAGTATGGAACACCTACGGCCCCACCGAGGCCACCGTGGTGTCCTGCGCCGCCCGGCTGGACGGCACCGGGCCAGTCAGCATCGGCCTGCCGTTGGCGGGGTGGGACCTGGCTGTGGTCGACGGCGACGGTGCCCCGGTGAGTTACGGCGAGACCGGCGAACTGGTCATCGGCGGTGTGGGACTGGCCCGCTACCTGGACGAGGAAAGGGACCGCGAGAAATACGGCCCAATGCCGGCACTCGGTTGGAAACGGGCGTATCGCAGCGGTGATCTGGTGCGGCTGGAGCGTGACGGGCTGTACTTCTGCGGCCGCGCGGACGACCAGGTCAAGGTAGGCGGCCGCCGCATCGAGCTCGGCGAGGTGGACTCTGCGCTGGTGAACCTGAACGGGGTCAGTGGCGGTGCGGCCGCGGTCCGGCGCACCAGCACCGGAACGCCGGTACTGGTGGGCTATGTGGTCAGCGCGGATCCGTCGTTCGACATCACCAAGGCGCGTGACGAATTGGCCGAGCGGCTGCCGGCCGCGCTGGTGCCCCGGCTGGTGCGCATCGAGGAACTGCCCACCCGCACGTCGGGCAAGGTCGATCGGGACGCACTGCCCTGGCCGCCACCCGGGAGTTCCGCCGATGAAGAAACACCGGAGCTGGCCGGCACCGCGGGCCGGCTGGCCGGGTTGTGGCGAGATCTGCTGGGCGGCACGGTGACTGGTCCGGAAGCCGACTTCTTCGCCCTGGGCGGTGGCTCACTGGCGGCGGCGCAACTGGTCGCCACCCTGCGCCAGCACTACCCACAGCTCACCGTCGCCGACCTGTACGACCACCCACGACTGGGCTCGCTCGCCGGCTTCCTCGACGAATTGGAGCCGCCGCCGCAGGTGCCCGAGCGCGTGGTGCGGCCGACGTCGCTGCGCACGCAGTTGATCCAAAGCCTGTTGATCCTGCCGCTGGCCACGTTGTCGGCGCTGCAGTGGGTTACCTGGCTGGCTTTGGGGAACAACATTGCCCGTGCTGTGCATGCGGTGCCGTGGACGGTCGCGGTGAACTGGTGGATCGTCGCGGCGGCATTCGTCATGTTCGTCACACCACTGGGCCGGATGGGCATCGCGGTGCTCGGCGCGCGGATCCTGCTGTGGAACGTTCGGCCGGGCAGCTACCCGCGCGGCGGGTCCGTGCATCTGCGCGTCTGGTTCGCCGAGCGGCTGGCGGCAGCGAGCGGTGCCGAAAACCTCGCCGGCGCGCCGTGGCTCGTCTATTACGCACGCGCCCTCGGCGCGCACATCGGTAAGGGCGTCGACCTGCATTCGGTGCCGCCGGTGACCGGCTTGTTGGCCGTCGGACACCGCAGCGCCATCGAACCCGAAGTCGACTTGTGTGGGCACTGGATCGACGGTGACCTGTTTCACCTTGGCGCGATCACGATCGGCAACGACGCGACGATCGGAGCCCGCACCACGCTGCTACCCGGCGCGGTGGTCGGCAAGAACGCCGACGTGGCACCCGGTTCCGGCGTCGTCGACAAGATCAAGAACGGTCAGTACTGGAAGGGCTCGCCGGCGGCCAAATCCGGGCGGGTCAAACATCCGTGGCCCGACGAGCGACCGGCTCCGAAATCGCAGTGGGTGGCGGTATACGGGTTGACCTCGCTGTGGCTGGCCGCCCTGCCGCTGCTGGCCGTCGCGGCCGGGCTGGTCGTGATCTGGCTGGCGGTGCGCCACACCCGCAGCCCGGCACAGGCGGTGGCGCCGGCGTTGCTATGGACGCCCGCCGCGGCGGTGACCGCGCTGGCCGCGTACGCGGTGCTGACGGTGGTCGCGGTGCGCGCGTTGTCCCTCGGGTTACGCGAGGGCTATCACCCGGTGCGCAGCCGCACGGGGTGGCAGCTGTGGACCACCGAGCGGCTGATGGATGCCGCCCGCAACTACCTGTTCCCGTTGTACGCCAGCCTTTTCACGCCCGTCTGGCTGCGCGTGCTGGGCACCCGCGTGGGCCGCGGCACCGAGATCTCGACGGTGCTGCTGACCCCCAAATTCGCGGTGATCAAGGACGGCGCATTTCTGGCCGATGACACCATGGTCGCCTCCTATGAACTCGGCGGCGGCTGGATCTACGCCGCCGAGACAACCGTCGGGCGCCGCGCGTTCCTGGGTAACTCGGGCATCACCCAACCGGGACGCCGGGTGCCCGACGACGGCCTGGTTGCCGTGCTCTCGGCGACCCCGCCCAAGGCCAAACGCGGCTCGTCGTGGCTGGGCAGCCCGCCGATGCGGTTGCGCCGCCGCCCTACCGAGGCAGACGAAGAGACCACCTACCATCCGCCGACCCGCTTGAAGGTGATGCGGGCCGCGGTGGAGATCTGTCGGGTGTTGCCGGTGCTGGTGAGCGCCGTGATCGGGGTGGCGGTGCTGGGCGTATTGCAGGCGCTGACAACGCGATTCGGGATCTGGTGGGCGGCGCTGGCCGGCGGGCTGGTGCTGCTCTCGGCCGGCATGACCGCCGGTGTGGTGACCGTGGCCGCCAAATGGTTGTTGGTCGGGCGGATCAGGGCCGGCGAGCACCCGCTGTGGTCGTCGTTCGTGTGGCGCAACGAACTTGCCGACACCTTCGTCGAAACCGTTGCCGCGCCTTGGTTTGCGCGGGCGGCCAGCGGCACACCGGTGCTGAACCTGTGGCTACGGGGGTTGGGCGCGGCGATCGGCCGGGGCTCGTGGTGTGAAACCTACTGGCTGCCGGAGGCCGATCTGGTCACCCTCGGCGCCGGCAGCACGGTGAACCGCGGCTGCGTGGTGCAGACGCACCTGTTCCATGATCGGATCATGCGGCTGGACAGCGTCGTGTTGGAGCCCGGCGCCACCCTCGGCCCGCACTGCGTCGCGCTGCCGGCAGCCAGGCTGGGCGCCGGGGCGTCCGTTGGACCCGCATCGCTGGTCGTCCGAGGCGACGAGGTACCCGGATCGACCCGCTGGCAAGGTAATCCGGTGCGGCCCTGGCAGCAGGCCCGCAAGAAGTCCGGCCGCAAGAGAGCGGCCAGCGCCGAGGAAACCGCCGCGTGAAATCGGCCAACGACAAAACCACTTCGAACGAGGTGGTCGATCCCTACCTCCCGCAGAACGGCAACTTCGGTTACACGGTGTCGCGTTATGAGCTGGACCTGGAATACCGGGTGGCGAGCAACCGGCTGTCAGGGACGGCGACCATCACCGCGATCACCGTCACCGAGCTGACGGATTTCACCCTCGATCTGTCCAGCGCGTTGTCGGTGTCGAAGGTCTCGGTGAACGGCAAGCGCGCTCCCCGCTTCAGTTGCCGGGCCGGCAAACTGCGCATCACACTGCCCGCCAAATTGGCCACCGGCGCCGCCATGTCGATCGTGGTGCGCTATGGCGGTACCCCCAAACCGCTCCGGACGCTCTGGGGGGACGTGGGTTTCGAGGAACTGTCCGATGGCGCCCTGGTCGCCGGCCAGCCCAACGGAGCGGCGTCCTGGTTTCCCTGCGACGACCGCCCCAGCGCCAAGGCCGCCTTCCGGATCCGGATCAGCACCGAGAGTGGCTACCGGGTGGTCGCGAACGGCAAGCTGATGTCGCGCCGGGCCCGGGCTTCGCAGACCGTCTGGATCTACGAGCAGCCGGAGCCGACATCCACCTACCTCATCACTCTGCAGATCGGCGTCTACGAGACCGCCCGGTTGGCCCGGACGCCGATCACGATGCGCGCCGCGCTGCCAGAACGTCTCAGAGCCGAGTTCGACCACGACTTCGCCCGGCAACCCGAGATGGTGAAACTGTTCATCGATCTGTTCGGACCGTATCCCCTGGCGGACGGGTACACCGTCGTGGTCACCGACGACGACCTGGATATTCCCCTTGAGGCACAGGGCATCTCGATATTCGGGGCGAACCACTGCGATGGCACCGGGGACAGTGAACGGCTCATCGCCCACGAGTTGGCGCACCAGTGGTTCGGCAACTCGGTGACGGCGCGCCAGTGGCGCGACATCTGGTTGCACGAGGGCTTCGCCTGCTACGCGGAATGGCTTTGGTCGGAGCACAGCGGCGGTCCGGATGCCGACGAGCTGGCGCACCGGTACCACTACGAGCTCGCGCAGCAGCCACAGGACCTGCTGCTGACCGATCCGGGACCGCGCCGCATGTTCGACGACCGGGTGTACAAACGGGGCGCGCTGACCCTGCATGCCCTGCGCCGCGAGCTGGGTGACGAGAAGTTCTTTGTGCTGCTGCGGGATTGGACCAACCGGTACCGGCACGCGACCGCCGTCACCGACGACTTCACCGGTCTGGCCGCCAACTACGCCGACGGGTCGCTGCGAGGGTTGTGGGAGGCCTGGCTGTACTCGGCGGAGGTCCCCTGATTACAGGTTTGCGAGATCGTCGGGGACGTCAACGGCGTGCTGCTGCAAGACCTCGAGCGGTACCACCTCGAGCGTGCGCTCGTGGGTGGACGCCAGGACCACCGGAGCGGCGCACCCGTCTTGATGAGCGCGCAACCAGTTCACCGCGGTGACACACCAGCGGTCACCCGGCAGCAATCCGGGGAATCGGTACTCGGGCACCGGCGTGGACAGGTCGTTGCCGATGGAACGCTGGTGCTCGAGGAACTCGGTGGTGACGACCGCACAGATGGTGTGCAAGCCGCGGTCCTGGTCGCCGGTGGAACAGCAGCCATCCCGGTAGAAGCCGGTGACCGGCTCATTCCCGCACGGTTCCAGCGAACCACCGAGCACGTTGCGATCAGGCAGGCGATCGGACATGCGCTTAGTATCGCGCTTTCCAGCGAATTGTCGCCCCTAAACGGCGGCCATCCTCGAACCCCACTGCAGGCCGGCGCCGACCATGCTTTCGGCAGCGGCGGGTTTGCTGCTCGATGGTAGGTTCAGCGGCGTGATACTCACCGGAGCTTTTCTGGCCGACGCCGCCGCCGTCGTCGACAACAAACTCAATGTGTCTGGCGGGGTGCTTTCCCGGTTCGCCCTCGGACCCGAACGGTCGGCCCGGTTTGTACTGGTCGTCCTGACTCAGGCCGAGCCCGGCAGCACCGACCGAATGCTCAAGATCGAGATGCGGCCGCCGACCGACGAGGACCCGATCCGGCTGGAGTTCGAGGTTCCGGAAGCCTCGGTAGCGGAGTTCCCGGGTTTCGCCTTCTTTGAGTTGCAGCTCCGGTTACCTTCCAACGGTCGATGGGTCCTGGTGGTCAGCGGTGGCACCGGCGCCATCTCGCTGCCGGTGCTGGTAACCGACTACGTGCCCCAGGAATCGTCACTCGGCCTTTAGGCCAGCGCCGGCAACACGGAGTCGGTGAGCAGCTGCACCGACTTCCATGCTTCGTCGGCCGGCATGCCACCCACCAGCGGGTGCAGCACGATCGGGCCGTAAGACTCGGCGTCCCGCACTTCGGCGATGAGCTCGTCGGGTGTCAGGAACCGGTACCTACCCGAAGCCCTCACCTCGTCGAGCGTCTGAACGCCGGGCAGGTGCATCAGGGACCGCTCCTCGGCTGACCATCCGCCGTATGTGACCGCCTCCCACAGGATGTAGTCGCCGAGCTCGGCCCACGCCCGGTCCGGGTCCTCGTGCAGGAAGATCATCCCGCGGTTCACCGGTCCCGGCATGATCACGAACGGTGCCACCCCGGCCTCGGCGCACAACTGCCGGTAGTGCTCGGCGACGTCGGGCAGGTGGTCGGCCAGGCTGAGCGGCAAGCGGAACCGCGCCGCGCGCCGGGCGGTGGCACGTGAGCCGCCTCCGACGTACAGCGGCGGGTGTGGCTTCGTCCATGTCCCGGTGCAGACACCCACCGCCGCGCCTGACCAGATCGAGAGCATCCGCTCGATCAAGTGGTCCATCAGCTTGCCTCGCCGACTGAAATCGACACCGAGGGAATCGTATTCGGCGGTCCGATAGCCCAGTCCCACCGTGGTGTGCAACCTGCCCCGGCTCATGTTGTCGACCAGCGCGATGTCCTCGGCCAGCCGGACCGGATTCCACATCGGTCCGAGCGCACAATCCACACTGGCGATCAACCGTGACGTTCGGGCCAAAAACATCGACGCGGCCATGATCGGATTGCAGCTCCAGCCGTGCCCGGTGACGTGGTGCTCGTCGACGCTGATCGTGGTGATACCGCGCGACTCACCCCACTGCGCCAGTTCCAGTGCGGCTCGGATCAACTCGCCCTGCTTGCGCGGATCCCCGTGGGGCGAGCCGAAGTTGAAGCGCAGCACGGTCAGCAGCATGTCCGGCTACCGGGCCTGTGATCGCACAAAGGCGGGAAAGTCGGGAAACAGAGCGCGATCTACGATCTCGATGCGCGTGCCGAATGGGTCGACGTAGTAGGCGAACAGCCCCAGCTCGGTGCCCGGCACGTCTGCGGTCATCTCGAACACGAAGCCGTTGCCCTGCAACGATCGAGCCGCCTCGGCTAGGTCGTCGGTGAAATAGCCGACGTGGTGCACTGCGTTGCCGGGCGCCGCGGTCCAGGGGGTGCCCGGAACCTCCTGCAGGAGTTCGAGATACGGGGCCTGTACGGAGTACACGATCGTGGAGGTCAACTCGCGCGTGCCGGCGGTCGTCCGGAACGGCAGCGTGTAACTCATCGGGCTGATCCACTGATAGCCGGCCAGAGCGGTGAGGCGGGCCATCGCGGCTTCGATGTCGGGCACCACCACACCGGTGTGGTAGAGGTCTTCGGGTTTCAGCGCCGCGGTCACGAGTTCCTCGCAATCTGTTGCTTGAGCCATGCGGTTTCCCAGAAGTTGCTGCTGCCCGCTAGCAACTGTTGGTGGGCGTCTCGGAGTATTTCGCGGGCCGCGGGAGTGCCTTCGGGCAGCAGCTCGGCCAGGTGGATCGCGTGCAGCGACCGACCCGCACTCAGGTGTGCCCGCGCACGATCCGCCAGGGCATCGGCGCCGGCGAGCTCGACCACGTCGGCGGCGACGGCGTCGAGACCGACTGGATAGAGTTCGGTGGTCGAGCGGTGGTGGAACCAGCCGGAGTAGTTCTCCCAGATGGCCCGCACGTCCCATGCGACCTTTCCATAGCCCTCGCCCACTTCGTATTCCGGGGGCAGCGTGATCTCGCGCATCAACGTTCGGACGTCCTTGCCGGCGTTCATCCCGGCGACCGTTGCGTCATGGACGTACTGAATCGCATCGCGCAGTCGCGTCAGCTCGCTGTCGATGCGATCGGCGCCGGCAACGGGATCGAAGTGACCCGTCACCAACAACTCCGGTCGCAGCCGGCGAACTCGTTCGACCGACTCGACGGCGCTCAGCGCGTCACGGTATCGGTCGCCGCGGATGGTGACCAGATTGGGGATGTGTCCGAAAACGGGACCGAAGGTATTCCCACACAAACAGATTCGCTCGTCGGGTAACCACACCACCAGCGAATCGTTGGTCTCCCCGCCCGGCACGGAGATCAGTTCCAGCCGTCGTCCGCCGACCTCCAGCGTGAGGGTGTCCTCGAAGTCCAGGTCAACGGCGGGGACGCTTTGGGGCGCCAGCCTTTTGGTGCCGAGACGACGCTGGATCGCCCGGATGCCCTCGGCGAGGGTGTTCTGGAACGCGAACGCATTGCGGTGGGCCCGATAAGGGATCAGGCGTTCGTTGTCGTCGCGCCAGCGTGTCCAGTTCGCCTGTGCGACAACGGTCGTCTCCGGGTCACGTACGCTGTCCAAGCCCCCGACATGGTCGACGTGGCCCTGGGTGAAGATGATGTAGCGCACCGGCGCGGAGTCGACTGCGTCGAAGTTGGCCCGGTGCACCGGTCCCTCGAATCCCATGCCGGTGTTGACGATCACCCGCCCGTCCCCGGTGGTGAGCAGGTAGGAGTTGGACAGTCCTGGCGAGGACCATATTCCGGGCGCGATCTGCTCGGCACGCTCGGCGGAGGCGGCCCGCATGGCATCGGCGCCCGGGCGGCGTCGATAGATCGGTTCGAACATCACTGCCTTTCCTTCACTCGGCGCGGACGTCGAACGCGTCGAAGTAGAAGCCGAACCGTGCCCGTAAGTCGTCGGGCGATATGCCGAAATGGCGGCGCAGGTCATAACGAATGCGGCCGTGCTTGCCGCGGGGATTGCCGTCGAGATACCGCTTGAACCGTTCCCGCACCGGTGCCGGCAATTCCACGTCGCCGCGCCGGTAAAGCTGTTCGAGCAAAGGCATTTCGTTGCCGTTGAGCTGGTGAAAACCGATGTCGATGCTGCGTTCGGCCGGCACCAGGCCACGGTCACGCACGCACGCGCTCAGCAGTCGGTGCACGCGGTCGCTCCAGTAGTCCAGCAACCAGTCCGGCTCGATCGATGTGCGGCGCAGCCGGTCTGAGTAGGCCATCATGGTGATCGCGGATTGGATCACCGCGACCGGATCGCGGTGGGTGAAGGCCACCGTCGCGTCGGGAAACGTCGCCATCAGCGGCCCGAGTTGCTCGCAGTGCTGCGGACTTTTGAGGATCCACGTCCGTGGACCGCGCAGGAACGTCAGCGCTTGTAGCACCTTTTTCAGATACGCGTAATGCCGATGCTGATCCAGGCTCAGGTAGTAGTCGCGCCAATCCGGCACGCGCGCATGCCATTCCAGCACATAAGAGGCGAGGTCAAGGTCGAGGATCTCGACCTCCTCCTCGATGGCCTCCGGGAAGCGGTCGTGCATGGCGGCCACGATCGGCGCGCTGATCATGAGCGCGTCGTGTTCCTGCTTGACCCGTGTGTAGCGCGGATCCACACCGCACGTGTCCGGCCCACGGCCGGGCGCCGGTATGGGATCCTGGCTCTCCCAGTACGGCAGGGCGCGCCGGCGGGGGTCGGTGGCGATGAGGTTCACCAGATGCGTAGTGCCGGATCGCGGCATCCCGACCACAATGAAGGGCTTTTCGATCGGGATCGACCCGATTTCGGGAAAGCGTTTGAGCAGTTCGGTCAACGACAGCCGGTTTCGCAGCAGTCGTACCACTCGTTGCCGCAGGGTTGATCGGTTGAGCTGGCGTAGGCCATCGTCGTGTTCGATCGCCGCAACGTGGGCGCTCAGGCGGTCGGTGAATCCGTCGGTGTCGTCGAGATCGCTGACGCCGGCCTGCTCGCGGGCTTCGCTGAGTATCTTGTCGATATCGAACTCGACCTGCCTGGCTTCAGTGAATTCAAGAATCTGACGCTGGACTTCAGTCAGCTGGGGCGATGCCAGGTCATCGAAGTCGATGTCGTCGGCGGCAGGGCCCGCAGCATTCACCTGTGACCTCCCCAGGGCGCCGTCGCCGTGACTTGTCGAACGATAGCGCAGCGGTAGCCTGCGCGGGGACCACCCATTTCGAGATCGGCAGAAAGGCCCGGCGATGCTGATCGTCACTACCAACGAGCTACCCGGTTGGCGGATCGAGCGCGTGTGCGGCGAAGTCTTCGGGCTCACCGCCCGATCACGAGATTTCCTCGGACATTTCGGCGCTGGGCTGGTGTCTCTCTTCCGGGGTGAACTTCCGAAAGGCATGACCGAAAACCTCGCTGATTATCGCCAGGAGGCGATAGACCGGCTGATCCGCGATGCGCAGGACAAGGGCGGCAACGCCATCATCGGGATGCGGTTCGACACGTCCGTACTCGACGATACGTGGACAGAAATCTGCGCCTACGGCACCGCGGTGGAAGCCGTGCCGGTCAGCGAGGGCGCGCGCTACACCGCCGCTCAACTGGGATACACGGCGGCTTCGTGATCTGCGCCCTAGCCGGGCGCCGGACGGTGGCGGTAGGTTCAGCCGGTGATAGTCGGGGCGTTCCTTGCCGAAGCTGCGGCTGCAGTGGACAACAAGCTGAACGTCTCGGGCGGCGTGCTCCTCCGCTTCGCTGTCGAGGCGGATCGGCTGGCGCAGTTTCTGCTGGTGGTGTTGACGCAGTCGGAGACCGGCAGCCCGGATCGCCGCATCGAAGTCGAGATCCGGCCGCCGACCGACGATGACCCGCTGACCATCGAATTCGAGCTACCCGAAGCCGCCATCACCGCCGAGCTGGGGTTTGCGATATTCCCCATCGAAGTGACCCTGCCGGTCGACGGCCGCTGGGTTCTGATGGTGACCGGAGGGGCGGGCATGATCTCGCTTCCGCTGTTGGTGAGTGGTTAGGTGACGGCGGGATAACAATTCCTAAATCAACGGGTCGCTGATCGGTACGCCGCCCGGGATGCCTGGGCGGAGAAACCTACCGTCACGTCGTGCACCGTCGAACCGCCCTGAAGCTGCCCCTGGCGTTGGCTGTCGGCACGGCTTTGGCCCGGACGCCCCAGGCCTCCGCGGAGGCAGGACGCTGGCCGGCCGAGCGCGCGCACAACTGGTATCAGGCCCAAGGCTGGCTGGTCGGCGTCAACTACATCACGTCGACCGCCATCAACCAGCTCGAGATGTTTCAGGCGGGCACCTACGACGCGCGGCGCATCGACAACGAATTGGCGGTGGCGCGTTTCCACGGTTTCAACACCGTGCGCGTCTTCCTGCACGACCAACTGTGGGCGCAGGACCGGGCCGGCTTCCAGTCCCGGCTGGCGCAGTTCGTTGGGATCGCGGCCCGGCACGGCATCAAGCCGTTGTTCGTGTTGTTCGATTCCTGCTGGGATCCGTTTCCGCGGCTGGGCCGTCAGCGCGCCCCTCGACCGGGAGTACACAACTCGGGGTGGGTGCAAAGTCCGGGGGCCGAGCATCTCGACGACCGCCGCTACGCCCCCATCCTGGCCGACTACGTCACCGGAGTGTTGACCCAATTCCGCAATGACGACCGGGTTTTGGGGTGGGACCTGTGGAACGAACCCGACAACCCGGCCCGGGAGTACCGCAAAGTGGAGCGGAAGGACAAACTGGACCGCGTCGCCGGGCTCCTCCCCCAGGTCTTCCGCTGGGCCCGCGCGGTCGATCCCGTCCAACCGTTGACCAGCGGTGTGTGGCAGGGAAATTGGGGAGATCCCGGGAGCCGGAGCGCCATCGCCGGTTTCCAGCTCGACAACTCCGACGTGATCACCTTTCACAGCTATGCCCCGCCCGGTGAATTCGAGAGCCGAATCGGCGAGCTCGCGCCGCTGGGTCGGCCGATCATCTGCACCGAATACCTGGCCCGATCCCTGGGCAGCACCGTTGAGGGGATTCTGCCGATTGCCCGGCGACACAACGTCGGTGCCATCAACTGGGGGCTCGTAGCGGGCAAGACCCAGACGTACTTCCCGTGGACTTCATGGGACCGTCCGGCCACCGCGCCACCCAAAGTGTGGTTCGCCGACCTGTTGCAGCCCGACGGCCGCCCCTTTCGCGACAGCGAAGTCCAATTGATCCGCAAGCTCGCCAGCGGACAGGACCGGGATTAGTACGGGAGCCGCCATGGGACGGGTCGACGGCAAGGTCGTGCTGATCAGCGGCGGTGCGCAGGGCATGGGCGCAGCGCACGCCGAGCTGCTGGTGTCCGAAGGCGCGCACGTCGTCATCGGCGACGTGCTCGACAATCCCGGCCGCGCGGTCGCTGAAAGGCTCGGTGCCGCTTGCCGTTTCGTGAACCTCGACGTTACCGACTCGGGACGTTGGGAGGCGGCCGTCGGGGTCTGCCTTGATGAGTTCGGCCGGTTGGATGGGTTGGTCAACAACGCGGGCATCGTGCGGCTGGATTCGATCGTGCGGCCGTCGTTGCTCGACTGGCAGAGCGTCCTGGACGTCAATCTCACCGGCGCCTACCGCGGCATGTGCGCGGCCGCGGGACCGATGATCGAGGGCGGCGGCGGATCGATCGTGAACATCTCCTCGGTGGAGGGGCTTGCGGGCAGTGCGCATTTGCACGCGTACGTCGCGGCGAAGTTCGGCCTGCGCGGCATCACCAAGTCGGCGGCGCTGGAGCTGGCCGCGCACAACATCCGGGTCAACTCGATCCATCCCGGTTTGGTGCACACCCCGATGAGTGCCGGCGTCACCGAGGAATTCATGAAGCCCATCCCGATGCGGCGCGGCGCCGCGGCCACCGAGGTATCTAACTTCGTGGTGTTTCTGGTCAGCGACGCGTCGTCCTACGCCACCGGAGCCGAGTTCGTCGTCGACGGCGGCCTCACCTGCGGGGTCCCGACACCGATCTAGTGGTCAGGTCGGGGGCGACAGCGTCCCCATCGGCCGGAAGTAAGCGGCTTCGACGGCGGGGCGCCACCCCATGTCCGCATTACGCTTGTGCTCCTCCGGCGACAGTATTTTCAGCAGCGTGACCATCGGCAGGTAATAGGTGGCCGGCGCCCCGAGGATGTACGTCGCATTTCCCTCGACGAACGTCTTGTTTCCCGGATCATTCAGGCCGATGTTGCTGTAGTCGCCGTGGACTTGCCGGTATTGGCCCGCGCCGCCGACGAACATCGCGGCGAATCTGTTCATCACCGCGGTGGCGTTGGCGAGGTTCGCCGGGCAATCGGCCCAGAAATCGTATTGCCGGATCACCACTTTGACGGTGTAGCGCGTATCGATCGGGAAGCCGTTTCCGCCGTAGGCCGCCGTGCATCCGCTGTATCGGACGTGCATGCAGCCGCCGTATTTTCCCTCCGGGTCACCGGTGAGAATGAATGTCACGGACGCCGGATCGATGTCACTCGTCGGGCCATAGGTGCGTAGCCAGTCGTCTGCCACCTGGGCGCCCTCGCTGTGCCCGAGGACGATTTTCGGACCCGGGACTGCGTGCAGCATGTTGTTGAGGTTGAGGGCCCCTTGGTGGACATTACGGGCGGCGGGAAAATTGTTGTACGGGACTTTCGCCACCACATTCGGAGCTGCGAACAGTTCGCCACGCAGCCAGTTGCCGGGTAAGGAGCGAAAAGCAGGATCGAGCGTCAGAACCGTAGCGCCGGCCGCTGGCACAACCTCGGCGCCAGCATTAACCGGTGTCAGCGCCGTAATGTTGCCCGCGATGGCCATGAGCGTCAGGGCAACCGATGCTACAGCTCTGCTCACTGACGTCACCAGGCAAACCTCAAGAGATCGCAGCGGAATTTGCTGCTCATATATATCACCGGCGATGTTCCGACCCGCCGCAACGTTTGCGAATCGACATCGGAATGACGCTTCCCATACATATTCGCGGGTTAGCCGTCGTCGAATTCCTGCGCCGCTGCGTCAACCACGGCGCTAAATTGTCACCATGAAGAAATTCACACCCGCTTTGCTGGCCGCCATCGCGGTAGCGGCATTCCAGATTTCCGTCGCGCCAGCGGCATCCGCGAATCCCTGTCCCGCTGCCGGGGAAGGTTCCTATCCGAACCGGATCGATTGCCCGCTGGGCAGCATTGCCGCGGCGGATGCGGTCGACGAGGCCAGGCAGCGCGACGAGGGACGTCCGCCCTGCTACACCCGCGAGGGCGTGCCCTACTACACGCCCGGTGACGCACCCTGCGGCTGAGCGATTCCGACGGCTGATTTCCGCTGCCTCGCGGTGACCCCCATCTGAGTGGGTATACGCGCGGCGGGAGGCACGATGAATCAGCCCGAGTCACCATCGGATAGCCGCTACACCGAGGCGGACCTCAAGGACGCCGAGAACAGAGTCGCACATGCTCGGGAAGCGGCGGGCCGCTCGGCACTGTCGGCGGCAAAGAGCCTTGAAGAGTCCGCGCGCGCACACGACGAGGTCGCCGGCATCGAAGAGTCAGCAGTCAACCGAGACAGGCACGAGATAGACAGGTTGCGGCGATCGGCAAAGCAACATCACGCCTTCGCCGCCGAAGACCGCGACCTCGCGGAGAAGAAGCGCAAGGAAGCGAACGAAATCTTCGGCGCTTAGGGGACGCAATGGGATTGAGTCTGAAAATTGCCCCGGGAGTGCGAATCCGGGCGTCAGGATCAGGGATCAGGACCAGTGTGGGCCCTCGCGTTGCACGCGTTCACGTTGTCACCGGCAAAGCAACCGCCGTCAGCTCGGGATTTGGTCCCTTCACGGCTTCGTCGACCACAAAGAGTCGACGTCCCGCAGGGAAAACGCACCCGCCCCCCTCGACCAAGCAGGTACCACCCAGCAAGGTCGACACGTTCGTCACCGGCGTAAAACTCGCGGCCGGTGTGGCGGAAATGATCGGTCATGCCCTCGATCGACGGCAAGCCAAACAACTCGCAGCCGACAGCGTCAGAGCCGCGGAACTCCTCACCTCACTGCACCTGGACGACTTTCCCGGACCAGCCGAACCGGCGCCTCCGGAACCACCGGCGCTTTCCCGGAGTTGGCAACGGCTGCGGCAGCTAGCCAGCGCAGACCGCCGCGCGGAGGCCGAAGCCACCTACGCCGAGGCGCAGGCAATCTATGCCGAAGAGTCGCACAGGTGGAATCTGCTGCACGAACACGACCCGCACGAGGTCATCGCCGCAGTAGACGATGCGCTGGCGGACAACGTATCTCAGTCTGCGTGTATCGACGCCGGTTCAGGTCCACTCGGGAATTACGTCACCGTGGTCGTGCACTACCCCGGCCCCGAGATCACCGACGGCCTGGTGCAGGCCGGTTCAGGCACCCGGCCGCGCACCGAGAAGGAGAAGATCGATCTCTATCGTCGTGCGCTCGCCTCGACCGTGATCGCCAGCGCGAAAGAGGCGTTGGTTTACGCTCCCGCAGCCACGGAGGCATATGTCGTCGTCCTGCGGTACGACCTGCAAGGACGCCGAAAGAGGACGTCGCAACTCGACGCGATCTACGCTGGCGCCCTTAGCCGGCGGGTGCTACAGGTGGACTGGGCGGCCAATAGCCCGCAGGATTGGATGTTCGGCGCTCGGGAAGCACGGTTCAACCTGGACCGGAAAGGCAGGTTCCGGCCGCTCGGGGACACCGCGGGCGACGACCTGCGCCGCCTAGTGGACGCCGTCGCAGCGACGCACGCGGACACCCGACGACGCCGCTACTCGCGCGAAGAGTCACAACGGTTGATGGGCAGTCAAGCGCCCGAACCGTTCGAGTCGACGTGCGCCTGCCCGGGTTGCGGCGCGATGGAGGCGCACTGCTTGCGCTTGCCGCGGACTGGCGAACCGAAGTGGGCCAGCACAATTCGGAGTTGCGCCAGCTGCGGGCGCGAATGGGCGCAGGCCTAGTACGCGAAAAGCCCGGACCCTAAAGGAGGGTTCGGGCTATTCCGATGTCCTGAGACATTTGGCGGTGGCGGAGGGATTTGAACCCTCGGACGGTTTTAGCCGTCACACGCTTTCGAGGCGTGCTCCTTAGGCCGCTCGGACACGCCACCGCCAGGCAGCTTACCGAATCGACCGCCGCTCACCCCAATCGCTGCCGGGCGAAGAACTGCTCGAGCGGCGCGGCGCACTCTTCGGCGAGCACTCCGCCCCGCACCTCAGGGCGATGATTCAGCCGGCGATCACGCACCACATCCCACAGTGACCCGACTGCGCCGGTCTTCGGCTCCCACGCACCGAACACCACCCGAGCCACCCGCGCCAGCACCAAGGCACCGGCACACATGGTGCACGGCTCGACGGTGACCGCCAGCGTCGCGCCCTCCAGGCGCCAGCCGTCGCCGAGGACAGCGGCCGCGGCCCGCAACGCCAGGATCTCGGCATGGGCGGTGGGATCGCCGAGCGCTTCGCGAGCATTCACCGCCCTGGCCAGCTCGGTCCCGTCGGCGCTCACGACCACCGCGCCGATCGGCACGTCCCGCGGTCCGGCGGTCCCGGCGACTGCCAGCGCGGCGCGGATCAGCTGCTCGTCAGAGACCCTCACCGACCCCTGCTGATGGCGGCGATCCGCTGCGCCGGGCTCGTCCGCGCTTGCGATCACCGACCCGGACCGAGGGCGGCGACCCGCTGCGCCCGGCTGCGCCGCGCTTGCGATCACCGACCGAGACGGTCGATCACCGCCGACAACTGTTCGGCGAAACCCATCTCCCGCGCGATCCGGCCGAGTTGCTCGTCGGCGTACAGGTCCGTCTCGTCCAGAATCACCCCCAGCACCGCCTCGGGCAGCCCGATGTCGGAGAGCAACCCCAGGTCACCCTCCTCGAACGGGTCGGCGTCCTCGAGGTCTTCGGGGTCGATGTCGGCGTCCAGGCTGTCCAGCACTTCGGCCGCGATGTCGTAATCCAGCGCGGCGGTGGCATCCGACAACAGCAACCGGGTCCCGGAGGGCGCTGGGCGCACGATGACGAAAAACTCGTCGTCCACGTCCAGGAGCCCAAAGACCGCCCCGGCGCTGCGCAGCTCCCGCAGCTCGGTCTCCGCGGCCGACAAACTGGTAAGAGCCTTGGGGCCGAGCGGCGCGCAGCGCCAGCGGCCCTCTTCACGCACGACGGCGATGCCGAAGCCGTCCGGGGTGTCCGCGGACGGGCCCTGCGTTGCCGAGGCCCGTTGTACTCCCATGGCCGCATACGCTAGTCCCTGACCTGGCCTCTGGCCAGATGAAGCCGGGACGCGCAGCCTGCGCCCGGCTGAGCTGTGCCAACCTTGAACAAGTGGTGAGGACTGAGGTGAAAACACCTGTATGCGTGCTCGGACTGGGGTTGATCGGTGGGTCGATCCTGCGGGCCGCTTCCGCATCCGGCCGTGAGGTATTCGGCTACAACCGCTCGGTGGAGGGCGCCCAGGGCGCGCGTTCGGACGGGTACGACGCCACCACCGACCTCAACGCGACGCTGACCCGGGCCGCCGAAACCGACGCGCTGATCGTGCTGGCCGTGCCGATGCCGGCCCTGCCGAGCATGCTGGCCCACATCCGCGAGTTGGCGCCGCACTGTCCGCTGACCGACGTGACCAGCGTGAAGACCGCGGTGCTCGACGAGGTCGCCGCCGCCGGGCTGCTGGAGCGCTTCGTCGGCGGGCACCCGATGACCGGCACCGCGCACTCGGGCTGGCGGGCCGGGCACGGCGGATTGTTCAACCGGGCGCCCTGGGTGGTCAGCGTCGACGACCACGTCGACCCCACGGTCTGGTCAATGGTGATGACGTTGGCGCTGGACTGCGGCGCGGTGGTGGTGCCTGCCCGATCCGACGAGCACGACGCGGCCGCCGCCGCCATCTCGCACCTGCCGCACCTGCTCGCCGAGGCGCTGGCCATCACGGCGGCCGAGGTTCCGCTGGCGTTTGCCCTGGCGGCCGGCTCGTTCCGGGACGCCACCAGGGTCGCGGGGACGGCACCGGACCTGGTGCGCGCGATGTGCGAGGCCAATACCGGCCAGTTGGTGCCGGCCACCAGCCGGATCATCGAGCTGCTCAGCCGCGCGCGCGACTCATTGGCCAGCAACTGTTCGGTGGCCGACCTGGTCGACGAGGGCCACGCGGCCCGCACCCGCTACGAGAGTTTTCCGCGGTCGGACATCGTCACCGTCACCATCGGCGCCGACAGCTGGCGCCAGCAGCTGGCCGCCGCGGGCCGCGCCGGTGGAGTGATCAGATCCGCTCTGCCAACCCTGGATATTCAACAATGAACCCGTCCCGGTCGACGGTCACCGTGGTGTCGGCCACCGGCGAACGCAGCTTGATCCCGTCCAAGCGGCCTTCGCTGGCGTAACTCACCGTCTCCGCCTCGACGGACATTGAGGGCACGTTCACATAGACCATCGGCAGCGTGAGCGTCTCCGCCCGCTCGTGGATGCCGAGCCGCCGGATCGGCAGCGCATTGAAGAACGGGCTGAACACCAGGTCAACGTCCAGAGCGCCGTTGTACCCCGCGCGTCTCTCGCCCTGGTGGTCGGTGATCAACCACATGTTCTCTTCGTCGCGAGCGATGGCGAGCTGGCGCTCGCGCTCCGCCAGCGTGACGGTCAGCCCGAACCGCTTGGTTGCACCGGACTCGTCGGTCTGCAATTCGTAGAAGGCACCGAAGGCCGGGCTGGTCGGGGTGGCCGCGGCTACGATTCGCCCGTTGGCCTTGATTCGCTTGCCGGACAACTGAACTCGCACCGATTCCATGCGCGAGCAATCCTGGGCGCGCCAGGTGAACATCGCGGGCTGGACACGCTGTGTTGGGTCAGAAGGGGCTGCGTTCACACTCCTACCGTAGGACGTGCGCGTCGGCCGTGGTGACTTTGTCGGCAACTGTGATCTTGGGTACGTGATCACGCGGCCGGACCACCCGCCTCAACCGGCCGCTACCGGGCGCCGCAGCCCACACCGCCAAGGCCAGCAGGCCGTCCAGAATCAGGGCCAGCGCGGCCACCAGCACCGCCCCGACCAGGGCTATGGCGAACTGCCGTTCCTTGATCCCGTCGATCAGATAACGGCCCAATCCGCCCAGGCTGGCGTACGCGGCCACTGTCGCGGTGGCGACCACCTGCAACGTCGCGTTCCGCAGGCCACCCAGGATCAGTGGCAGCGCATTGGGCGCCTCAACGCGCAGCAACACCTGAGCCTCGGTCATCCCCATCGCCCGCGCGGCGTCCACCACCAGGCGGTCCACGCTGGCGATACCCGCATACGTGCCCGCCAACAACGACGGAATGCCGAGCAACATCAGCGCCACGATCGGCGGGCCCAGCCCCAGCCCATACAGCAGGACGCCGAGCAGCAGTACTCCCAAGGTCGGCAGCGCTCGCAGCCCATTCACCGCGCCGACCACCACCAGCTGACCGCGTCCGGTGTGACCGATGATGAGCCCGACCGGGATGGCGATGACGGCCGAGGCGCCCACCGCCAGGACGGTGTACTCCAGGTGCTCACAGATCCGGGCCGCCAAGCCGGCGGGCCCCGTCCAGTTGTCGGCGGTCGTCAGGAACGACAACGCCTGCGCGACGAAGTTCATCGGGCACCCCCCACGAGCGGGGACCGCAACCGGCGCCGGTCAGACGCGCGCTCCCACGGCGTGACCAGCCGGCCGAGGAGGCTGAGCAGGGTGTCGATCACGACCGCCAGGGCGAACATGGCGATGATGCCGGCCAGGATCTGATCGCTCTTGTTGGTTTGGAATCCCGCGGTGAACCAGGTGCCCAGACCACCGATGCCGATCACCGATCCCACCGAGACCATCGCGATGTTGGTCACCACCACCACCCGCAACCCCGCTATCAACACCGGAATAGACAGCGGCAGTTCAACTTTCAGCATGCGCACGGCGGGCGCATAGCCGATCGCAATGGCCGCCTCGCGGACATGGGCCGGGACCGCGTCCAGCGCCTCGAGCACCGCGCGCACCATCAGGGCGGCGGTGTAGGCCGTCAGCGCGACCATGACGTTGGCCTCGTCGAGGATCCTGGTGCCCAGGATCAGCGGCAGTACCACAAACAGCGCCAGCGACGGGATGGTGAAAACCACGCTGGCGGTAGCCGTGGTCAATCGCCGCCACAGCGGGGCGTGCTGCACCGCGAGTCCGAGGGGCAGCGCGATCGCCAGTCCGGCAACGACCGGCACCAGCGACAGCCGCAGGTGGACGACGGTCAGCGCCCACGCGGTGCCCAGGTGGTTCAGCAGATAGTGCATCAGGTCCGCCGCCGGGTTTCCGCGGCAGCCAGCACGTCGGTGGCCAGGATGCCGCCGACGACCTTGTGCCCGCTATCCACGGCCACGCCCATCGATGACGGCGACGCCAGCGCCGCGTCCAGCGCCTGGCTGAGGTTGCCGTCGACATGGAACACCGAACCGACCGGCATGAGGGTCTCGGTGAGCGGCTCACCGGCCCGGTGCCGCCGCAGCCCGTCGTCGTCGATCCAGCCCATCGGCTCACCGCCGCCGTCGACCACCAGCATCCAACCATCCGAAAGTTGAGTGCTGGCAAGGTCGTTGGTGGATACCCGATCGATATCATGCAGGGGCAGCCCGGCCGCGTCGAGCAGTTGCAGCCACCGGTAGCCGCGGCCGAGTCCGATGAACCTCGCCACGAAGTCGTTCGCGGGGCGCGCGAGCAACCGTGCGGGTTCGTCGTACTGCTGCAACACACCGCCGGCGCCGAACACCGCAACCCGGTCGGCGAGCCGCAGCGCCTCGTCGATGTCGTGGGTCACGAACACCACCGTCTTGTGCAATTCGCTTTGCAGACGCAGGATTTCGTTCTGCAGGGTGTGCCGGACCACGGGGTCGACGGCAGAGAACGGCTCGTCCATCAGCAGTATCGGCGGATCCGCCGCCAAAGCTCGCGCGACACCGACGCGCTGTTGTTCGCCGCCGGAGAGTTGCGCCGGATAGCGCGACGCGACTTCGGGTTTCAGCCCGACCCGCTCCAGCACGTCGTGGGCGGCGGCACGCGCGGCGCGCCGGGACTGCCCCCGCAGCACCGGCACCGCCGCGACGTTGTCGATCACCCGTTGGTGGGGCATCAAGCCGGCGTTCTGGATGACGTAGCCGATCCCGCGCCGCAACCGCACCGGGTTGACCGTCGAGACGTCCGCCCCGTCGACCGTCACGGTGCCCGACGTCGGGTCGACCATCCGGTTGATCATTCGCAGCGCGGTGGTCTTGCCGCAGCCGGAGGAACCGACGAAGACCGTCAGTTCGCCGGCTGGGACGTGCATGCTCAATCGATCGACGGCCGTGGCGCCGTTGCCGAAGACCTTGCTGACGTTGTCGAAGGTGATCAACGACTACCCGATCGCGTGATCGAAACCGTTGTCATGCACCCATTTGCGGGCAACTTGGTCAGGATCTGCTCCTCCGTTACCGGATACCGCCGCATTCAGTTGGGCGATGCCTTCGGTGGTCAGCTTGGCCGACACGGCATCCAGCACGTCCTTGAGCCGGTCCGACTTCTTCTGCGAGTTCACCAGGGGCACGATATTGCCGGCTAAGAAGTTGTGCTCGGGGTCGGCCAGTACCACCAAGTGTTCCTGGACCACGGCCGGTGAGGTGCTGAAGATGTTGGCCGCGGTCGCCGTTCCCTCGACGAGCGCCCGCACCGTCACCGCACCACCGCCGTCGTTGATGGTGACGAAATTGCCCGGCGCGATGGCCAGCCCGTATTTCTGGCGCAACCCGGGCAGCCCGGAGGGACGCGTGGCGAACGCCGACGGCGCGGCGAAACGCACTTCAGCCGAGTGCGCCGCCAGGTCGGCGATGGTTTTGAGGTTCCACCGGGTCGCGGTCGCACCGGTGACCGTCACCGTGTCGGTGTCCGATGCCGGCGAGGGGGTGAGGATGGACAGATCGCCGGGCAACTGCCGGTAGAGCTCCAATTCGACGGCATCCAGGACGGTCACTTTGGACTTCGGTTCGAAGTAGAGCAGCAGGTTGCCGATGTATTCGGGCACCAGGTCGATGGAATGGTCCTTCAGCGCCGGGATGTACGTCTCGCGGCTGCCGATACCCATCCGACGACCGACGTCGAATCCGTTGGCCTGCAAGGCTTGTGCGTAGATCTCCGCGACGATCTCGGATTCGGGGAAGTCGCCTGATCCGACGACGATGGATTTCGGGCCGCCCATGCCGGACCCGAACGGATCGGGACTTCCGCACGCCGCAACCAGGCACGCCACCGCGGCGAGCGCCGCGCGCCGCAGCATCCTCACGATGCCGACACTATCCCGACCGAGATGCAAATGTTGGTTTCAATCCGTGCGGCGGGGGACAAAGATGGAGACATGAGCACCCCCTCTGGCTCGCCCCCGGCGGATCAGCCACCGCCACCGCCGCCCCGCCGCCCCGGGCCGCGGTCCCGCACGGCGCCGAACGACCCGGCCTCGAAGTTCACCCGCGCGGGCGCCCTATGGTCGGCGCTGATCGCAGGTTTCCTGATTCTGATTCTGCTGTTGATCTTCATCGCTCAGAACACGGCGTCGACGGCATTTACGTTCTTGGGCTGGCACTGGACGCTGCCACTGGGTGTTGCGATTCTGCTGGCCGCCGTCGTCGGCGGGCTGATCACCGTCGCCGCCGGCACCGCCCGGATCGTTCAGTTGCGCCGGGCGGCCAAGAAGAATTTGTCCGCCGTTCCGCGTTAGTTCAGCCTGGCGATCTCGGCCAGGCCGCGGGAGATCAACGGCGCCACCACCTCGGGCGCGTCGTCCGTCGAATCCGCCTTGCCGTCGGCCTCCTCGGCCATCCGCCGGCGGAAGTCGATCCCGGCCGCGATGATGGCGAGCTTGAAGTACGCCAGCGCCATGTAGAACTCCCACTGCCCGAGCGGCTGCCCGGACACCAGCGAGTATCGGTCGGCCAGTTCGTCGGCGGTGGGAAGCAGCGGCGAGGTCCACGCCGCCTGCGTGTCGATGATCAGGTCCAGCGCCGGGTCCCGGTAGACGCACATCAGGGCCGCGTCGCTGATCGGGTCGCCCAGGGTGGACAGTTCCCAATCCACCACCGCGCGCACCCGGGTGGGGTCCTGCGAGTCCAGGATGGTGTTGTCGATCCGGTAGTCGCCGTGCACGATCGACACGCGGCTCTGTTGGGGAATGCTTTGTTGCAGTGCGGTGTGCAACCGCTCGACGTCATCGTCGCGGCGGTCGTCGGGCAGCCGCACCAGCTGCCACTGCGATCCCCAGCGGCGCACCTGACGTTCCAGATAGCCGCTCGGTTTGCCGAAGTCGCTCAGCCCGACCGAGTCGGGGTCGACGTTGTGCAGGTCGACAAGGACTTGGATCAGCGCGTCGACACAACCGTCGATCGCCCGCCGGCCCAGCGACTCCAGCTGGGCACGACGGCGCACCACCTGTCCGTCGACGAATTCGACGATCTGGAACGGCGCGCCCAGCACCGACTCGTCATCGCACAGGGCGACCGTGCGCGCCACCGGAACCGGGGTGTTCTGCAGCGCGGCAACGACCTTGTACTCGCGGCTCATGTCGTGCGCGGAGGGCGTCAACCCATGCAGCGGCGGTCGCCGCACCAGCCAGCTCGTCGCGTCGTCGTACACGCGGAAGGTCAGATTGGAGCGGCCACCGGAAATGAATTCGCCGCGCAGCTCCCCGTCGCGCGCGATGTCGAGTGAACGCAGGTACCGGTCCAACGCGGGCAGATCGAGCCCGTTGAGTCGGTCAGTCGAGGTCACCGAACTTGTTTACCACCGACCAGCTAGGACCGTTGATTCCGGGGCAGCAGGTCCCAGACGTGTTCGGTGCCGTTGACCGACGCCACCGTCGCCTGACCCGACCGGGAGAACAGCAGCCGGGTCACCGAGGCGTAGTCGATCGGGAAGGACAACAGCCGCGCGGTGCCCAGGATTTCGTGCAGCACCACGTTGATCACACCGCCGTGGCTGAACGCCGCGATCGTCTCGTCCGGGTCGGCCGCGGCGACCAGGTCGTCGATTGCCGCGCGGACCCGGGCGCGAAACGCGTCCTCGTCCACGGCGCTGGGCAGATGCCCTTGCGACATGCGTGCCCATTCCTGCGGGAACTCGCTGCGGATCTGCTCGATCGGTATGTAGTGCGGCTGGTCGCGGTCGTATTCGGCGAGCCGATCGTCGATTTCGATGGACAACCCCCGAGCCGCCGCGACCGGCTCGGCGGTCTGGATGGCGCGCCGCTGCGGGCTGCTCACCAGCCGCGAGACGGGGAACCGGTCCAGCGCCCGAGGCAGCCGGGCGACCTGCTGAAAGCCGGTATCGGACAGTTCCGGATCGGAGCCCTCGCCATGATCGCTGCGCAGCGGCAAGGCATGCCGGATCAGGAGCAGTTGCATGCGGCAAGCCTCGCACGAGCGGATCCACCGGTCGCTCCGGCGGCGGAGAATGCTATTCTCCCAGCGGAGATTGGGGCGTGCGGATGGTGGCGATCGCCGGGGATGTGTTGGGGCGCTGGCTGGACGCCAATGACGCGCCGGGGCAGGGCGAGGAACCGGTACTGGATCCGCTCAGCGGTGGCTCGCAGAACACTTTGTACCTTGTGCGTCGCGGACCCGAGCGGATGGTGCTGCGGATGCCGGGCCCGCGCGCCGATGCGGCCCGGATCGACGGGTTGCTGCGCGAGATCCGGTTGGTGCGGGCGCTGCGCGGGACCGACGTTCCGCATGCGGAGCTGATCGCGGCCGACGAAGCCGGGTCGGTGTTGGGGCTGCCGTTCTACGTCATGCGCGCGATCGACGGTTGGAGCCCGATGGACGGCGGCTGGCGAGCACCGTTCGCCACCGACCTGCAGGCGCGGCGCGGGCTGGCTTTCCAGCTGGTAGAGGGTGCCGCGAAACTCGGCCGGGTGGACTGGCGCGCGCAGGGCCTCGAAGGCTTCGGGCGCCCCGAGGGCTTCCATGACCGGCAGGTGGACCGCTGGCTGAACTTCCTGGCCTCCTATAAGGTGCGGGAGCTGCCCGGCCTGGACACCGCGTCGGACTGGCTGCGCCGCAACCGTCCTGCGCACTACACCCCCGGCATCATGCACGGCGACTACCAGTTCGCCAATGTGATGTTCGAGCATGGGAAGTCTGCCCGGCTGGCCGCCATCGTGGACTGGGAGATGACCACCGTCGGTGACCCGTTACTCGACTTGGCCTGGGCGCTGCTGGGTTACGACGGCGAAGAGCCCCGCGCCGAGGGGTTCTACCTCGATATGGCCGGGATGCCGAAACGCAGTGAATTGCTCGATCACTACGAGTCGATCAGCGGATTGTCCACCGAGAACATCGATTACTACCTGGTGTTGGCGAATTGGAAGCTGGGCATCGTGTTGGAAAAAACGTATGCGGCCGGAGTGCGGACCGGAAAAGTCGATCCCAAGATCACCGGGGCGTTCGGACCGATGATCCTGCAGCTGATAGCGACGGCCGCCGAACTGTCCCGGACGGCGGGGGTGCGCTGACATGGGTTATGCCGACCAGCTTTTCGACCTCACCGACCAGGTGGTCCTGATCACCGGCGGCAGCCGCGGGCTGGGCCGGGAGATGGCGCTCGGAGTGGCGCGCTGCGGGGCCGACGTGGTGATCGCCAGCCGCAACATGGACAGTTGTGTGGCGGTCGCCAGGGAGATCGAGTCCGAAACCGGGCGCGCCGCAATGCCTTACCAGGTGCATGTGGGGCGCTGGGACCAGCTCGACGGTTTGGTCGAGGCGACGTACGACCGGTTCGGCAAGGTCGACACCCTGATCAACAATGCCGGCATGTCCCCGCTCTACGGCAAGTTGTCCGACGTCACCGAGAAGCTTTACGACTCGGTGTTCAACCTGAATCTCAAAGGTCCGTTTCGTCTTTCGGCGTTAGTAGGCGAACGGATGGTGGCGGCGGGGCGCGGTTCGATCATTAATGTGAGTTCCGCGGGGTCGCTGCGCCCGAGCCCCGACATCGTGCCCTATGCGGCGGCCAAGGCCGGGCTCAACGCGATGACCGAGGGCTTCGCGCGCGCCTTCGGTCCGACGGTGCGGGTCAACACGCTGATGGCCGGACCGTTCCTGACCGATGTCAGCAAGGCGTGGAATCTCGACGAGCGCGGTGACCAGATGTTCGGGCATCTGTCGCTGAAGCGTGCCGGTAACCCACCCGAAATCGTCGGCGCTGCACTATTCCTGGCCTCTGATGCGTCCAGTTTCACAACCGGCTCCATCGTGCGGGCCGACGGCGGCATTCCCTGACCTTGGCAGTCGTAGAAGACAGGAGCATCCGATGGCATGGGACTTTTCCACCGATCCCGAGTTCGAGAAGAAATTGCAGTGGGTCCGTGACTTCGTCCGCGAGGAGGTCGAGCCACTTGAGGTGCTGTTCCCGGGCTGCGAGTTCCTGCCGCTGAACGAAGAGCGGCGAAAGATCGTCGATCCGCTCAAGCAGCAGGTCCGTGACCAGGGCTTGTGGGCGCCGCATCTGGGCCCCGAACTCGGCGGGCAGGGCTTTGGCGCGGTGAAGTTGACGCTGATCAACGAGATCTTGGGCCGCAGCCCCTGGGCGCCAATCGTATTCGGAACCCAGGCGCCCGACACCGGCAACGCGGAGATCCTGGCCCGCTTCGGCACCCAGGAGCAAAAGGACCGCTACCTGGCCGGTCTGTTGTCCGGCGAGATCTTCTCCTGTTTCTCGATGACCGAACCCCAGGGCGGCGCCGATCCGCGCGTCTTCAACACCCGCGCGGTAAAGGACGGGGACGACTGGGTGATCACCGGGCGGAAGTTCTTCTCCTCCAACGCATCCGTCGCCTCGTTCTTTATCGTCGTCGCGATCACCGATCCCGACGTACCGGTTCACTACGGCGCCTCCACATTTTTGATTCCGGCCGGCACACCGGGCCTCACCATCGAGGCCAATCACCACTTGGTCGGATCGGATCCCCATGAACCGGGACACGCCTTGGTCCGCTACGACGACGTGCGGGTGGGTGCGGACGCGTTGCTGGGCAAGCCCGGCCAGGGCTTCCTGATCCTGCAGACACGGCTGGCCGGCGGCCGGTTGCATCATGCGATGCGCTCGATCGGGTTGGCCCAGCGCGCCGTCGAGATGATGGCTCGCCGTGCAAAAAGCCGTTTCACCCAAGGTAGTTCGTTGGCCGACAAGCAGCTTGTGCAGGAGTTCATCGCCGACTCCTACACCGAGCTGACACCGTTCCGGTTGACCGTCCTGCACGCCGCTTGGCTGATCGACACCGGTGACGACCGCGCGGCTCGCGCCGAGATCGGCGTCTGTAAGATCCTGGCCTCGCAGGTGCTCAAATCCATTGCGATTCGGGCGATTCAGGTGCACGGTGCGCTCGGGCTCAGTGACCAGCTGCCGTTGGTGAACATGCTGCTCGGCGGCATCGCGCTCGGGCTGGCCGACGGGCCGACCGAGGCGCACAAGGTCAACCTGGCCCGCATGCTGCTCAAGGGCTACGAGGCCGAGGAGGGTGAATGGCCCAGTGAGATGCTGGACGTCCGCCGCGAGGCGGCCCGCGCAAAGTACGGCGACCTGATCGATCGCGTTCCGGCACTGCCGGATTCACCGTGAGCGATCGGGTCACCGCGGCCGGCGAGCGCGCGCTCGACGATCGGCAGCGCGAGGCCACCGAGGAGGTGGAACGCATCCTGGCCGCGGCGGTCCGCGTCATGGAGCGGGTGGCGCCCGAGCCGCCGCGGGTCAGCGACATCGTCGCCGAGGCCGGGTCGTCGAACAAGGCGTTCTACCGGTATTTCGCCGGGAAGGACGAGCTCATCCTGGCGGTGATGGAGCGCGGCGTCGCGATCGTGGTGTCCTACCTGCAGCATCAGATGGCCAAGCACCAACGTCCCCGAGACAAGGTCGCGTGCTGGATCGAGGGCACCGTGGCACAGGTTGCCGACCCGCAGCTGAGCAGCATGAGCAGTGCCGCCGCCCGGCAAATGTCGAATGGCCCCGTCGCGGACCAGGAGATGTTGCGGCCACTGCGTGACCTGCTGGTCGAGCCGGTCACCGCACTGGGCAGCTCGGACGTCCATCGAGATGTCAACGCGGTCTACGGGTGCACGATTGCGATGATGCGACGGTATATGGGCTCGGCCGACCGGCCCGGCTCAACGGACATCGAACATCTAGCGCAGTTCTGTCTGCGCGGACTGGGAGTCGATTGATGCGCGCGATCGTGTGCAATGCCTACGGCCCGCCGGAGGACCTGGTTTTGACCGAGGTCGCCGATCCGGTGCCGGCGCCGGGTCAGGCGTTGGTGCGGGTGCACGCCGCGGCGGTCAACTTTCCCGATGTGCTGTTCGTCGCGGGCAAGTACCAGGTGCGGATCCCGCCGCCGTTCACTCCGGGCAACGAGATCGCCGGTGAGGTGGTGGCGGTCGGCGAGGGCGCCTCGTTGCAGCCGGGCCAACGGGTCTTCGGTACCACGTTCGGGGCCTTCGCCGAGCTGGCACTGCTGGACGCGACCATGGCGCAGACCGTTCCCGACGGCGTCGACTTCGGTTCGGCGGCGGCCTTCGGGGTCACCTACCGCACCGCTTACCACGCGCTGCGGTCGGTAGCCCGAGTGACAGAGGGTGATTGGGTGGTGGTCCTCGGCGCCGCCGGCGGAGTCGGCCTGGCCGCGGTGGATCTGGCGGTGGTCATGGGAGCACGGGTGCTGGCTGCCGCGTCCAGCCCGGAGAAGCTGCAGTTGTGCCGCGAGCGTGGGGCGCAGGCCACCGTCGACTACGACAACGAGGATCTGAAGCTTCGCATCCGCGAACTCACCGGAGACGCCGCGCGCGTCGTGCTCGACCCGGTCGGCGGGCCTTACGCGGAGCCGGCGCTGCGCGGCCTGGCACGCGGGGGCACCTTCGTCACCCTGGGCTATGCGGCGGGCACGATTCCGGCGATCCCGCTCAACCTGGTGATGCTCAAGGACGTCACCATCCGAGGCATGGAGATCCGCACCTTTTTGGACGACTATCCCGAGGAGTGCACTCGCGATATCGCTGAGCTGTCGCAGCTGTTCGCCGACGGCAAGATCCGCCCGTACATCGGCGCACGGTTTCCGTTGGCCGAGACCGCCGCGGCCCTGCGCTATGTCGCCGACCGCAAAGTGCTGGGCAAGGTGATCATCGACGTCACCTAACTGTGCCGAGCAGACGCGGAAGTACCCTTTTGGGGCCCATTTTGGGGGCTTTAGCGTCTGCTCGCGCAGGGAAAGGCGCCCCCCATTGATTCAGGGGGTGACGATGTTGAAGTTGGCATCCGGCTGTTCGAGCACCGCCAACAACGACTGCAGTGCCGCCTGGTCACCGGACAACTCGAGCCCCGGCGACGTGAAGTCACCGATCGCGACGAGCAACAGCCGAATTTTGTTGGCCAGCTTGACCGTAACGGTCGCGGTAGCGGGGTCGGCGGCCGTCTTGCGGTGCACCAGTACACCGTTGCGCAGCGTCAGCCGGTAGTTAGTGCCGACGTCGTCGAACGTGACGTCGATGGCGATGTCCAGGTCCCAGCTGCCGGGTCCGTTAACCCTGATGGCCAACCCGTCGAAGACCTGTTCGGGCGTCAACTGCGCCAGCAGGGTCGGTGAGGTGACCTGCCCTGCCGTGCCGAAGTTGCCCACCCGCAGTTCGGTTGCGCCGCTCATGAAGAAGTTGCGCCAGGTGGCGTTCTCCGCGCCGTAACCCAGTTGCTCCAAGGTGTCGGCGTACAACTCCCGCGCCGCGGCATGATGCTGGTCGGTGAACATCGCGTGGTCGAGCAGCGTCGCCGCCCAGCGAAAGTCGCCCGCATCGAACGCGGTTCGGGCCAGCTCGACCACCCGGTCCAGACCGCCCAGCGCTTCGACATAGCGTGGCCCCAACGACTCTGGCGGGTGCGGCCACAGCCGGCCCGGATTTCCGTCGAACCAGCCCATGTAGCGCTGGTAGACGGCCTTCACGTTGTGGCTGACCGATCCGTAATACCCGCGGGCATGCCAAGCCTGGTCCAATGCCGGTGGCAGCTGGAACATCTCGGCGATCTCCACGCCGGTGTAGCCCTGATTGAGCAACCGCAAGGTCTGATCATGCAGGTAGGCATACAGGTCTCGCTGCAGCGACAGGAATTCGACGATGCGCTCGTATCCCCAGGTCGGCCAGTGATGGGAGGCGAACACAACGTCGGTGCGGTTGGCGAAGGCGTCGATGGCCTCGGTCAGGTAGCCCGCCCAGGCGTGGGGGTCACGTACCAGCGCGCCGCGCAGCGTCAACAGGTTGTGCAGGTTGTGCGTGGCGTTCTCGGCCATGCACAACGCGCGGAATTGCGGGAAGTAGAAGTGCATTTCGGCCGGCGCCTCGGTGCCGGGCGCCATCTGGAATTCGATCTCGACACCGTCGATGGTGTGCGCCTCCCCGGTGACCCGGACGTCCACCGTCGGGACGATCAGCCCCACCTCGCCGGTGGACGGCGTCTGGCCCAACCCGCAACCCACCTGTTCCTTTGGGCCGCGCGCCAGTTGTGAGCCATACATGTAGGTCGCGCGGCGCAGCATCGCCGGGCCCGCATACACGTTCTCCTGCACGGCATGTGCGGTAAAGCCCTCCGGCGCCAAGATCGTGACCTTGCCCGCGTCGACGTCGGCTTGCGACGTCACGCCCAGCACGCCCCCGAAATGGTCGACATGGCTGTGGGTGTAGATCACGGCGACCACGGGCCGGTCGCCGCCACGATGCGTGCGATAGAGCTCCAGCGCAGCGCGCGCCACCTCGGTGGACACCAGGGGATCAATGACGATGACCCCGGTGTCGCCCTCGATGAAGCTGATGTTGGAGATGTCGAAGCCACGGACCTGATAGATGCCCGGCACCACTTCGTACAGACCCTGTTTGGCGGCCAGTGTCGACTGCCGCCACAGGCTGGGGTGGACCGAGGTCGGCGCGGGGCCGGTGAGGAAGGAGTACGCGTCGTTGTCCCACACCACCCGGCCGTCGGCGGCCTTGATGACGCACGGCGACAGAGCGGCGATGAAGCCACGGTCGGCGTCGTCGAAATCCCTTGTGTCGTCCAGAGGTAGCGTGTGCGTGCGGTGTGCCGATTCGATGACTGCGGTGGGCGGCTTGTGCTCCATCGGCATTACCTTGCCAAAAGCGTGCAGCCTCGAAAAGGCAAAACAAATTTTTCGCCGAATCTAGAATTTCATCCACTTACCGCGCATACTGCCGGGGCGGTCCTCAAAGACGATGGGCCGGTTTACGGGCAAAGGAGCACAGGTGAAGCGTGGACTGACGGTCGCGGTAGCCGGAGCGGCCATTCTGGTTGCGGGTCTTTCCGGATGTTCGAGTGACAAGCCGAAATCGGGCGGCGGGTCTGCAAGCGCGACAAGTAGCGGAGGCGGCAGCGCCTCTGGCACAAAGGTCCTCATCGACGGGCAGGACCAGCACGTCACCGGGTCCGTCGTATGCACGACGGCGGCCGGGAACGTCAACATCGCGATCGGAGGGCAGGAGGCCGGCATCGCCGCGGTGCTCACCGACGCCAATCCCCCGGAGGTCAAGTCCGTGGGACTCGGCAGCGTCAACGGCGTAGTGCTGGGTTACACCGCCGGAACCGGCCAGGGCAAAGCCGAAGCCACCAAGAACGGCAACGTTTACAAGATCACCGGAACGGCCACCGGTATCGACGCGGCCAACCCGATGTCACCGGTCAACAAGCCGTTCGAAATCGACGTCACCTGCTCCTAGAAAGCTGACGTCCTAACCTGACGACGACGCGGCCGGCTGCCGTCCATTGCTCGGCAGCCGGACCGCGAATTCGGTGTGTCCGGGTGAGCTGTTCACGGTGATCGTTCCGTTGTGGGCCTTGACGACGGCCGAGACGATCGCCAGACCCAGTCCGGTGCTGCCGCCCTTACGGGACCGCGAGGTGTCGCCACGAGCGAACCGTTCGAACACCTCCGACTGCTGGTCCTTCGGAATTCCGGGGCCGTTGTCGATCACCTGCAGCAGCGTGTGCGTTGGCGCGGCGCTGAGACGAGTGGTGACGACGGTGCCTGGCGCGGTGTGGATGCGGGCGTTGGCGAGCAGGTTGGCCACCACTTGGTGCAGACGGGCCTCGTCGCCGGTGACCATGACCGGTTCCGGCGGCAGGTCGAGTTCCCACTGATGATCCGGCCCGGCGATGTGTGCGTCGCTGACGGCATCCACTGCCAACCGGGACAGGTCCACCGGTTCGCGTTCCAAGGGTCGCCCGGAGTCCAGCCGGGCCAACAGCAGCAGGTCCTCGACGAGACGCGTGATCCGTTCGGTCTCCGACGCCACCCGACTCATCGCGTGCGCCACCGCTTCCCGGTCGTCGCCCATGCGCTGCGCCAACTCGGTGTAGCCGCGGATCGCGGCCAGCGGCGTGCGCAGTTCGTGGCTGGCGTCGGCGACGAATTGGCGAACCCGGGTCTCGCTGGCCTGCCGCGTCGACAGCGCCGCCGCGATGTGGTCGAGCATGCGGTTGAGCGCGGAACCGAGTTGGCCCACCTCGGTGGCGGGGTTCGCATCGGGTTCGGACACCCGTACCGGCAGCTCGACCTCACCACGGTCCAACGGCAGATCCACCACCTTGGTCGCGGTCTGGGCGACCCGTCGCAACGGCGCCAACGCTTGACGGATGATCACCGCACCGGCGGTGGTGGCCGCGACGAGCGCGATCAGAGTCACGATGCCGAAAATGATCAGCATCCGGAGTTCGGTGGCGTCGATGTTGGACATGGACAGACCCGTGACGATGACGTCGGTCCGGTTGCGGCTCGGAGCGGCGACGACGCGGTAGCGCCCGAGGCCGTCGAGGTCCAGGGTGACCGGTGTGCGGCTGCCGGCGATTTGCTCCAGCTGGTGCTGCGCCGTCGGCGTCAATGCGTCCCGCGCGCCGCTGCCGGTCAGATATCCGGCGTCCACTGTCCTGCCGTTGCTGACCACCGCTGCAACCATGCCGGCCGGCTGGCCGGGCGCGTCGAGAAACCTTGGGCCCGGGCCGGTCTTGACATAGCGCGGCTCGTGGCGGCGCGGCGGTTCGGGATACAGCAGCGACGAACGGTAGGAGGTGCCGCTGAGTTGGCTGTCCAGTTGGGCCACCAGATGGTGGCGCAGTGCCAGTTCGGTGGCCGCGGTGATGCCGACGCAGACGATGGCCAGGACGGCGATCTGGCCGACGAGCAGCCGCAGTCGCAGCGACCAGACCCGGGGCCCGCTAGCGCGCCGGCTTGAGGACATAACCTGCACCGCGCAGCGTGTGGATCATGGGTTCGCGTCCGCTGTCGATCTTCTTGCGCAGGTAGGAGATATAGAGCTCGACGATGTTGGATCGCCCGCCGAAGTCGTAGCTCCACACGCGGTCCAGGATCTGCGCCTTGCTCAGCACCCGCTTGGCGTTGCGCATCATGAACCGCAGCAACTCGAATTCGGTGGTGGTCAACGAGATCGGTTCACCGGCGCGAGTCACCTCGTGGCTGTCTTCGTCGAGCACCAGGTCGCCGACGACCAACTGGGCGCCGCTGTCGACCGTGGTAACCCCGGTGCGGCGCAGCAGCGCGCGCAACCGCAGCACGACCTCCTCGATGCTGAACGGCTTGGTTACGTAATCGTCTCCGCCAGCGGTCAATCCGGCGATGCGATCCTCCACGGCATCCTTGGCCGTCAGCAACAGGACCGGCAATCGGGGATTCTCCCGGCGCAGCTTCTGCAGGACTTCCAGGCCGCTCATGTCGGGCAGCATTACGTCCAGAACTACTACGTCGGGGCGTTCGGCGCGGGCGGCCGCAACCGCCGAGGCACCGTCACCGGCCGTCGCGATGTTCCAACCCTCATAGCGCAATGCCATTGACACCATCTCGGCGAGAACGGGTTCGTCGTCCACCACCAGCACGGTGACCGGTTGGCCGTCCGCGCGGCACATGACCACGCGTTCAACGGAACTTCTGGGAGCCGCCACGGGTTCCAGTATCCGTACCCGGATAGGGCAACGCTATGGCATCCCTGTGCTTGACCTGTGAAACGCAAACGGCCGCGTGACCGTTGATGCGGTCACGCGGCCGTTTCCCCGATGCTGTGTTAGTACCAGTAACGCCTGCCGGCCACTGGGCGGCCGACCGAACCCATGGCCCACATCACCGCGCCCACAATGAGCAGAATCACCCCGAGCACGGTCAACAAATGCACGCCAAACACAAATCCGAGGATGAGCAGGATGGCACCGACGACAATCATGGCGATTTCCTTTTAACTAGCAGGGATGTGATCAATTGATTGCAGGGCGCTCGGCTGCGGTAACTGCGGCGCGTGGCAATCCTTTACTTTTGGATTTACGCCCATGTAATTCAAAGGTCCGGCAATCACCGTGACCGCAACGGTTCCCGCTGAGGCACAACTGGTTTCCTGACCTTTGAAGTAGCCGCGCTGCCAGGCTGCGAGGATCCCTATGAGCAGCCAGATCAACACAATCGCACCTAGAATTCCGCGACCTCGCACCATGGCGGCCTCCGTTGTTCCCGAAACAATTCCCGTGCAGCACAGCGTTGCCCGTTGTACGCGTGCCTAAACCTGAAAAGGGGCGTAATCTCGCCTCTCAACCCGTTCTAAGCGGGGTGATCAGCGAGCCACATTGCGGCGCGCCTTTTGGACGCACGGGACAACCATGCGTCCTGAATCAGTTCCGCCAACTCGGTGACGCTGATGTCGGCCAACCGGGCGCCGCGCACCAGCACCGAGGGGTGCCCGTCGAAATGGCTGGTGCTGAAGAACGGCGAGTTGGGGTCTTGGATCAACGCCAGCTTGTCGCTTTCGGACTCCACCCACAGCATGATCACGTCGGGGTAGCGTTCCCCGGTCGCCGGATCGACCGCATCCGGTTGCGGAGTTCGGAAGAACACGAACGACTTTCCGCCCACCTGGTAGATGGCGTTGCCCTTCGGCCCCTCGAGCTTCTTGACATGCGGCATCGCGGCGGCGAGCCGGTGCACATCGCTGACTTTCGCGGGCCGATCAGCCATGCCCGCGACGATACCGGCGGACGTGGCAGTCCCCGCTGTAGCATGGGCGATCGGTAAGGGGTTGCAGTAGAGGGGGATTGCGCCGCGGTGGTTGACACGCTGTTCGCCGATGTCTCGGAATATCAAGTGCCAGTTGATGATTCGTACCCGTACCGGGTCTTATCGATCCGGGTCAGCGACGGCACCTATCGCGACCATAACTTCGCGCGTAATTACGCGTGGATGCGCGATGCTTTGGACAGTGGGCGATTGACCTTCGGGATTGTCTACACCTACGTCCGCCCGAACTGGCTGGCAAATGCCAACACGGTGCGGTCGATGATCGACGCCGAAGGCGGCCTGCATCCGCGGGTGGCGCTGATGCTCGATGTTGAGTCCGGGGGCAATCCGCCTGGCGACGGGTCGAGCTGGATCAATCAGCTGTACTGGAATCTGGCCGATTACGCAGGCTCACCGGCCCGAATCATCGGTTACGCCAACGCCTATGACTTCTTCAACATGTGGCGCGTGCGCCCACCCGGGCTTCGTGTCATCGCCGCGGGCTACGGATCCAACCCGAATCTGCCCGGGCAGGTGGCCCACCAGTACACCGACGGTAACGGCTACAGCCCGAACCTGCCGCAGGGGGCGCCGCCGTTCGGCCGGTGCGACATGAATTCCGCCGACGGGCTGACACCGCAACAATTCGCCGCCGCGTGCGGCATCGGGACGAACGGAGGACCATTGATGGCACTCACCGACGACGAACAAACCGAATTGCTGACCAAGGTGCGGCAGATCTGGGATCAGCTGCTCGGCCCCGACGGGGCGGGCTGGCCACAACTCGGCCAGAACAGCCAAGGCCAGAATTTGACGCCGGTCGATGCGATCGCCGCCATCAAGGGCCAATTGGAGGGCGGTTCGTCGACCGAGGGTTAAACGCCGGACTCGCCGAACACCACGCCGCCAGCACCGCCGGTTCCGTCGGGCCCGTCAATCCCGTCAACGCCGCCCGCGGGACCGCCCACGCCACCGGCTCCCCCCTGACCCCCGGCCCCGCCGTTGCCGATCAGTCGAGAGGCGCCGCCATTACCGCCGCTGCCACCATTGCCACCGGGCTGCCCGTCTTGGCCGACACCATTGATGCTGGTCGCTCCACCGCTTCCACCTGCCCCGCCGGCACCACCGTTGCCATAGAACCAGCCACTGCTTCCACCAGATCCGCCGTTGCCGCCCCCACCGCCGACACCGGGGACGCCGTCGGCCGCAACCGTGCTTGCACCGGTCCCGCCGTTACCGCCAGCCCCGCCGTCGCCGATCAGCAACCCGCCAGCACCACCCGCACCGCCAGCACCGCCGGTGCCTCCCACGGCGCCAGCGATCCCGCCGTCACCGCCCGCACCGCCGGCCGCACCGGTGCCGAACAGTCCTGCCCCGCCACCTGCCCCGCCCGTGCCGCCGGTTCCGCCGGTGATGGCGAAGTATAAAGTGCCGTCGGCTTTCAGGCCGCGGCCTGCGCCGCCGGTGCCGCCCTGCCCTCCGACTCCCGCGTTGCCGGCCAGCCATCCGGCTCTGCCGCCGCTGCCGCCGTCTCCGCCGTCTCCGGCAACGCCGGGGCCAAATGATCCGGCGCCGGTTTGTCCGCCCGCGCCGCCCGCACCCCCGGCGCCGCCGTTGCCCAGCAGGCCGGCATTGCCACCTGCACCGCCCGCACCGCCGCTGCCGCCGACGATCCCAACCAAGTCACCCTGGTATTCGAATGCACCGTCGGCACCCGCTCCGCCTTGGCCGCCGGCACCGGCATTGCCGTAGATCCACCCGCCGTTACCGCCGCTTCCTCCGGATCCACCGGCACCGCCGCCCAAAATCCCTGGCGCGCCACCGGCTCCCCCGGCGCCACCTATCCCACCATCGCCGAATAGCCCGGCCGCGCCGCCGGCGCCGCCCTGTCCGCCCGCGCCGCCCGAATATCCTTCTGCTACCAGCCCTCCTTCGCCACCCTGACCACCTGCTCCGCCGTTGCCGGACAACCACCCACCAGCACCACCCGCGCCGCCGGCGCCGCCGCGCCCTGCGACGGTGCCGGCCGCCATTCCAGCTCCGGTGGCGCCACCGTCCCCGCCAACACCACCGGCACCACCGGCGCCCAACAGCCCGGCGGCGCCACCCGCACCGCCTGCTCCGCCGTTTGCGCCATTAGCGCCGGGCCCGGCGGCCAAGGCTGTCCCGCCTGCGCCGCCGGCACCACCGTTGCCGTACAACCAGCCGCCCGAGCCACCGGCACCGCCGGCCGCACCGGCCCCGCCGGCGCCACCCAACCCGCCGTTGCCAATCAGTCCCGCCGCGCCGCCAGCTCCGCCAACCGCCCCGTCGGCTATTTGGGAGAACCCATTGCCACCATTTCCGTAAAGCAACCCGCCGGCACCGCCGTTCGGACTCGCAGCCGTCCCGTGGGCTCCGTCACCGATAAGCGGCCTGCCCAGCAAAGCCTGAGTCGGCGCGTTGATGGCGTTGAGGAAGTCCTGCTGCGCCGACTGCAGCGCGACGTTGGCCGCCTCAGCTGAGGCATAGGCTCCGGCTGCCCCGGTGAGCGACTGCACGAACTGTTGGTGGAAGGCCGAGAGCTGCCGACTCAGGGCTTGGAACTGCTCGCCGTGCCCGCTGAACAACGCCGCTACCGCCGCGGATACCTCGTCGGCGCCCGCCGCCAAAACGTTCGTGGTCGGTGGTGCGGCCAGCCTGCCAGCCGAAGCCAGCATCGAGCCGACGCCGGCAATGTCTGCGGCTGCCGCAGCAACCGTTTCCGGGACTGCCACCAAAAACGACACGGTCACCCTCCTCGCGCGTTTGTCAGGACCATGAACGAATCGAGGGATTTGACGATAGCGTCATTGCGCGGAATGGATAGGGATTTCGGAATGAGTGACAGGAAATCCAAAAGGTAATTAAGCCGCTTGCGCGGTCAGCCGAATAAAGTCCGACGCGTCCCGTCCGCGCCAGAATCTCCATCGGTACCGTCGGCAACCGAGCCACCGACACCGCCGGTCCCGCCGAGGCCGCCGACACCGGCGTTTCCGAACGGCCCGGCACTGCCACCGGCGCCGCCATTGCCACCCGCGCCGCCGACCGAAGCCCGCAAGGTAGCTAAGTCCGAGTGAATCCCGGGCCCGCCAGCTCCGCCGCGACCACCGGCACCGGCGTCGCCGAACACCCCGCCGCCGGCGCCGCCGGCTCCGCCATTTCCGCCAATTCCGGCAGTTGCGTCATACTCGGTAACTGACCCCGGCAGGGCCGAGAAGATCACGTTAGGCGGAACTACCGGGACTTCCGGACCAGGGAATCCGCCGGTTCCTCCGGCTCCACCCGTTCCGCCGGCGCCGATCAACCCCGCCGATCCGCCCGCGCCCCCGTCGCCCCCGATTCCGGCAGTGGCGAATGCGACATAGAGGGTGTCACCATCCTGCACATAGGCATTCCCGCCATTCCCCCCAGCGCCACCGGCGCCGCCGTTGCCGTAAATCATCCCGCCGCGACCCCCGACGCCGCCTGCGCCGCCATTGCCCAACGGTGGCGGCGGGGCGCCACCCGGATTGACACCTGAACTTCCGCCCACCCCACCAGCGCCTCCGGCGCCGCCAAGTCCGAACAGTCCGGCCGCACCACCCGCGCCACCGGCACCACCGCTACCAGCCAGGTCGGTCAGCGTCGCGAGCGAACCGCCTCCACCCTGACCGCCGGCCCCACCGTTGCCCAACAACCATCCCCCGTTGCCACCCGCGCCGCCGGCGGCACTCAGACCGCCATTGCCCCCAACACCGCCATTGCCGATCAGTCCTGCCGCACCACCGCGCCCCCCGACGGCACCGGCCGCCGTCTGCGAGAACCCGTTGCCGCCATTGCCATACAGGAGCCCACCGGCGCCGCCGTTCGGGTTCGCCGACGTTCCGTGCGCGCCGTCCCCGATCAGCGGACGACCCAACAAAGCTTGCGCGGGCGCATTGACTGCCGCCAGCAGCCGTTGCTCGGCGGCGTTGGCGGCCTCGGCCATCGCGTAGGAGTTCGCGCCCACGTTCATCAGCTGCACGAATCGCTCGTGAAACGCGCCCATCTGCGCACTGAACGCCTGGTATTGGCGCCCATGGCCGGCGAACAGTGAGGCGATCGCGACCGACACCTCGTCGGCGCCGGCGGCCAGCACGCCCGTTGTCGGCAGGGCCGCCGCGACGTTGGCCTGACCCAGGGTCGAGGCGAGGCCGGACAAGTCCGCTGCCGTCGAAGCCACCAGTTCGGGAACTGCCACCAGATACGACATCGCCACCTCCGCAACCTCGGCTTAGCCTTGGCGGAAAGTAACGGTAGCGTCAACTAACAGTTCGCGGGCAACTTCGGAGCGGTAAGAGTCAAATTCATACCGACGCCGTTGAGGGAGCTAGTCGGCGACCAAGGATCGATCGCCGGATTCGTGAACACCACGCGGCAATCGGTCAGCCGCCCGGATTTCCGTCGGCCCCCGGGTTCCCGCTGATCTGCACAACCGTGACACGGCCGTCTAAGCCGTCGTACCTCGTCCCGCCGGGTCCACCCGGGCCGCCGGGGCCCGGGTGCCCGAGGAACCAGCCGCCATCCCCACCGTTGCCGCCGATACCACCATCTCCACCGGCGCCACTGAAGACGGAGATGGTGTCAGGGCTAGTGATGAAGCCGATGCTGCCGTTCGAGTAAAGTCCGCCGAGTCCGCCAGCGCCTCCTGAGCCGCCGGCCCCGCCGGTACCAATCGGCCCGGCCGCTCCACCGACGCCACCATTGCCGCCAGTACCCGCGACAGCACCACCGGAGTCAAGCACGAGTGAGCCGTCACTCTGCACCCTCACCGAGAAGCCATTTCCGCCGAGACCCCCGCGTCCACCGGCTCCGCCGTCACCCATCAACCAACCGCCTCGGCCACCGATGCCGCCCGTACCGCCGTGGCCGGCGGTGAGGTCGAAATCAAAGCCGCCGGTGTTTACCCCGCCATCGCCACCAGCACCCCCGATACCGCCGCGGCCAATCATCCCTGCCGCACCACCGGCACCGCCCAGTCCGCCGGTACCCGCTCCGAACCCGCCGACGGCTGCGGCACCTGTCCCGCCAGCTCCCCCAGCCCCGCCGTTGCCGAACAACCACCCGCCACTACCACCTACGCCGCCGGCGGCATTGACCCCTCCAGCGCCGCCTGACCCGCCGTTGCCGATCAAACCGGCCGCACCACCGCGCCCCCCGACGGCACCGGCCGCCGCCTGCGAGAACCCGTTGCCGCCATCGCCATACAGGAGCCCGCCGGCTCCACCGTTCGGGTTCGCCGCCGTCCCATGCGCGCCGTCCCCGATCAGCGGACGACCCAGCAAAGCTTGCGCGGGCGCATTGACCGCGGCCAACAGCCGTTGCTCGGCGGCGTTGGCGGCTTCGGCCACCGCATAGGAATTCGCCCCCGCGTTCATCAGCTGCACGAACTGCTCGTGGAACGCACCCAGCTGTGCACTCAACGCCTGATATTGCCGCCCATGGCCGGCGAACAGCGAGGCGATCGCGACCGAGACCTCGTCGGCGCCGGCGGCCAGCACGCTGGTCGTCGGCAGGGCCGCGGTCACACTGGCCTGACTCAGTGTCGACGCGAGGCCGGATAGGTCCACCGCCGCCGAAGCCACCAATTCGGGAATTGCCACCACATACGACACCATTAACTCCCGCCCCCGCCAGCATTCAGCAGGAAATAACGTTAGCGTCAGCGACAACCTCGGCGCAGCCTTTCGGCGGCCGGAGCAAACATTTCAGGCGCTAGCCGGCTTTCGCGCGGAGACAAACAGCGTCGGCGGCATGGAGTACTCGGAGCCGCTCGGCACCACGCGGTCGTAGCGATCCATCAATTCCGGGAAGTCCGCCTCGGTGGCTTCCCAGCCGCGCTCCCGCAGCCAATCGGTGAGCGCGGTGCGCTCCTCGGGGTACCAAAGGTCTTCCACGGCCGGGACCTCGGCGTCGACGAGTCGCGCGGCCACCGCCCGGATCCGCCGCATTTCCTCGCGCTGGCGCTGCACCAGATCGGCATCGATCGCACCCTTGCCCGGCACGTTCGACGCCAGCCAGCTACCGGGTGCGCTCAGCATGTGGATGCGCTCGAACAACAGGTCCTGGGCTTGCGCGGGCAGGTACCGCACCAATCCCTCGGCCGACCATGCCGTCGGCTGCGTCGGATCGAAACCCGATTCCTGCAACGCCGTCGGCCAGTCCTGGCGCAGATCGACCGCGATGTTGACCACCTGCGACGTAGGCCGGGCACCGTGCTGCTCCAGCGTGGTGTTCTTGAATTCCAACACCTTGGGCTGGTCGAGCTCGTAGACCACCGTGCCGTCCGGCCACGGCAACCGCCAGGCGCGGGCATCCAGGCCGGAGGCGAGGATGACGATCTGACGGACGCCGGAGTCGGCGGCGGCGAGGAAGAACTCGTCGAAGAACGCGGTCCGCGTGGCCATGAAGTCGACCATCAGCTGCGCTCGGGCGCCGATCTCGGGTTCGATCTCGCGGGCTTGCGCAAGTAAGTCCGGGTCGGCGTACAGGGTCCACATCCCCTTGCCCGCCGCGTTGAGAAAGACCCTGGCGAACGGGTCGTTGATCAGCGGGTTTTCGCTCTCCGTCTCCGCGGCCCGGGCCGCGGCCACACCAAGCGCGGTCGACCCGACACTCTGCGTGATCTCCCAAGAATCATTGTCGGTGCGCTGCATCGCATTCCTCCCGAACCAAACTAGTCAGTTTTGCAAACTATTCTTCCAGTGTGGCGCCCGGCAACGGCCGCCGCTGGGTAGTCCCTACGCTTTTTCTAGGCTCTCTCCAAGTCGGTTGACAGGGTGCAAAGGAGCAGCATGAATCCGGCCGTGGATCTGGATGCGGTTGCCCGCTGGATGTCGGAGCAGGGTCTCGGGGAGGGACCGCTGCAGGACGTCGCGCCGGTAACCGGCGGCACGCAGAACGTGATGATGCGGTTCACCAGGTCGGGCCGGCCCTACGTGCTGCGCCGCGGCCCTCGGCACCTGCGCCCCCGCAGCAACAGCGTCATCCTGCGGGAGACCCGGGTGCTCGCCGCGCTGGCCGGCTCCGATGTGCCCCACCCACATCTGATCGCGACGTGCGACGACCCCGGCGTGCTCGGGGACGCGGTGTTCTACCTGATGGAGCCGATCGATGGCTTCAACGCGGGCGAGGGGCTGCCGCCATTGCATGCCAATGACCCCGAGGTGCGTTACGGCATGGGGTTGTCGATGGCCGACGCGCTGGCCAGGCTCGGCGCCGTCGATCACGTCGCCGTCGGCCTCGAAGATTTCGGTAAACCGGAGGGTTTTCTGGAACGTCAAGTGCCACGGTGGCTTTCGGAGCTGGAGTCCTATCAGGAGTACGACGGCTACCCCGGTCCGGACATCCCGGGGATTGACGAGGTATCCCAGTGGCTGCAAGCCCATCGGCCCACCACGTGGACGCCCGGCATCATGCACGGCGACTACCACGCGGCCAACGTGATGTTCTCCCGCACCGGCCCCGAGGTGGTGGCGATCGTGGACTGGGAGATGTGCACGATCGGCGACCCGCTGCTGGACCTGGGTTGGCTGCTGGCAACCTGGCGCCAGGACGATGGGTCCAGCGTGTTCGGCCATGCACTCGGCGGCACGGACGGTCTGGCCAGTACCAACGATCTGCTGCAGCGCTATGCCGCCAACACCACCCGCGATCTGTCGCACATCACCTGGTACACCGTGCTGGCCTGCTTCAAGCTGGGCATCGTGATCGAGGGCACGCTGGCCCGCGCCTGTGCGGGCAAGGCGGAGAAAGCCGTCGGCGATCAGCTGCACGCGGGCACCGTGCACCTGTTCGAGCGCGCGCTGACGTTGATCGAGTCCTAGGCGACGCGATTGGCGCCGCCGCCGCCACCGGTGCCGAAGTCGCGACGGGCCTCGTCGTGGCGCTTGACATAGCTGGCCCGTAGGTCGCGCGCGTCCCCGCGGCCCCCCGGGCCGCCGTCGCCAAAACCCCTGACCGGCTTGCTGTTTCGGGCACGGTTGGCTGCCGGGTCCGGCTTGTTGAGCAGTCCCGCGCTCGCCGCGTTGGCGGCACCGCCCCGTCCGACCGGCGCAGCGCTGCCGGCGTAGCCGCCTACCCGACCAGGCGCACCTCCACCGGCGACGCCAGCCCCGCGATAGCCGGCATTGCCGGAGCCGCCCAACAGACCTGCCCCGGGGGCGCCGATGGCGCCGCCTGACGGACGTCCGAGCAATCCTTGCGCCGGTGCGCCAGTCCCGCCGGCGGTTGCCCCGGCGCCCGCCATCGGTTTCGCATTCGCCGCCTCAGCGCTGGCGTACGCGTTGCCCGCCGAGTTCATCGCCTGGACGAACTGCTGGTGCAGATTCGCCGCCTGGGCGCTCATCCGCTGGTACTGCTGGGCGTGCGAACCGAACACGTTGGCCATTGCGGTCGAAACCTCGTCAGCGCCGGCGGCCAGCACGCTCGTGGTGGGCAGCGCGGCCGCGGAATTTGCCGCCGTCAGCGACGACCCGATCCCCGCCAAATTCGTCGCAGCCTCCGCCAGCAACTGGGGCTGCGTAAACAAAAATGACACGGCGACACACCTCGGATTAACCCGGCTTGCGGAACCTCCGCACTTTACGGCGAAACTGCTGGTCGGCGAGGTGTTTTTATATTTCCGCAGCCGAAACGTTATAGAACGGTTATCGACGGACGCGCGACTGTAAAAAGCGTTTACAGCGGAATTGAATTCATGTGCGCGCCCGAAGGGATTCGAACCCCTAACCTTCTGATCCGTAGTCAGATGCTCTATCCGTTGAGCTACGGGCGCCGACGTTCTTCAGTTGTGGTCAATCAGTTGTCTAGCAGGTGTTGCTTGGCGGAGGCGAGAGGATTTGAACCTCCGGTCCCCTTTGAGGGGGACAACTCATTAGCAGTGAGCCCCATTCGGCCGCTCTGGCACGCCTCCATGGCCTTCCAAAGGTTACCCGACCCCGGAACCCGGAGCCGCCGGAGGCATAGCGTACACAGCTGCGACATATGCTGTCGAAGTGACCGCCCGCCTGCGGCCCGCGCTGGCGGGGCTGCCTGTTTACGTTCCCGGCAAGACCGTGCCGGGCGCGATCAAACTGGCCAGCAACGAGACGGTGTTCGGCCCGCTGCCCAGCGTTCGCGCGGCCATCGAACACGCCACCGATCTGATCAACCGCTACCCCGACAACGGCTGTGTGCAGCTCAAGGCGGCGCTTGCCCGCCATGTCGGGCCCGGCTTCGCCGCCGAGCACATCGCGGTGGGTTGCGGGTCGGTGAGCCTGTGCCAGCAACTCGTCCAGATCACCGCCTCGGTGGGTGACGAGGTGATCTTCGGCTGGCGTAGCTTCGAGCTGTACCCGCCGCAGGTCCAGGTGGCCGGGGCGGCGCCCGTCCAGGTGCCCTTGACCGACCACACCTTCGACCTGGACGCGATGCTGGCCGCGGTCACCGACCGGACCCGGCTGATCTTCGTCTGCAATCCCAACAACCCGACGTCCACCGTCGTCGACCCGGATGCGCTGACCCGCTTCGTCGAGGCGGTGCCCTCAGAGATCCTGATCGCCATCGACGAGGCGTACGTCGAGTACATCCGCGACGGTATGGCACCCGACAGCCTGGGGCTGGTTCGCGCGCACGACAACGTGGTGGTGCTGCGCACCTTTTCCAAGGCGTACGGCCTGGCCGGTCTGCGGGTCGGGTATGCGATCGGGCACCCAGCGGTGATCACCGCGCTGGACAAGGTCTACGTCCCGTTCACCGCCACCAGCGTCTCGCAGGCCGCCGCCATTGCCTCGCTGGAAGCCGGCGACGAGCTGTTGGCCCGCACCGACGCGGTGGTGGCCGAACGGGTGCGGGTTAGCGCCGAACTGCGCGCGGCCGGATTCACCCTGCCCGATTCGCAGGCCAACTTTGTCTGGTTGCCGCTGGGCCCCCGCACGCGGGACTTCGTCGAACAGGCTGCTGACGCGCTGATCGTGGTCCGTCCCTATGGCAGCGACGGTGTGCGCGTCACCGTCACGGCCGCGCCCGAAGAGAACGACGCGATGCTGCGGTTCGCCCGCAAATGGATTTGAGGAGTACCCCTATGAGCCTGGCTCGCAAGAAGTTCACGGAGTTCACCGAGCGCGCCGGCGACATCCCGGACGCCGAACTCGACGAGTTCTGGGCATCGCTGTCACCGGCCACGATTGACGGCATGCTCGGGGAATGGCGCGGCGGCGAGTTCGTCACCGGCCACAAGATGAACCACCAGCTGGAGAAAGCCGGGTGGTTCGGCAAGTCCTTCAAGTCCGCCTCCGACGTTCAGCCGCTGGTGTGCGTGGATGCCGAGGGCAACAAGTTCTCCAACGTGAAGATGGGCAAAGGCGAGGCCAGCCTGTGGTTGGAGGAGTTCCGCGGCGAGGTGACCGCGACGATGGTCTACGACGGCCAGCCGGTCCACGACCACTTCAAGGTGATCGACGAGGACGCGGTGATGGGCATCATGAACGGCAAGGGCGTCGTCCACGACGGCCGCTACTTCTACTTCTATCTCGAGCGGGTCTAGCCGGGGTTGCGGCCGGTGAAGGCGACCAGCCGGTCCAGACCGCGGGCATCCTCGGCCACCTCGACGGGATCGTCGAAACCGGCCCCGCCCCGCCGTTCGGGCCTGATGAGTTGGTGCGCCAACCCCAGCACGTACTCGGCCAGCGAATCTGGGACCTCGACGTCGCGCCCCAATGCGACCGCGTAATCCCAGGCGTGCACCAGGAACTCCAGCGACAGGACGGCGGCCGCGACCTGCGCCGGCATCTCGTCGTCGCCGAATTTGACGGTGCCGTCCAGGCCGTGGCGATGCCAGGCGTCCAGGGCCGGCCGGGCCCGCATGATGATCTGCCGCTCGACCGAGTCTTCGTCGTCGGACTCCGGAAATTCGGCGCCCACCATGCCGCCGATCGCCGTGATGGAGTTCAGCAGGTGCTTGGTCAGCGCCGCCACGTCGAACTCCGTGCACGGGGTCTGCCTGGTGAGGTCCTCGCGGGCGATGGTTCTGACCACCTCTTCCAGGATCCCCAGCGTCAGCTCGGCGCTGCGTAGCTCGTCGTTGGGCGGCGAATCGGGTCCGGGGCGCAAATCTGCGGGCATATTCGCCACGCTACGGTCTCGGTCATGGGCGAGAAATATGAATCGGTGACCGTCGAGGTCAAAGACCAGGTCGCACAGGTCACCCTGATCGGACCCGGCAAAGGCAATGCGATGGGGCCCGCATTCTGGGCAGAGTTGCCCGAGCTGTTTCCGGCTCTCGACGCCGACCCCGAGGTGCGCGCCATCGTCCTGACCGGATCGGGCCGCAATTTCAGCTACGGGCTGGACGTGCCGGCCATGGGTGGCTCGTTCACGCCCCTGTTGTCCGGCGACGCGCTGGCCGGCCCACGGGCGGTGTTCCACCGTGAGGTCAAGCGCATGCAGGCCGCCATCACCGCGGTCGCCGACTGCCGCACACCCACCATCGCTTCGGTGCACGGCTGGTGCATCGGCGGCGGCGTCGACCTGATCTCGGCCGTCGACATCCGCTACGCCAGCGCCGACGCCAAGTTCTCGGTGCGCGAGGTCAAGCTGGCCATCGTCGCCGACGTGGGCAGCCTCGCCCGGCTGCCGCTGATCCTCAACGACGGACACTTGCGCGAACTCGCGTTGACCGGCAAGGACATCGACGCCGCCCGCGCCGAAAAAATCGGCCTGGTCAACGACGTGTACGACGACGCCGAGGCCACCCTGGCCGCCGCGCACGCCACCGCCGCCGAGATCGCCGCCAATCCCCCGCTGACGGTGCACGGCATCAAGGACGTGCTGGATCAGCAGCGCACGTCGGCGGTGTCGGAGAGCCTGCGCTACGTCGCGGCATGGAACGCGGCGTTCCTGCCCTCGAAAGACCTCACGGAAGGGATCTCCGCGACGTTCGCCAAGCGTCCGCCGCAGTTCACCGGCGAATAGCGCTGAACCACAGCGCAACAGCCAACCAGCCCGTCGAGATCGCCAGTCCGGCGAACTCCAGCCACCCGACCGTTGCGCCGGCGCGGTGGTTGGTGTCGATGAGGTGGCTGAGGGCGTGCATCGCCCAATGCGCCGTCGCGAACGCCAGCGCGGGAACTCGCCAGGACGGCCACCGCAGCGCTGCGAGCAGCATCAGACCGAGCGGCAATTCGAACGACGCGTTGTCGAAGATGTAGTGCGTGTTGCGGATGCCGAAGGCGCCAAGGGTGTCGAAGAACGTCTGCGGCGCCAGCCACTGGAACAACCCCAAGCCGACCGAGTAGGCACCAAACACGAGCAGGATCACCTCGACGTAGCGCAACCGGGCGGCCATGCCTGTAAAGCTAGGCTGTCGGCGATGACGTCAACACCCGATGGCCGGATCCGTGTGCCCGACGACCTGGACGCCGTGACGGCGATCGGCGAAGAAGACCACGCCGAAGTCGGCAGTGCCGCCGTCGAACGGATCTGGCAGGCCGCGCGGCATTGGTACCGGGCCGGCATGCACCCCGCCATCCAGCTGTGCCTTCGGCGCAACGGCCGGGTGGTGCTCAACCGGGCCATCGGGCATGGCTGGGGCAACGCCCCTACCGATGAGCCCGACGCCGAAAAGATTCCCGTCACCACCGACACCCCGTTCTGCGTGTATTCGGCGTCCAAGGGCATCACCGCGACAGTCGTTCACCTGCTCGTCGAACGCGGGGTCTTCGACCTCGACGACCGGGTGTGCGAATACATCCCGAGCTACACCAGCCACGGCAAGGACCGCACCACGATCCGGCACGTGCTGAACCACAGCGCGGGCGTCCCGTTCCCCACCGGGCCGCGTCCGGACCTCAAGCGCGCCGACGATCACGAGTACGCCCAGGAACAGCTCGGCAAACTGCGTCCGCTGTACCGGCCGGGTCTGGTGCACATCTATCACGCTCTGACCTGGGGTCCGTTGATGCGGGAGATCGTCTACGCGAGCACCGGCAAGGACATTCGCGAGATCCTGGCCAGCGAAATCCTTGAGCCGCTGAACTTCCGGTGGACCAACTTCGGCGTGGCGAAGCAGGATGTTCCCCTGGTTGCGCCCAGCCACCCGACCGGCAAACCGTTGCCGCCGGTGATTGCCGCGATCTTCCGCAAGGCAATCGGCGGAACGGTGCACGAGATCATCCCCTACACCAACACCCCGGCGTTTCTGACCACCGTTGTGCCGTCGTCCAACGGCGTCTCCACCGCGGACGAGCTGTCGCGGTTCGCCGAAATCTGGCGCCGCGGCGGCGAACTCGACGGCGTGCGGATCATCAGCGCGGAACGCATGTACGACGCCGTGCAGGAGGCCCGACGGCTGCGACCCGATTTCGCGGTGGGCCTGCAGCCGGCCCGGTGGGGCACCGGATTCATGCTGGGCACCGATCGCTGGGGGCCGTTCGGGCGCAACGCTCCTGCCGCGTTCGGAAATCTGGGGCTGGCCAACATCGCGATCTGGGCGGATCCGGCGCGCGGTTTGGCGGGCGGCGTGATCAGCAGCGGCAAGCCCGGCAAGGACCCCGAAATCAAGCGCTACACCGCCCTGATGGACACCATCGCCGCGTCGATCCCGCGGGTGTGAGCGTTTGTCGGTGGACTAGGCGGGCATCCATCGACACATGGATTCCGAACGCTTCCGAAAACTGCTGGACACCCCCGGACCCTTTGCCTCCGTCTTCTTCGACGACTCACACGACAGCCATGATGCGGCCGCTCAACTCGACCTGAAATGGCGCGCGGTGCGTGAGGAGCTGGAGCGACAGGGCGCAGACGAATCCGTCGTCGACGAGATGGAACGTGCCGTCATGGATCTGCAACCACCGACCGGTCGCAGCGGTCGGGCGGTCGTGGCGGGCCCGACCGGTGTCCTGGTCAACGAGCATCTGGTGCGCCCGCCCGCCGCCACCGTGACTCGGGTGTCGGAACTGCCCTACCTCGTTCCCGTCCTCGAACTGGGTATGGACGAACCGAATTACGTTCTGGCGATCGTCGACCACACCGGCGCCGACCTGACCGTCCGCGACAACAACGGACTGCGCTCGGAGACTGTCGACGGCGGCGGCTACCCGGTGCACAAGGCGGCGGGCGCCGAGACCGCCGGCTACGGCGACCCACAACCGCGCACCGACGAGGCTGCCCGCAAGAACATGCGCGCCGTCGCCGACCGCATCGCCGAGTTGACGGACCAGACCGGCTCCGAGGCGGTCTTCCTGGTCGGCGAGGTGCGGTCCCGCAGCGACCTGCACGCGGAGCTGCCGGAGCGGATCCGCGGCCGGGCCGTGCCCCTAGAGGTCGGCGCGCGACACAGCGGGCACGACTTCGACGAGGTGCAACGCGAGATCGAAACCTGGTTCGCCAAACGGCAATTGCAGATCCTCGAAGACGCCGCCGAGCGGTTCAGCGCCGAGGTCGGCCGGCAAGCCGGGCTGGCTGCCGAAGGGTTGGACGCGGTGTGTTCGGCGTTGCGGCAGGGTGCGGTCGAGACGCTGATCGTCGGGGACATCGGCGACGCCACGGTAGTTACCGACGAGGGCCTGACCACCGTTGCTCCGAACGCCAACGTGCTGTCCGAGCAGGGCGCCGCGCCGGCCAAGACGTTGCGCGCCGATGAGGCGCTGCCGCTGTTCGCCATCTCGGTCGGAGCGTCGTTGGTGCGCACTGACGAGCGGATCGAACCCGCGGACGGGGTGGCCGCGGTGCTGCGGTACGCGCCGACGCTGCACTGAGCTTCGGCCCCTGAGCTTGGCCGCCGCGCGAGGGTGCGCAAAATGCCAGCCGCGGCGGCGTGTCGCTGTACCGACACGCACCCTCGCGGCGGCCGGGCGACGCGCTCGCGGCCCCAAAAAATTTGCGGTGGCGGAGGGATTTGAACCCCCGGACGGTTTTAGCCGTCTCTCGCTTTCAAGGCGAGTGCATTAGGCCGCTCTGCCACGCCACCCGAACATCGGTAAGGCAAGGGTAGCGGTGCCGGTAGCGTGACCGACATGCGTGCCATAGTCGCCGAATCCGCCGAACAGCTGGTCTGGCAAGAGGTCCCGGATGCGTCCGCCGGACCCGGAGAGGTCCTGATCAAGGTCGCCGCGGCCGGCGTCAACCGTGCGGACGTGCTGCAGGCCGCGGGCAAGTACCCACCCCCGCCGGGCGCCAGCGAGATCATCGGCATGGAGGTGTCGGGCGTCGTCGCCGATGTCGGTGCGGACGTGACGCAGTGGAGCGTCGGACAGCAGGTGTGCGCGCTGCTGGCCGGCGGCGGTTACGCCGAGTACGTCGCCGTCCCGGCCGGCCAAGTGATGCCGATCCCGTCGCCCGTCGACCTGGTGGACGCGGCCGGGATACCTGAGGTCGCCTGCACGGTGTGGTCCAACCTGGTGATGACCGCCCACCTGGGCCCCGGCCAGCTGCTGCTGGTGCACGGCGGGGCCAGCGGCATCGGCACCCACGCCATCCAGGTAGCGCGTGCCCTCGGCGCCCGGGTGGCGGTCACCGCCGGATCACCGGAGAAGCTGGACCTGTGCCGCGAACTGGGTGCCCAGATCACCATTTCGTATAAGGACGAGGACTTCGTCGCTCGCCTGAGGCAGGAGACCGACGGGGCCGACGTGATTCTGGACATCATGGGTGCGGCCTATCTGGATCGCAATATCGATGCGCTGGCCACCGACGGACAACTGGTCATCATCGGCATGCAGGGCGGGGTGAAGTCGGAGATCAACCTGGGCAAGCTGCTGGTCAAGCGGGCGCGTGTCATCGGCACCACGCTGCGGGCCCGCCCGGTCAGCGGACCGAACAGCAAGAGCGCTGTGGTGAGCGCGGTGACCACGTCGGTATGGCCGATGTTCGCCAGTGAGCGGGTCCGGCCGATCATCGGTAAGCGGTTGCCCATCCAGCAGGCCGCGGAGGCACACCAGCTGCTGCAGTCCGGCGGCTCGTTCGGAAAAATTCTGCTGACGGTCTAGTTCCCTGCGCGAGGAGACGCGAAAGCCCCATTTTGCGTACGCAAATGGGGGCTTTCGCGTCTGTTCGCGGGGAAACGGGAGCTACCCGAGCGAGGCGAGCGCGCGCACCAACTGATCGACCTCGGCCATCGTCGAGTAGTGCGCCAAGCCGACGGTCACCGCGCCACCGATGTCGTTGACGCCCAGCACGTCGAGCACGCGGGAGCTGGCGTTGGCGATCGCCAGGATCCCGTTGTCCGCCAACCGCTGCACCACCCGGTCGGCCGGCACCTCCGTCACGGCGAAGCTGACCACCGGTATCCGCGCCTCCGGACGGCCGAGCAGGATCACCAGCGGCAGCGACCGCAGCGACGTCATCAGGTAGTCGTAGATGCGGTTCAAATACGCCGAGGCGGAGTGCATCGACACCGACAGCCGCTCGCGCCGGGTCCCGCGCGCGGACTCGTCCAGCGAGGCCAGGTATTCGACGCTGGCCACCACACCGGCCAGGAAACCGAACTGATGCACGCCCACTTCCAGCCGGCCCGGGCCCGTGGCGTAGGGATTGGTCGACACGGAGCTGAACGTGTTGATCAGCGCAGGCTCCCGGAACACCATTGCCCCGATCGGCGGTCCGCCCCAGCCGACGGCGTTCACCGCGACCACGTCGGCGTCGGTCTCCTTGATGTCGATGAGCCGGTACGGCGCCGCGGCGGAATGGTCGACGACCACCAGGCCGCCGACGTCATGCACGAGCTTCGTCATCGCGCGCAGATCGGTGACGGCGCCCAACGTGCCCGACGCCGATGTGACCGCCACCAGGCGGGTCGCCTTGTTGATCAGGCTCTCCCACTGCCAGGTCGGAAGCTCACCGGTCTCGATATCGACCTCGGCCCACTTGACCTTCGCGCCGTACCGGTGTGCCGCGCGCAGCCACGGGGCGATGTTGGCCTCGTCGTCCAAGCGGCTGACGACCACCTCGTAGCCCAGCCCGGAGCGCGCCGATGACGCCTCGGCCAGCGACGACAGCAGCACCGCCCGGTCGGCACCCAGCACCACGCCGCTCGGGTCGGCGTTGACCAGGTCGGCTATCGCCTCGCGGGCCGCCTCCAGCACCGCCGCGCTGCGGCGCGCGGACGGGTGGGCACCTTCGGTGCTGGCCGCGGACCGGCGGAAGGCAGTCGAGACGGTGGTCGCGACGGAATCGGGGATCAGCATGCCCTCGGGTGCGTCGAAGTGCACCCACCCGTCACCAAGCGACGGGTGCAGTCCACGCACCCGGGCGACGTCGTAGGCCATGCCAGCCACCTTAGAGCTATTGCGTGCTTCGAAAGCTACGGCCATTTTCGAGGATGGGTGCCGGTGGCGGGTGCGCCATGGACGTGCCAGCGTCACGGCCCTCCGAGTCAGGTCACCCGGCCAGCCATACTAGTCGAGTGAGCTTGTGCTTCGGAACGCTGATCGCATTGGTCCTGCTGATCGCACCGGGTGCCACCATCGCACGTATCGCACAGTTGAACTGGCCGATCGCGATTGCGGTCGGCCCGCCTCTGACGTACGGCGTTGTGGCACTGGCGATCATCCCCTACGGCGCGCTCGGCATCCCATGGAACGGGTGGACGGCGCTGGCCGCATTCGCGGTGGTGTGTGCATTGGCGACGCTGCTCACACTGCTGCTGGCGCGGTTCCGGGACAAGGACGCCGAGGCGCGCGGGGTCAAACCCGGTCCGGCGATCGTGGTCGCGGCGGGCGTGCTGCTGGGCGCCGTCCTGATCGGCTGGGCGGCGGTCGCCGGCATCCCGCATTGGCAGTCGATCCCGAGCACCTGGGACGCGGTGTGGCACGCCAACACCGTGCGCTGGATCCTGGACGTTGGCCAGGCGTCGCCCACCCACATGGGCGAGCTGCGCAACGTCGAGACGCACGCGCTGTTGTACTACCCGTCCGTCTTTCACGCCCTGACGGCCGTGCTGTGCCAGCTCACCGGCGCGGCGGCCACCACCGGCTACACGCTGACCTCGGTGGCGGCCGCGATCTGGCTGTTCCCGGTCAGCGCGGCGGTCCTGGCCTGGACGACCTTGCGCAGCCACACCACCGAGTGGCGCACCGCGGCCGTCGCGGCCACCGCGGCCGCGCTTTCCGCCTCGTTCACCGCGGTTCCGTACGTCGAGTTCGACACCGCGGCCATGCCCAACCTGGCGGCCTACGGCGTCGCGATACCGACCATGGCGCTGATCGCGTCGACGCTCGGGCACCGCGACCGCATCCCGGTGGCGGTGCTTGCCCTGGTCGGGGTCTTTTCGGTGCACATCACCGGCGGCATCATCACCTTGTTGCTGCTGGGCGGCTGGTGGCTGTTCGAAGCGCTGTGGCACCCGGTTCGAGGCCGCATCCGGGACGTGGCGGTGTTGGCCGGCGTCGGCGTGGCGGCCGGACTGATCCTGCTACCTCAATTTCTGAGCGTCACCAAGCAGGAAGACATCATCGCCGGCCACTCGTTTCTGACGTATCTGAGCAAGAGACACGGCCTGTTCGATGCCGTGTTCATGCACTCCCGGCATCTCAATGACTTCCCGTACCAGGTCGCACTGAGCTTTCTGTGCGCAGTCGGCGGCTTCATCCTGCTGTTCGACGGGATCACCTGGAACCGCAACGTGCTCAAACTCGGCTGGCCCCTGGCGGTGCTGAAGGTGCGTTGGCCGCTGATGGTCTGGCTGCTGTTCATCGTGATCAACGTCGACGCCGGCACACCGCTGTGGGGTCCGCTCGGCAACGTGGCAGGAGCCATCGGCGAGTTCTTCTACAAAGATCCGCGCCGCATCGCCGCGGCCACGACCCCGTTGTTCAACCTGATGGCTGCCGTCGCGCTGGTGTGGCTGGTCGCCGCGGCGATTGCCCTGGCAAAAAAGCTGACCAAGAAACGCAAACCGCTGCCGAACCGCTTCTGGGCCACCGCCACCGCGGTGCTGTTGGTGGGTGTCAGCGTGGGTCTTGCGGTTCTTTACTTCCCGCGCCACCGGTTCCTGTTCGGCGACAAGTACGACTCGATCATGGTCGACCAACGCGACCTCGACGCCATGGCCTACCTCGCCAAACTGCCCGGCGCACGGGACACGCTGATCGGCAACTCCAACGTCGACGGCACCAATTGGATGTACGCAGTCGCGGGACTGCACCCGCTGTGGACGCACTACGACTACCCCGTGCAAATGGGGCCGGGCTATCACCGCTTCATCTTCTGGGCCTACGCCAGGAAGGGCGACACCGACAAGCGGGTCCCGGAGGCAATCAAGGCGCTGAACATCCGCTACGTGTTGGCCAGCGGCCCGACGGTCCGGGGGTTCAAGATTCCCGACGGACTAGTCTCACTGGACAAGTCGCCGTACTGGACGATGATCTACGACAACGGCGGCGCCCAGATTTACGAGTGGCACGGCGATACGCCGGTACATCCCTAGCAACACGAGGACGGTGATTGAGTTGGGTACGGGCAACGACGACCCGAACGATGACGGCATCGAGGTCATCGGCGGCGTCGACCCGCGTCTGATGGCGCTTCGGCAAACCGATGACGACGAGGACTCCGACGACCGCTCCCTGACCGACCTGGTCGAGCAGCCCGCCAAGGTGATGCGCATCGGCACCATGATCAAGCAGCTGCTCGAGGAGGTGCGCGCGGCACCGCTCGACGACGCCAGTCGCAGCCGGTTGCGTGACATCCACGCCACCAGCATCCGCGAGCTGGAGGACGGTCTGGCCCCGGAACTGCGCGAGGAGCTGGAGCGGCTCACCCTGCCGTTCAACGAGGAGACACCGCCGTCGGACGCCGAGCTGCGGATCGCCCAGGCCCAGCTGGTCGGCTGGCTGGAGGGGCTCTTCCACGGCATCCAGACTGCGCTGTTCGCCCAGCAGATGGCCGCCCGCGCGCAACTCGAGCAGATGCGCCAGGGTGCGCTGCCGCCAGGGGTGAGTCGGCCGGGCCACCACGGGCCCGGCACCGGACAGTACCTCTGAGCCGTGCCGAGCGGTCCGCACATCGAGACCCGCGACGCGTGGGTCGAATTCCCGATCTTCGACGCCAAGTCGCGGTCGCTGAAGAAGGCGTTCCTGGGTAAGGCCGGCGGTGCGATCGGCCGCAACAGTTCCAACGTGGTGGTCATCGAAGCGTTGCGGGACATCACCATGTCGCTGGAGCTCGGTGACCGGGTGGGGCTGGTCGGGCACAACGGCGCCGGGAAGTCCACCCTGCTGCGCCTGCTGTCCGGCATCTACGAACCCACGCGCGGCTGGGCGAAGGTCACCGGCCGCGTGGCGCCCGTGTTCGACCTGGGCATCGGCATGGACCCGGAGATCTCCGGCTACGAGAACATCATCATCCGGGGCCTGTTCCTCGGGCAGACCCGCAAACAGATGCTGGCCAAGGTGGACGAGATCGCCGAGTTCACCGAGTTGGGCGACTACCTGTCCATGCCGCTGCGCACCTATTCCACCGGCATGCGGGTGCGGCTGGCGATGGGCGTGGTCACCAGCATCGATCCGGAAATCCTGCTGCTCGACGAAGGCATCGGCGCCGTCGATGCGGAGTTCCTGAAGAAGGCGCAGTCGCGGCTGCAGAGCCTGGTCGAGCGCTCCGGGATCCTGGTGTTCGCCAGCCATTCCAACGAGTTCCTGGCCCGGCTGTGCAAGACGGCGATGTGGATAGACCACGGCGTCATCAAGCAGAGCGGTGGTATCGAAGACGTGGTGCGCGCCTACGAGGGTGACGACGCGGCGCGGCACGTGCGCGAAGTTCTCGCCGAGACCGCGCGTGAGTGAGTCCGTTTTCGCCGTCGTCGTCACCCACCGGCGCCCCGAGGAACTCGCTCGCTCGCTTGACATCCTGTCCACCCAGACTCGGGTGCCGGACAAGCTCATCGTCATCGACAACGACGACTCCGGTGACAGCCGCGTGCACTACCTCGTCGCCGCACAGGAGATTCCGTCGATCTACCTCAATTCGCGCCGCAACCTCGGCGGTGCGGGCGGATTCGCGCTGGGCATGCTGCTGGCGCTGGCGCACGGCGCCGACTGGATCTGGCTCGCCGACGACGACGGTCACGCGCACGGTACCGGGGTGCTGCAGACGCTGCTGGCGTGCGCGGCCAAGCACGGACTGGCCGAGGTGTCCCCAATGGTCTGCGACATCGAGGACCCCGAGGCGCTGGCGTTTCCGCTGCGTCGGGGCCTGGTGTGGCGCAGGCGGGTCAGCGAACTAAGGACGGAACCCGGTCAAGACCTGCTACCCGGCATCGCGTCGCTGTTCAACGGCGCGCTGTTCAAGGCGGCCACGCTGGAGGCGATCGGCGTGCCGGACCTGCGGTTGTTCATCCGCGGCGACGAGGTGGAGATGCACCGCCGACTGGTTCGCTCCGGCCTGCCGTTCGGCACCTGCCTGGATGCGGTTTATCTGCACCCGTGTGGCTCCGACGAGTTCAAGCCGATCCTGGGTGGCCGCATGCACACGCAGTACCCGGACAACCCCACCAAACGTTTTTTCACCTATCGCAACCGCGGTTACGTGCTGGCGCAGCCCGGCCTGCGCAAGCTGCTGTTTCAGGAATGGGTCCGGTTCGGCTGGTTCTTCCTGGTGACCCGACGCGACCCCAAGGGTCTGCTGGAATGGTTCCGGTTGCGCCGGCTGGGACGCCGGGAGCAGTTCGGACGGCCTGGAGGTGCGGCATGACATTCATCGATGCGGCGGCGCAGTCCAAAACGTTCACCCGCGCTCGTCGCGACCTGGTCGACGGGTTCCGGCGGCGTGAGTTGTGGCTGCACCTGGGCTGGCAGGACATCAAGCAGCGCTACCGCCGTTCGGTGTTGGGGCCGTTCTGGATCACGATCGCGACGGGCACCACCGCCGTGGCGATGGGCGGGTTGTATTCCAAGCTCTTCCACCTCGACCTGTCGGTGCACCTGCCCTACGTCACGCTGGGGTTGATCATCTGGAACCTGATCAACGCCGCCATCTTGGAGGGCGCCGACGTCTTCGTCGCAAATGAAGGTCTGATCAAGCAGTTGCCGACGCCGCTGAGCGTGCATGTGTACCGGCTGGTGTGGCGGCAGATGATCCTGTTCGCGCACAACATCGTCATCTATGTCATCGTCGCTCTCATCTTCCCCAAGCCGTGGTCCTGGGCCGACCTGTCGGTGCTGCCGGCACTGGCGCTGATCATGCTCAACGCCGTCTGGGTGTCGCTCTGCTTCGGCATCCTGGCCACCCGCTACCGCGACATCGGGCCGCTGCTCAATTCGCTCGTCCAGCTGCTGTTCTTCATGACCCCGATCATTTGGAACGACGACACGCTGCGGCAGCAGGGCGCCGGCCGCTGGTCGAAGATCGTCGAGCTCAACCCGCTGCTGCACTACCTGGACATCGTGCGGGCACCGTTGTTAGGTGCCCACCAGGAACTGCGGCACTGGGCGGTGGTGTTGGGGCTAACGGTTGTCGGGTGGGTGCTGGCGGCCATCGCGATGCGCCAGTACCGCGCCCGCGTGCCGTACTGGGTATAGGGGGTCCATGAGTCAGCCCGGCCGGGTCGACGCCAGCCTGCTGAGCGGCGTCTCCGAGACAGCACTGTTCACCCTGCGCGGCCGGGCTTATCAGGCCGGCCGCCCGGACGCGATCATCGACGACCCGATGGCTGTGCGGCTCGTCGAGTCCATCGAATTCGATTTCGAGAAGTTCGGTCGCCGCAAGGGCCAGGAGATGGCGTTGCGCTCGCTTGCCGTGGACCGGTGCGCGCTCGCTTATCTCGCCAAGCACCCCCGCGCCGCCGTGGTCGCGCTCGCCGAAGGGTTCCAAACCAGCTTCTGGCGGTTGAGCAGCGCGCTGCCAGATCCGCAATTCAGTTGGGTGTCAATCGATTTGGAGCCAGTCATCGAGCTGCGACGCCGGCTGCTGCCCCAATCACCACGGATCACCGAGATTGCGCAGTCCGCGTTGGACTACAGCTGGATGGACCAGATCGACACCCGCAACGGTGTGTTCCTCACCGCCGAGGGTCTGCTGATGTACCTGCAACCGCAGGAGGCGTTGGAACTGATCGGCGAGTGCGCCAAACGTTTCCCGGGCGGCGAGCTGTTCTTCGACGTGCCGCCGACCATCGTCAAGAAGGTGGCACCCAACGGGATGCGCTCGTCCAAGCATTACCGGGTGCCGCCGATGCCGTTCAGCCTCTCCCCTCGTCGCCTGGCCCAGCTGGCCGACACGGTGCCTGGGATCCGTGCGGTGCACGATGTGCCGATGCCCAAGGGCCGCGGCTGGTTCTTTGGGACGGCATATCCGGCGCTCTGGCAGTTCCCGCCGGTCAAGCCGTTCCGGGGCGCCTACACCCTGCTCGAATTCGGCGACGTGTGACTGGACCGCCACCCCGCATTTGGATCTGGTTCGCGGAGTCGATTATCAGGCGGTGAACTTCGCTCAGCGGCTAGGTATTTCGTGGGTTTATGTCCGTAGCAGCAAACTTCAGTCTGCGGAACATTGCTATGCGGCTCGATTACCGGAGTTACGCGTCTGGGTTGTTCGGTGAGCTGGCGCCGCGGGCGCACAAGTGCACTTTGCACAATACGTTGTCCTAATCCGATGCGAAATCTCCATCCAAAATTTGTGCGTCGCTGGCAAATAATGGTGGCCATTTCAGCGGTGCAAGAGCTCGACTCCCCAGGAAAGGTGCGTCAATGTCGTTCATGCTCGCGACCCCCGAGTGGTTGGCGACTGCGGCCCAAGAGGCCGCCGACATCGGATCGGCAATCAGCGCGGCGAACGCCGCCGCAGCGGCCCCGACGACGGGCGTGCTCGCCGCCGCGGCAGACGAGGTTTCAGCCCAGATCGCGGCGTTGTTCGGTGCGCACGCTAAGGGCTATCAGGCGGCCAGTGCAGAGGTAGCCTCGTTCCACACCCGGTTCACAATGACGCTACAAGCCGCCGCCGGCTCGTATGCGAGCGCCGAAACCGCCAACGCATCACCACTGCAAATCGTTGAACAGCAGGTACTCGGCATCGTCAACGCACCCACCCAGGCACTCCTGGGCAGGCCGCTGATCGGTGACGGCGCCGCAGGCTTGACCGTGAACGGCGTAGGACAAGCTGGCGGGGCTGGTGGGCTCTTGTTCGGCAACGGCGGGGACGGCGGCGCGAGCACATCGGCCGGCGCCGCTGGCGGGGCAGGCGGCAGCGCGGGCCTCTTCGGCAACGGCGGATCCGGCGGGCAGGGCGGAGCTGGTGCCGCCGGCGGCACCGGTGGAACCGGCGGGCTGTTGTTCGGCAACGGCGGCCACGGCGGGGCCGGCGGCGCCGCGCTGGCCGGCATCAACGGCGGCAATCCCGGTCGTGGTGGTGACGGCGGCAGCGCCGTCTGGTTCGGCGGCGGCGGCAATGGCGGCCAGGGTGGCACCGGTCTGACGGGAACTAACGGCACTAATCCCACCCCCAGTGGGGTAGTCGCAGCCACGGGAAGTTCGGGCGCATCTGTCAACGACAGCAACCCCTTTTTCGCGGAGGCTGTGGGTGGCACCGGAGGCCAAGGTTTCACCGGCGGTCTCGGGGCCACCGGGGGCACCGGAGGGTCGGGCGGTGACGCAGTGGCCACGGGCGCCCCAGGCGTCGATGCAACTGCCACCGGTGGGACGGGTGGTCTCGGCGGCATGGCCGGCGCTGGCGCCCCCGGCGGGAATGGTGGAACTGGCGGCAACGCGACCGCGATATCTGCGGGCTTGGCCCTTACCACCGCCACGGGCGGTGACGGCGGCGCCGGAGCCCCCGGTTCCGGGCCAGGACAGGCCGGAGGCGCCGGAGGCGACGGCGGCAACGCCACGGCAAATGGAGGCATAACGGGTTCCGCTACGGGCGGCAACGGCGGCGCGGGCGGCGCCGGGAGCGCTGGCGCGGGTGGCAGCACCGGCGGTACAGGTGGCTCCGGCGGCAATGGTGGGCGCGGCGGTCTGCTGATCGGCAATGGTGGCGCTGGCGGTACCGGAGGACTCGGCGGCACGGGCGGGATCGGCGACTTCGGCGGGGCAGGAGGTGCCGGTGGCAACACAGGCACTGCCACCGGCACAACTGTCGGTTCCAGCGAAGGCGGCCCCGGCGGCGATGGCGGGGCCGGCGGAACCGGCGGGGCCGGTGGCGCAGGTGGGGCGGGCGGCAACGGTGGCGCGAGCGGCCTGCTGGCCGGGACCGGCGGCGCGGGCGGCGCCGGCGGTACCGGTGGAACCGGAGGCGGCGGGGGCCCCGGCGGTGATGGTGGGCACGGTGGCTTCGGCTCCGACGGCGACGCCGCCGCCGGTGGCCTTGCCGGCGACGGGGGTAGCGGTGGCGCGGGCGGTGCCGCCGGCAGTGGCGGCAGCAGCGGAACCGGCGGCGCTTTGAGCGGGACGGCCGGCCCAACGGGCGCGATCGGTGTGATCGGTGCGTTAGGGGCCGACGGAGCGGATGGCAGTCACGGCTAACCCGGTCAGCGCGCCGTCCAAGCCACGACCAACTGCTCGCCGCCGCTGGCCCAGGACCGGACGAAGACCTCTAGAGACACCGTCTCGTCTCGGCCGTGAGGGTTGCCGCTGTCGTTGAGGTGCATCGTTGCATGAGCCAGGTCGATGCCGGTGACCACCACCGCGTGGTCGCTGGTCGGGTTGCCGCTCTGGTCCCGGTTCTGCACCGGCAAGCCCCACAGCAGTTCCGCGTTCACCCCGGCGATCACCTTGTGCCCGTCGGACAGGTAGCGCTGCAGCGCTTCGGGGCCGGAGTCGAGGGCGCCGTGCACGCCGTACTGGGCCAGCAGCAGCGGGATGTCGGCGGGTTCGGTGCCATACCCTGCGGCGTAGAGCGGTCCGGGCCGTACCTGGCTGGGCAGCCGCTGCGCCACCGCAATGACCTCCTGCTCGGCCGGCTCGCGGCCGGTCAGCTGGCCGATCACATCTGCCGAAGCCATCAGCGCGCAGTCGTCGTAAGTTTGCATCCGCCAGTACGGCGCCGCGGCCGCCGGGTCGCCGTACATGCCGGTGACGTTCGCGGCCTGGCACAGGGCGACAGAACCCCCAACCCCGGCGGCGATGCCCGCCGCAACGACGACGGTCGCCGCCACCTTCCACCAAGTCCTCATGCCTAGCAGGCTCGGGTGCCGTCCTTTGGGAAAGCTCTACGGAAGCTCGGCGATTTCTTGGCGCGGCGGCGTTGAGAATCTTCCAAGAATCCTTCAAGAATCCGTCAAGGACCCGCCGGGACGCTATGCCGGTGCAAGCAACACTCGTACGCCACTCCGAAATTGTGTTGGTGCGTCCGATTCCATTCCACGGGCTCTGCGAGCAACACCTGCTGCCGTTCTACGGCGTCGTGCACATCGGTTATGTGCGCGGCGAAAAGCGGTTGCACCACGACGAGTTCGCCCAGATCGTGGAGGCCTGCTCGGGCGGAATCCGGGTGCAACAGAAGATGACGACCCGGATCGGGCTGTGGCTCGATCACCAACTCGGCGCGCCCGGCCTGGGCGTGCTGCTCGAAGGCGGCTACGCCTGCACACCGGTGCGCGACGGCGCCGCCCTGGCCGGGCCCACGACCACCATGGCCTTCTACGGCTCGATGCGTGACAGCGCCGAGCAACAGCGCCAATTCCTGACCCTGACCAGAAAAACAGCCGAATCGAAAGACGAGTGACCGACGATGACCACCCTTGCCTTTGAATTCCCCGATACCGTCCAAAGCGCCACCCTGCATCGCGACGATGCCCCGCCCGGCCGCACGGCGAAGTTCCACCTGCGCAAGCGGTTCAGCGACCTCGCCTGCTGCCATCGCTCTTGGACCGGCGCCGGAAAGGACTTCTACCTGCACGGCTACGAGCAGCGCTTCGAAATCGAATTCGCCTGCGCTGAACTCGATCCCGGCACCGGCATGGTCGTCGACGCCGATTGCCTCGAGGACGTGCGCGCCGCGCTGCGCCGCCAGTTCGACCACACCACCCTGATCGCGGCCGACGACCCGCAGCGTGACCTGTTCGAACTGCTGGCCGCGCAGGGGGCTATCGACCTCCGGGTCATGCACTGCCCCGGCATGGAAGCCTCCGCCGCCTGGGTTTTCGACACCGTGGAGCGCATTGTCGCGAAGGCCAGCGAGGGCCGCGTCTGGGTCTCCCGGGTCCAAGCCCGAGAGAATCGCAACAATAAGGTCACCCTGATGGCAGACTGACTGGCCGTGAGCCTGTCGGTCGTCGGCTGCGTAGGGACCGTGATCGTGCCGACCCGCGGCGCCGACGGCGCCGGCGAGGTCCTGGTGACCGTGCGCGGATACAAAGAAGCTTTCCTGGCCCGCTCCGATGACCCGCTGCCCAAGGGCGCCAAGGTGCTCGTCGTCGCGACGCACGGCCCCCGAACGGTGGTCGTCGAACCCTGGCACGACCCCACCGAAATTCTCCGATAGAAACCGAAATAACAAGGAGTCCAACCATGCTCGGTTACCGGGTGCCCGCGCCGGATGAAGCGATGCTCATCTCGGGCGGCAAGGTCAGAGGCAACGTCCCGTTCCGGGTCGTCACCGGCCACGGCGCCTTCGTTATTCCGTTCTTTCGCAAGGCGGCATTCCTGACCCTGGCGATGTGCGAGGCCGAAGTCGCCGAGAAATGTGTCACCCAGCAAGGCATCACGCTGAACGTCCGCGCCGTCATCGCGTTCAAGGTCGGCAACGATCCGGAGAGCATCATTGCGGCGGCGCAACGCTTCCTGTCCGAGCAGGACCAGATGCAGGTGCTGACGGGACGCATCTTCGCCGGCCACCTGCGCTCGATCATCGGCTCGATGACCGTCGAACAGATCATCCGGGAACGGCAGAAACTGGCGACCGAGGTGCTCGACGGGTCCAAGGAGGAAATGGCCCGGATCGGCCTGAACGTCGACGCGCTGCAGATCCAGTCGATCGACGACGACGGACTCGGCTACATCAAGGCGATGTCGGCGCCCCACAACGCCGCCGTCCAGCAGCAGGCGCAGATCGCGCAGGCGAGAGCGAACCAGGCCGCCGCCGAAGCCGAGCAGGAGTCGCAGCGCAAACAAGCCGAATTCGCCCGGGAGACAGCGATTGTCAAGGCGCAGTACAAGGCCGAGGTGGACAAGGCGCAGGCCGAGGCCGCACAGGCGGGTCCCTTGGCCGAGGCGGAGGCACAGCGCGAAGTGCTGGCCATGCGCACCGAACTGGCCCAGCGTGCCGCGGAACTGCGGCAGCAGGAGCTGGTGGCCGAGGTCGTCAAGCCCGCCGAGGCCGAAGCCGAACGCGTCCGGATCCTGGCTCTCGCCGACGCCGAGAAGATGAAGATCCAGGCCGAGGCGGCAGCGTCGCACAACCGGGTGGCGCTGGACCGCATGATCATCGACCAGCTGCCCGAGATCGTCGACAAGGCGGCGCGCGGGCTGGCCAACTCCAACCTGACCGTGCTCAACGGAGCCGAAGGGCTCAGCCAGGTCACCAGCGGCTTGGTCTCGCAGGGCCTGGCCATCTTCGACGCGGTGCGCAACGGCCTGGGCCAATACGACGACGGCGTCGGGCTCAGCGACGGGGACGATGTGGTGCCGTTCACCCCGAAGGATGGTTCCGCCGGCTAGGGGTGTATCACTGATACGCCACACACCATCAGCGGCGAAAGGTCGTGCCAGGTGAGCGAGGAATCTCAGTCAACGGACCTGGCGGCTGCGGCGCGGGAGAATCTCGCCGCCGAGTTGGACCGGCTCAAGCAGCGGCGCGACCGACTCGAGGCCGAGGTGCGCAACGACCGCGGCATGGTCGGCGATCACGGTGACGCGGCCGACGCGATCCAGCGCGCCGAGGAACTGGTGGTGCTCGGGGACCGGATCAACGAACTGGACCGGCGATTGAAGGCCGGGCCGGCGGATGCGGATCCGTCTGAGGTGTTGCCCGGCGGTACCGAGGTCACGTTGCGGTTCGCCGACGGCGAGGTGGTCACCATGCACGTCATCTCCATCGTGGAGGAGACGCCGGTCGGCCACGAAGCCGAGACGCTGACCGCGCGCAGCCCGCTGGGCCAAGCCCTGGCCGGGCACCAGGCCGGTGACACGGTGACCTACTCCACCCCGCAGGGACCCACCCAGGTCGAACTGATCTCGGTGAAGTTGCCGTCATAGCCCGGGGAATCGCCACCGTTAGACTCCCCCGATGGCCGATCCCACACCAGGAGCTGTGCCGCCAGTCGAGCCGCAACCCCTCAGCCTCAAAACCCAGGTGCTGCGTTTCGTGGTCACCGGCGGCCTGGCCGGCATCGTCGACTTCGGCCTTTACGTCGTGCTTTACAAGGTGCTCGGCGTCCAGGTCGACCTGGCCAAGGCCATCAGCTTCATCATCGGCACCATCACCGCCTACCTGATCAACCGGCGCTGGACGTTCCAAGCGTCGCCCAGCACTGCCCGGTTCGTCGCGGTCATGATCCTGTACGCGATCACGTTCACCGCCCAGGTCGGGCTCAACCATCTCTGCCTTGCGTTGCTGCACTACCAGAGCTGGGCAATACCCGTCGCCTTCGTGATCGCGCAGGGCACGGCGACCGTCATCAATTTCATCGTGCAGCGAGCCGTGATCTTCCGCATCCGCTGAGCCCACCCGGCAGGCGGTACCCTCTGTGACGATGTCAAGCACCCCTGAGCCCGCCTCGGGCACCACCCTCACCCGGCTGACCGGGTGGGGACGAACGGCACCCTCGGTGGCACAGCTGTTGCGCACACCGGACGCCGAGGTGATCGCCAAGGCCGTGGCCCGAGCCGCCGACTCCGACGGTCGTGGCGTGATTGCCCGCGGTCTGGGCCGCTCCTACGGCGACAACGCGCAAAACGGCGGCGGCCTGGTGATCGACATGAGCGTGCTCAACAAGATCCACTCGCTGAGCGCCGACAGCAGGCTCGCCGACGTCGACGGCGGCGTCAACCTCGACCAGCTGATGCGGGCGGCGCTACCGCTGGGACTGTGGGTTCCGGTGCTGCCGGGCACCCGCCAGGTGACCATCGGCGGCGCCATCGCATGCGACATCCACGGCAAAAACCATCACAGCGCCGGCAGCTTCGGCAACCACGTGCGCAGCATGGACCTGCTGCTGGCCAGCGGCGAAGTCCGGCGCATCACACCCGCCGGTGAGGACGCTGAACTGTTTTGGGCCACCGTCGGAGGCAACGGGCTCACCGGGATCATCCTGCGGGCCACCGTCGAGATGACCCCCACCGAAACGGCGTACTTCATCGCCGACGGCGACGTCACATCGAGCCTGGACGAGACCATCGCCTTCCACAGCGACGGCAGTGAGGCGAACTACACCTACTCCAGCGCCTGGTTCGACGCGATCAGCCCACCCCCGAAGCTGGGCCGCGCGGCGATCTCCCGTGGTTCGCTGGCCACCCTCGACCAGCTGCCCGCCAAGCTGCAGCGCAATCCCTTGAAATTCGATGCGCCGCAGCTGCTTACGTTTCCCGACGTGTTCCCCAACGGGCTGGCCAACAAATACACCTTCATGCCGATCGGCGAGCTGTGGTACCGCAAGTCGGGAACCTACCGCGGCAAGGCGCAGAATCTGACGCAGTTCTACCACCCGCTGGACATGTTCGGCGAGTGGAACCGGGCGTTCGGCTCAGCCGGGTTCGGCCAGTACCAGTTCGTGGTGCCCACCGACGCGGTCGAGGAATTCAAAGGGATCATCCGCGACATCCAAAAGTCCGGGCATTACTCGTTTCTCAATGTGTTCAAGCTCTTCGGCCCGGGCAACCAGGCGCCGCTGAGCTTCCCGATTCCGGGCTGGAACGTCTGCGTCGACTTCCCGATCAAGCCCGGCCTCAACGAGTTCCTCAACGAACTCGACCGGCGCGTGCTGCAATTCGGCGGCCGGCTCTACACCGCCAAGGACTCGCGAACCACCGCCGAGACCTTTCACGCCATGTACCCGCGCATCGACGAATGGATCGCCGTGCGCCGCAAGGTGGATCCCAACGGGGTGTTCGCCTCCGACATGGCCCGACGTTTGGAGCTGCTCTAGATGGTGCTTGATGCCGTGGGAAACCCCCAGTCGATCCTGCTGCTCGGCGGCACGTCCGAGATCGGGCTGGCCATCTGTGAGCGGTACCTGCGCAACGCGGCCGCGCGAATCGTGTTGGCCTGTCTGCCAGACGACCCGGGCCGCGAGGACGCGGTAGCGCAGATGAAGACCGCGGGCGCACGGTCGGTGGAACTGATCGACTTCGACGCGGTGGACACCGACAGCCATCCCAAGGTGATCGACGAGGCCTTCGGCAACGGCGACATCGATGTCGCTATCGTCGCGTTCGGACTGCTCGGTGACGCCGAGGAATTGTGGCAGAACCAGCGCAAGGCCGTGCTGATCGCCGAAATCAATTACACCGCAGCGGTTTCGGTGGGTGTGTTGCTCGGTGAGAAGATGCGCGCACAGGGTTTCGGCCAGATCATCGCGATGAGCACGGTGGCCGGCGAGCGGGTGCGCCGGTCGAACTTCGTCTACGGCTCCACCAAGGCCGGCCTGGACGGTTTCTACCTCGGTCTTTCAGAAGCGCTGCGCGAGTACGGTGTTCGGGTGCTGGTGATCCGGCCCGGCCAGGTGCGCACCCGGATGAGCGCGCACGTCAAGGAAGCTCCGCTGACCGTCGACAAGGAGTACGTCGCCGAACTGGCGGTGACCGCGTCCGCGAAAGGTAAGGAATTGGTTTGGGCGCCAGGAGCGTTTCGCTACGTGATGATGGTGTTGCGGCACATCCCGCGGAGCATCTTCCGCAGGCTGCCCATCTGACCATGCGTAACGCGCTGGCCACCCTGGGCCAGATGGCCCTGGCGGTCCTGGTGGCCATCGTGGTCTCGACGGTTTCGCTGCTCGCCATCTCCCGGGTGCAGTGGCCGGCCTTCCCGTCCTCCAATCAACTGCACGCGCTGACCACCGTCGGCCAGGTCGGCTGCCTGGCCGGTCTGCTCGCCGTGGGGCTGGTATGGCGACACGGGCGGTTCCGCCGGCTGGCGCAACTCGGCGCGCTGGTGTTCGTGTCGGCGTTCAGCGTGGTGACACTCGGCATGCCGCTGGGCGCCACCAAGCTTTATCTGTTCGGCATCTCCGTCGATCAGCAATTCCGCACCGAGTACCTGACCCGGCTCACCGACAGCCCCGCCCTGCGCGACATGACCTATCTCGGGCTGCCGCCGTTCTACCCGCCGGGCTGGTTCTGGCTCGGCGGGCGCGCGGCGGCGCTGACCGGCACGCCCGCCTGGGAGATGTTCAAGCCGTGGGCGATCACCTCGATCACCATCGCCGCCGCGGTAGCGCTGGTGCTGTGGTGGCGGATGGTCCGCTTCGAGTACGCGCTGCTGGTCACCACCGCCGGCACCGCGGTGACGCTGGCCTACAGCTCGCCGGAGCCCTACGCCGCGATGATCACCGTGCTGCTGCCGCCGGTGCTGGTGCTGACCTGGTCGGGTCTGCGAGCCGTCGGCGCGGCGGGTTGGGGTGCCATCGTGGGCGCCGGCCTGTTCCTGGGCTTCGCCGCCACCTGGTACACCCTGCTGGTCGCCTACAGCGCGTTCACGGTCTGCCTGATGGCGCTCGGGCTGGTCGCCTTCCGCTGGCGGGCGCAGGGCCTGCGGGCGGCGCTCGATCCGCTGCGGCGACTGCTCGTCATCAGTGTCATCGCGTTGGCCATCGCCTCCATCACCTGGCTGCCCTTCCTGCTCCGCACGTTGAGTTCCCCCGTCAGCAACACCGGCAGCGCCCAGCACTACCTGCCCGCCGACGGCGCCCAGCTGACGTTCCCGATGTTCCAGTTCTCCCTACTGGGGGCGATCTGCCTGCTGGGCACCCTCTGGCTGATCGTCAAGGCGCGGACGTCGGTCCGGGCCGGCGGGCTGGCCCTCGGCGTGCTGGCCGTCTATCTGTGGTCGCTGCTGTCGATGCTGACCACGCTGGCGCGCACCACGCTGCTGTCGTTCCGGTTGCAGCCGACCCTTTCGGTGCTGCTGGTGACCGCCGGGGTGTTCGGCTTCGTGGAAGTGACCCAGGCGCTGCGCCGGGACTGGATCGGCAGCCGCGCGGTGCTGCCGGTGGCCGCGGCGATCGGGCTGACCGGCGCCATCGCCTTCAGCCAGGACATCCCCGACGTGCTGCGACCGGACCTGACGATCGCCTACACCGACACCGACGGCGACGGGCAACGCGGTGACCGGCGGCCACCCGGCTCGGAGAAGTACTACCCGGCGGTGGACGCCGCGATCCAGCGGATCACCGGCAAACCGCGTGATGAGATCGTGGTACTGACCGCCGACTACAGCTTTCTGTCGTTGTATCCCTACTGGGGCTTCCAGGGGTTGACGTCGCACTATGCCAATCCGCTGGCCCAGTTCGACAAACGCGCAGCCCAGATCGAGTCCTGGGCCAAGCTCAAGACGGCCGACGAGTTCATCGCTGCGCTGGACAAGCTGCCGTGGCCGCCGCCGACCGTTTTCGTGATGCGCCGCGGCGCCAGCAACACCTACACGCTCCGGCTGGCCGAGGACGTCTACCCCAACCAGCCCAACGTCCGCCGCTACACCGTGGACTTCAAGGCCGCGCTGTTCAGTGATCCACGGTTCGCCGTCGAAGCCATCGGCCCCTTCGTGGTGGCCGTCCGCAAGCCTGGACTGAGCTCCTGATGGCCACCGAAACCGCACCGGGCGAGACCAAACAATTAGCATCTACCCTCGTGAGCGACACGGGAGCTAACTACCGGATCGCTCGCCTCGTCGCGGTGGTCGCCGGTCTGCTCGGAACCGTCCTCGCACTCGCGACGCCACTGCTGCCCGTCAACCAGACCACCGCGGAACTGAACTGGCCGCAGAACGGCACTTTCGGCAGTGTCGAAGCGCCGCTGATCAGTTACGTGGCCACCGACCTGAACATCACCGTGCCCTGCCAGGCCGCCGCCGGGTTGGCCGGACCGCAGAACACCGGCAAGACGGTGTTGTTGTCCACGGTGCCCAAGCAGGCACCCAAGGCGGTTGACCGGGGCCTGCTGCTGCAGCGGGTCAACGACGATCTGGTGCTGATCGTGCGCAACGTCCCGGTGGTGACCGCCCCGATGAATCAGGTGCTCGGCCCGGATTGCAAACGGCTGACCTTCACCGCCCACGCGGACCGGGTCATCGGCGAGTTCGAGGGGCTCAAGCAGGGGCCGACCAGTGAGCACCCCGGCGATCCGCTGCGCGGTGAGAAGAGCGGCTACGACTTCCGACCGCAGATCGTGGGCGTGTTCACCGACCTGTCCGGGCCGGCACCGCCGGGCCTGACCTTCTCCGCGGTCGTCGACACCCGTTACAGCAGCAGCCCGACGACGCTGAAGATGGCCGCGATGATCCTCGGGCTGGTGCTGACCGCCGCCGCCCTGGTCGCGCTGCACGTCCTGGACACCGCCGACGGCACCCGGCACCGGCGGTTCCTGCCGTCGCGGTGGTGGTCGCTCGGTGGGCTGGACGCCCTGGTCCTCGCCGTGCTGGTGTGGTGGCACTTCGTCGGCGCCAACACCTCCGACGACGGCTACATCCTCACCATGGCCCGGGTCTCCGAACACGCCGGGTACATGGCCAACTACTACCGCTGGTTCGGCACCCCGGAGGCGCCGTTCGGCTGGTACTACGACCTGCTGGCGGTGTGGGCGCACGTCAGCACCGCCAGCATCTGGATGCGGCTGCCCACCCTGGCGATGGCGGTGACCTGTTGGTGGGCGATCAGCCGCGAGGTCATCCCGCGACTGGGTTACGCGGTCAAGCGGAGCCGGGCCGCGGCGTGGACGGCCGCCGGCATGTTCCTGGTGGTCTGGCTGACGCTGGACAACGGTCTACGTCCCGAACCGATCATCGCGTTGGGGATCTTGCTGACCTGGTGCTCGGTGGAGCGCGCGGTGGCGACCAGCCGGCTGCTGCCCGTGGCCATTGCCTGCATCATCGGCGCGCTCACGCTGTTCTCCGGTCCGACCGGAATCGCCTCCATCGGTGCGCTGCTGGTTGCCATCGGGCCGCTGCGGACCATCCTGCATCGACGCTCGAAACGGTTCGGCTTGCTGCCGCTGCTGGCGCCGATCCTGGCCGCGAGTACCGTCACCGCGATCCTGATCTTCCGCGACCAGACCCTGGCCGGCGAGGTCCAGGCAAGTCGGTTCAAGCAGGCCGTCGGGCCCAGCCTGAAGTGGTTCGACGAGCACATCCGCTACGAGCGGCTGTTCATGCCCAGCCCGGACGGGTCGGTGGCGCGCCGCTTCGCGGTGCTGGCGCTGCTCGTCGCGCTGGCGGTGGCGGTGGCGATGTCGTTGCGCAAGGGGCGGATTCCGGGGACGGCGGCCGGGCCGAGTCGCCGCATCGTCGGCATCACCGTGATCTCCTTGTTCGCGATGATGTTCACCCCCACCAAGTGGACCCACCACTTCGGGGTGTTCGCGGGGCTGGCCGGCTCGTTGGGGGCGTTGGCCGCCGTCGCCGTCACCGCCACGGCGATGAAGTCGCGACGCAACCGGACCATGTTCGCCGCCGCGGTGCTGTTCGTCATGGCGATGTCGTTCGCCAGCGTCAACGGCTGGTGGTACGTATCGAATTTCGGTGTGCCGTGGTCGAATTCGTTCCCCAAGCTGAGATGGTCGCTGACCACCGCGCTGCTGGAACTCACGGTGGTGGTGCTGTTGGTGGCCGCGTGGTTCCACTTCGTGGCCACCGAGGAACGCCCGCCCAAGACCCGCGTCGGCGCCCGGCTGGCCGGGCTCGTCCAATCACCGTTGGCGATCGCGACGTGGCTGTTGGTGCTCTTCGAAGTCGTGTCGCTGACCCAGGCGATGGTGGCGCAATACCCGGCGTGGTCGGTCGGCCGGTCCAACTTGCAAGCGCTGACCGGCAAAACCTGCGGGCTGGCCGAAGACGTGCTGGTGGAGCTGGATCCGGACGCCGGCATGCTGGCGCCGGTGTCCGCTCCGGTGGGCGAGGCGCTGGGCGCCGGTCTCTCGGAAGCGTTCACGCCCAACGGAATTCCCGCCGACGTCTCGGCGGACCCGGTGATGGAACGCCCCGGTGACCGCAACTTCGCCAGTGACGACGGGGTGGTCACCGGCAGCGACCCGGGCACCGAGGGCGGGACCACCGCGGCACCGGGGATCAACGGGTCCCGTGCCCGGCTGCCATTCAACCTCGATCCGGCTCGCACACCGGTGCTCGGCAGTTGGCGATCGGGCATCCAGGTACCCGCGATGCTGCGCTCGGGCTGGTACCGGCTGCCGCCCAAGGAACAGCGGGGCAAGTCCGCGTTGCTGGTGGTGACCGCCGCGGGCCGCTTCGATCCCCGCGAGGTTCAGGTGCAGTGGGCCACCGACGACGAGGCTGCCGCCGGAAAGCACAGCGGCTCAATGGGATTCGCTGACGTCGGCGCGGTGCCCGCGTGGCGTAACCTGCGCGCGCCGCTGTCCGCGATCCCCGAATCGGCGACCCAGGTACGGCTGGTGGCCGATGATGACGACCTGGCGCCCCAGCACTGGATCGGCCTCACCCCGCCGCGGGTGCCGCGGCTGCGCACCCTGCAGGATGTCGTCGGCTCCAAGGACCCGGTGTTCCTGGACTGGCTGGTGGGCCTGGCGTTCCCGTGTCAGCGGCCGTTCGGTCACCAGAACGGCGTCGACGAGGCGCCCAAGTGGCGGATCCTGCCCGACCGGTTCGGTGCGGAGGCGAACTCGCCGGTGATGGACAACCTGGGCGGTGGGCCGCTGGGCATCACCGAATTACTGACCCACGCGACCACGGTGGCCAGCTACCTCAAGGACGACTGGTTCCGGGACTGGGGCGCGTTGCAACGATTGACGCCCTATTACCCCGATGCGGGGCCCGCCCGACTCGAGTTGGGCACCGTCACCCGCAGCGGGTTGTGGAACCCGGCGCCGCTACGTAAGAGTTGAGCGCACTTCAGGCTTGCTGGACATCGAACCGGAACTCGCAGCCACCGATACAGATGCGGTCGCCGTCAGTCAGCGTGGCGCTGCCCCGGATCGGCTGACCGCCCACCTCCACGCCATTGGTGGACCGCAGATCGGTGATCACGAAAGCCGTTCCGGTGTCGGCGATTACGGCATGGTGCCGGCTGACGTCGGTGTCGTCGAGCACGATGTCGTTGTCGGCCAGCCGGCCGATGCGGGTGACGGCGCCGTTGAGTCGGTATACGCGTCCGGCGCTGTCCCGCAACGCGGCGACCAATGTCGGGACGGCCGGGGCCGCGGTGGCTTCCCGGTACGCGCCGCGTTTGCGGGTGCTGGCGACGGCATGCTTGGTGACGATCGGCTCCTGCCGCAGGATGCGCTCGTGCAGGGCGGTGACGGTCGGGCCGGGATCGATGCCGAGACCCTCGGCCAGCGCCGTCTTGAGCTGCCGGTAGGCGCCCAGGGCGTCGGACTGTCGTTCGGTGACGTAGTAGGCGGTGATCAGCTGGGCCCACAACGGCTCCCGGTAGGGATGCTCGGCGGCCAGCGACTCCAGTTCACCGATGACGGCATCGGCCCGGCCGCAGGCGATCTCGGCTTCGGCGCGGGCGCTGTGGGCTCCAACCTTGTCCTCGACGAGCTTGGTGGCGAAGGCGTCCACGAATTCGAAGTCCCGCAGGTCGTCGAGCACCGGGCCGCGCCACTCGGCCAGCGCCTGAGACAGGTGCTCGCTGGCCTCTTCGAACCGGCCCGCGGCGGCGGCCTGGACTCCGGCGGTTTTCGCGGCCGCGAACCGGCCCAGGTCGTAGTCGCTGTCGGAGACGGTCAGCTGATAACCCGGCGGCGCGCTGGCCAGGACCCGTGCCGGGTCGACGCCGCCGGTCGTGCGCAGCAGCCGGCGCAGATTGGAGATGTGGGACTGGATGCTGGTGCGTGCCGCCGGAACCGGCGAACCGTCCCACACCGCGTCGGTCAACGCGTCCACCGAAACCGGCCGGTTGCGGTTGATCAGCAGCATCGCCAGCACCGCCCGCTGCTTCGCTGCACCGACGGGCACCGGGGTGCCGTCCACCAGCAGTTGCAGCGGTCCCAGAACACCAAACCCGAGAGGCGTGTTCGTCATCGCGCTGCCAGCCTCCGATCATCCAGGCCGTTGGCTATATCTATGTACCCATTGTGATCGTTACACGCGGCGGGGCCTTTCCCCGGCCCCGCATCCAATAGTCACTTAATCGCGTCGCCTACGATCGACCATCGTGTCCCCCGACGGTAATGAGCGATCCCACCGGATCGCCCGGCTAGTAGCCGTCGTCTCGGGAATCGGCGGACTGGTGTTATGCCTGCTGGTCCCGTTGTTGCCGGTGCGGCAGACCACCGCCACCATCGTGTGGCCGCAGGGCACCGGTGCCGACGGCAACATCACCCAGATCACCGCCCCGCTGGTGTCCGGGGCACCGCAGGCACTGGACATCTCCATCCCCTGTTCCGCGATAGCAACTCTGCCCGCCAACGGTGGTCTGGTGGTCTCGACCCTGCCGACCGACGGCTTCGAGACCGGCAAGCACGGGCTGTTCGTGCGCGCGAACAAGGACACGGTCGTCGTCGCCTTCCGCGACACGGTGGCCGCGGTCGCGCCGCGCCCGGCGATCGCGGCGGGTGGTTGCCAGGTGCTGCACATCTGGGCCGACGCCGGTGGCGCGGGTGCCGACTTCGTCGGGATTCCCGGTGCCATCGGCAAGCTGGCACCCGAGAAGAAGCCCCAGGTCGGGGGCATCTTCACCGACCTCAAAGTGCCGGCGCAGCCCGGCCTGTCGGCACGCGTCGACGTCGATACCCGGTTCATCCTCGCGCCCACCACGCTGAAGTCGCTGGCCATGGGCCTCGGCGCACTCGCGGTGCTGTCCGCCATCCTTGCGCTCGCCGCGCTGGACCGCCGCAGCCGCGGCGACTCGCTGCGCAACTGGCGCTCACCGATGACGTTGCTGGCTCGTTACCGCCCGCGGTTGCGCCGTGGGTCGCACGCGGGCCTGTCGGGCTGGCTCGCCGACGCCGCGGTCATCGCAACCCTGCTGCTCTGGCACATCATCGGCGCCACCACATCCGACGACGGATACAACCTCACCATTGCCCGGGTGGCGCCCAAGGCCGGATACATCGTCGACTACTACCGCTACTTCGGTACCACCAACGCGCCGTTCGACTGGTACTTCAGCGTGCTGTCCAAGATGGCGGCGGTGAGCAGCGCCGGGGTGTGGATGCGGCTGCCCGCCCTGCTGGCAGGCATCGGCTGCTGGCTGCTGATCAGCCACTGCGTCCTGCGCCGACTCGGGCCGGGCCGGGGCGGCCTGGCCGGCAACAGGGTCGCGCTCTACACCGCCGGCGCGGTGTTCGTCGCCGCATGGCTGCCGTTCAACAACGGACTGCGCCCCGAACCTTTGATCGCCCTGGGCGTGCTGCTCACCTGGATCCTGGTGGAGCGCTCGATCGCACTCGGCCGGCTCGCGCCGGCCACGTTGGCGATCATCGTCGCCGCGCTGACCGCCACGCTCGCACCGCAGGGCCTGATCGCCGTCGCAGCATTGTTGACCGGCGCCCGCGCGATCGCGCAGATCGTCCGGCGGCGCCGGGCCACCGACGGCCTGCTGGCGCCCCTGGTGGTGCTGGCGGCGTCGCTGTCGCTGATCACCGTGGTGGTGTTCCGCTCGCAGACGCTGGCCACCGCCGCCGAATCGGCCCGCATCAAGTACAAAGTCGGCCCGACGATCGCCTGGTACCAGGACTTCCTGCGGTACTACTTCCTCACCGTCGAGAGCAACGCGGACGGTTCGATGGCGCGGCGATTCGCGGTGCTGGTGCTGCTGCTGTGCATGTTCGGGATGCTGTTCGTGCTGCTGCGCCGCGGCCGGGTGGCCGGGCTGGCCACCGGACCGGCCTGGCGGCTGCTGGGCACCACCGCGATCGGCTTGCTGCTGTTGCATTTCACCCCGACCAAGTGGGCCATCCAGTTCGGTGCGTTCGCCAGCCTGGCCGGTGCGCTGGGCGCCGTCACCGCCTTCACCGTTGCGCGGATCGGCCTGCACAGCCGACGCAACCTCGCGCTGTACGTCACCGCGCTGCTGTTCGTGCTCGCCTGGGCCACTTCCGGCATCAACGGGTGGTTCTACGTCGGCAACTACGGCGTCCCCTGGTACGACATCCAGCCCGTCGTCGCCAGCCACCCGGTTACCTCGATGTTCCTGACGCTCTCGATCCTCACCGGCCTGCTGGCCGCCTGGTACCACTTCCGGATGGACTACGCCGGGCACACCGAGGTCAAGAACAACCGGCGCAACCGTGTGCTGGCGTCGGCCCCGCTGCTGGTGGTGGCGGTGATCATGGTCCTGGGTGAAGTCGGCTCGTTGGCCAAGGGCGCGGTCTTCCGCTACCCGCTCTACACCACCGGAAAGGCCAACCTGGCCGCCCTCACGTCGGGCCTGTCACCCACCAGCTGTGCCATGGCCGACGACGTGCTGGCCGAGCCCGACCCCAACGCCGGGATGCTGCAGCCGGTGCCGGGTCAGCAGTTCGGTCCCGACGGGCCGCTCGGCGGCGTCAGCCCGCTCGGCTTCAAGCCCGAAGGCGTCGGCGAGGACCTCAAATCTGACCCGGTGGTCAGCAAGCCCGGCGTCGTCAATTCCGACGCCTCGCCCAACAAGCCCAACGCCGCCATCACCGACTCCGCCGGCACCGCGGGCGGCAAGGGGCCCGTCGGCGTCAACGGGTCGCACGCGTTCCTGCCGTTCGGATTGGATCCCGCCCGCACCCCGGTGATGGGCAGCTACGGCGAGAACAACCTGGCGGCCCGCGCCACCTCCGCCTGGTACCAGCTGCCGCCGCGCCGGCCCGACCGGCCGCTGGTGGTGGTCTCGGCCGCGGGCGCGATCTGGTCCTATAAAGAGGACGGCGACTTCATGTACGGCCAGTCGCTGAAGCTGCAGTGGGGCATCTCGCGACCGGACGGCAACTTCACCCCGCTGGGCGAGGTGTTTCCGATCGACCTCGGTCCGCAACCGGCCTGGCGCAATCTGCGGTTCCCGCTGACCTGGGCGCCGCCGGAAGCCAACGTGGCCCGCATCGTCGCCTACGACCCGAACCTGAGCTCCGAGCAGTGGTTCGCCTTCACGCCACCGCGGGTGCCCGAGCTGGAATCGCTGCAGCAGTTGATCGGCTCGCAGACCCCGGTGTTGATGGACATCGCGACGGCGGCCAACTTCCCGTGCCAGCGCCCGTTCTCCGAGCACCTGGGCATCGCCGAACTGCCCGACTATCGGATCCTGCCCGACCACAAGCAGACCGCGGTGTCGTCGAACCTGTGGCAGGCGGCCTCGACCGGCGGGCCGTTCATGTTCACCCAGGGGCTGCTGTGGACGTCGACGATCTCGACGTACCTCAGCGGTGACTGGTACCGCGACTGGGGTTCGGTGGAGCAGTACCACCGCCTGATCCCGACCGACCGCGCGCCCGACGCCGTCGTCCAGCAGGGCGTGACCACCGTGCCCGGCTGGAGCCGGCAAGGACCGATTAGGGCCCTCCCATGACTTTGAGCGCGAGCAGACGCGAAAGCACCCCCCCAACCGGGCCCTGGGGGGGGTTTGGGGGGTCGGCGCGCGGGGAAAAAATCACCCGCTGGGGGGGGCGGCAAGCGGGCGGGTTGGCCGGGACGGCCACCCGGGCCCGAATCCGGACGTGCACGCTCGAGCGCAAGAAGTTGGCCGCCGCCGAGCGCTGGTTTGAGCAACAGCACGCGATCTGGACGGGCAGGTACAGCAATCTGGACAAGCTCTTAGAGAAACTCCAAGGAGAAGGCAATGAAGGCTGATCTTCGGTTTGATTTCCTCGTCGACATGCAAAAGAGCAGCCTCACCGTGAGGCGAGAGTTCGCGGCAAAGCGCCAGCTGGTGTGGGATTGCCATACGAAGCGCGAACTGCTCGATCAGTGGTTTGCACCCAAGCCGCTGACCACCAAGACCAAGCATATGGAATTCAAGGAAGGCGGCTACTGGCACTACGCCATGATCACCCCCGATGGAGAGTCTTTCTGGAGCCGCCTGGACTATCAGAAGATCAACCCGATCGATGGCTACGCGGCGCTCGATGCTTTTTCTGATGAAGCCGGCGCCGTGAATCCGGATATGCCCCGCGCCCGCTGGGATGTCACTTTTACCGATGCGAAGGAACGCACCCTCGTCACGACTGTGGTGTTGTACAACTCGCCAGAGGATGTGCAGAAGGTCATCGACATGGGGATGAAAGACGGCATGACCTCCACCATGGAGCGGCTCGACGAACTGCTGCTGGCCCTGGCCGGGCGGGACGCGCTGGCTTAAGACCGCGTCTGCAGACGAGAGGGCCCCGAACAGGTCGGGGCGCTTTGCGTTGGAGGTGCAACGGTGTGCTTCAGGTGACGGTCAACGTTCCATTCATCGTCTCGTGGCCGGAGCCGCAGAAGATGTCGCACAGGAAATCAAACGTGCCGGTCTTGTCCGGCGTGAGCGCCAGCCGTACGGTCTGCCCCGGCACCACGT
>NZ_LZKQ01000099.1 GCF_001668675.1 Mycobacterium asiaticum | reverse complement strand
CATCCACGCCGTCGAACATAGGTTCGATGCTAGTGACGGGGCGCCGTTGGAGCCCCGGCCAAACCGCAATCTGTGGATAAAAGCCCAACTGTGGACAAAGCGAACAACCGTACAAAGCAGGCTTTGAACCGCCCCGGGGAGTCCGGAGACTTTTTGACTTGAGGTCTCAGCCGGCGGCTGGCCTCTGGCGTTGAGCGTAGTAGGCCGTCTCAAGCTCGGCCGGCGGGATGTCTGCGCAGTATCGGTGGAGGCGGCGGTGATTGAAGAAGTCGACCCAGCGGGCGGTCGCCAACTCGACGTCCTCGATGGTGCGCCAGGGCTTGGCTGGTTTGATCAACTCGGTCTTGTACAGCCCGTTGATAGTCTCGGCCAGCGCGTTGTCATAGGAACTGCCGACCGCCCCGACCGAGGGTTGGATGCCGGCCTCGGCCAGGCGCTCGGTGAATCGGATCGATGTGTATTGCGATCCCCTATCGGTATGGTGGACAACGTCTTTTAAGTCCATCACACCGTCTCGGTGGCGGGTCCAGATCGCCTGCTCGATGGCATCGAGGACCAGGGTGGTCGCCATGGTGGCCGCCACCCGCCAGCCCAGGATCCGCCGGGCGTAGGCGTCGGTCACGAACGCGACGTAGGCGAACCCTGACCAGGTCGACACATACGTCAGATCGGCCACCCAGAGTCGATTGGGCGCTACCGGGCCGAACTGGCGACCCACCAGATCCGCTGGGCGGGCACCACCGGGATCAGCGATCGTGGTGCGTCTGGCTTTCCCGCGCACCGCGCCGGTCAGGCCGCATTCGGCCATCAACCGCTCCACCGTGCAGCGGGCCACCGTGATGCCCTCACGGTTGAGCGCCAGCCACACCTTGCGCGCCCCGTAGACCCCGTAGTTAGCGGCGTGAACGCGGTTGATGTGGGCTTTGAGCTCGTTGTCACGGACCTCGCGCCGACTGGGATGGCGTTCGAAGTACTCGTAATACGTCGACGGGGCGATCTGCACACCGAGCCCGACCAGCTCGGCGCAGATCGACTGGACACCCCACCGCAAACCATCAGCGCCATCCCGGCGGCCCTGATGCTCAGCGATGAATCGACAGACTAGGGGTGTGGCCGGTCCAGTTCGGCCGCGAAGAAAGCCGACGCCGTCTTCAAAATAGCGTTCGCTCTTCGCAGTTCAGCGTTCTCCCGCCGCAACTTCTTGAGCTCGGCGGATTCCTCAGTCGTGGTTCCCGCGCGGGCCCCGGCATCGATCTGAGCCTGGCGCACCCACTTGCACACCGTCTCGGCCGTGCCGACCCCCAGTAACCGCGCGACCTCACCCATCGCCGCCCACTCCGATTCGTGCTGATCACTGATCTCAGCGACCATCCGCACCGCCCGCTCCCGCAACTCCGGCGGGTACCGCTTCGATGAATCTCCCGGCATGACTCCATCCTTCCCAACAAACGGAGTCTCCGGACATGCCGGGGCGGTTCACTTGTATCCCTACAACGACATTTCCGCTAGTGCGACGGCCGCCCCGGATCAACACTCGTTGCCATGAACATCTCAACCATCACCAACCAAACGCACGAAACGGCGGCCTGCGCGGCCCGCAAGAAATTCATCGAGCTCAAGGACCGCGCCGCACAGCGCCTGGTCACCGGGCCGCAGCGGATGCTGATCCCCGACGTGGTCCTCGACGAATTCTGGGCTTCGTTGGAGCCGACCACCATCGACTTCATGATCGGCGAATGGCAAGGCGGTGAGTTCGACACCGGCCACCGGGAGAACGGAACTCTGGCCCAGATCAACTGGTTCGGCAAGACCTTCAACTCCGCTACAGACGCGCAGCCGCTGGTCTGCCTCGACGCCGATGGCAACAAGTACTTCAACACCGAAAACGGCGAAGGCAGCCTCTGGATGGAGGAATTCCGCGGCGAGGTAACAGCGACGATGATCTTCGACCGGCAGCCCGTGCACGACCACTTCAAGAAGATCGACGACCACGCCGTGATGGGGATCATGAACGGCAAGAACGCCCTTGACAATGGTCGCTACGCCTACTTCTACATGGAACGGGTCTGATCCGGCAGGGAAGTTTGCGCGTTCATGCCCCGGTGAGCGCCCCATACAAGGCTGCATACAGCGCCAGCACCACCACGTGCGCATACAGATCGAGAATGGGTCCCAGCAGCGCGTAGAAGATGGGCCGGAACGCAAGCGACAACAGGTACGAACCGAAGTCAACGAATTGGTTTATCGCGGCGTCGATCGCCCCGGAGACGGCACGAGACACCGAGGTCACAAACGCTTCCAGCGGTTGCAGAAAAGCAAAGTTTGCGTCTTCGGCGCTCGCGTAAGCCGTTGCGCTGCCACTCAATTGCTGCACGAACCGGTCATGGAACGCCTCTACCTGACCGGCCAGCCCTTGGTATTCCTGGGCATGCTCATAGAACAGTTGCGCGATACCCGCCGACACCTCGTCGGCCGCGGCCGGCGGAACTGCCAGGGGGGCGGCCGCGGCCTCGTGCGCGGCGCGGAGCGTCGAACCGATGGCCGCCAAATCCGTGGCCGCCACCGCCATCAATTCCGGCGCCGCAAACAGCGAGGACACGGCAAAAGCATCGCACGATCCCTGGCCGAATCACTAGAGAAAATGCTAAACGGCGACACCCCAATGAAGTAGGCGGGACGTCAGCAGAACCAGCCCCAGCGAAACCGTCGCCACGACGACCAGACCAACGATCGCCACGAGCAGTGGGCGCCAACCGGTTCGGGTGATCTGGCGGATGTCGGTATTCAGTCCGACCCCGGCGAAGGTCAACAGGAACGCCCATTTCGACACGTTGGCCAAACTGGTGGTCTGCCCCTTGCTCAACCAGCCCAGCGTCGCGATCGCCGAGACGGCGAGGAAGCCCAACACGAACTTGGGGAACTTCTCCCAGATGAACGCCGCCTTGGCACGTGCGCCCGGCGCGATCTCATCGGCCTGCCCGCGGGCAGCCCAGTACAACGCGAAACCCAGCACGACGAAGCCGATCAGCGCGTTCCGCGTCGACTTGACCAGCACGGCGATCTTGCCGGCCTGCTCGGAGTACAGGTAACCGGTGGCGGTCGTCTCGGCGGTGTTGTCCACCGATAAGCCTGCCCACAAACCGAATTCGTAGTCGTTGAGCCCGATCAGGTGCCCGAGCGGTGGCAGGGCGAACAGCGCCACCGCGCCCAACGCCAGGATCGCGGCAATCGCGTAGCTGACGTCGGAGTTGCGGGCGCGGATCACGCCTCTGGCGGCGACGATGGCCGATACCCCGCAGATGGAGGTCCCGATCGCCAGCAGCGAGCCGAGCTTGCCGGACAACCCGAACCCGCGAGCCGCGAGCAGGATGATGGTGCCCGCGATCGTCATGTCGACCAAGATCTGCGCCAGGCTGGCCCCGCCCAGTTTGGCGATGTCGCCGAGCACGAAGCGCGAACCCAGCAGCACGATCCCGATTTTCAGCCAGAACTCGTAGGTCAGCACCCCCGGCCGGAATATCCGGTGCAGCCCAACGGTGTTGGCGATCAGCAGGCCGATCAGGATGGCCCACAGGACGTACTCGATGTCCGGCACGGTCCAGTGCTGCCGCTTGGCCAGCGCATTCCACCAGATCTGGGCGTACTTGCCCAGCACCCCGACGCCGATCAGGAGCAGGATGCCCGGGACATAATCCAATGGCCGACGACTGGTGAACGCGTCCTCGGTCGTCGTGTCGTCGGCCGCTACGCCGACGTCGCTCACCACGGGATCCGGGGCAGCACGTCGGCCACCGCCAGCACCACGACCAACCCGGCGAGCAGGGTCGCCCACCAGTCCAGTGAAACCCTATGCATTCCCAGAATGGTTTCGTGCCAGCCCAATCAGACCAAGCAATTGGATCGCGCTGAATCTAGTTCCCGGGCCGCGGACTGCGCTCGTTGAGCAACTCGATCACCTTCGCCGCGAGTTCGTCGATGTCGGCACCGGTGGTGTCCAGCACGAGATCCGGCTCGTCCGGCGGCTCATAGGGTGCGTCCACGCCGGTCAGGCCCTTCAGCTCACCCCTGCGGGCCCGCGCGTAAAGTCCTTTCGGGTCCCGCTTTTCGCACTCTTGCAATGACGTGGCGACGTGCACCTCGATGAACGGCAGCTTGGCGGCGTCGTTGAGGGCCCGCGCGGTCTCCCGATCCGACTTCAGCGGTGAGACCAGGGACGCCAGCGCCACCACACCGGCGTCTGCCAGCAACCGGGTCAAATGTCCTACCCGCCTAATATTTTCGGTGCGGTCACCGGGGGAGAAGCCCAAGTCGTCGGACAGGCCGTGCCGCAGGTTGTCGCCGTCCAGTAGGTAAGCCATCCGGCCGGATTCCACCAGCGCGCGCTCCACCGCGACCGCGACCGTCGATTTGCCGGACGCGGGCAAGCCGGTGAACCAGATGGTGGCACCCGGCTGCCCGGTGGCCTGCCAGCGGTGCTTGCGGTCCAACGCGGAGGGATGCCAACGAATGTCGCTGCGGGCATGCGTGCCCGGCTTGACCTCGCGCGCCTCGATGATGGTGCCGGCGCCGACGGTGTCGTTGCTGGTCTCATCGATCAGGATGAACGAGCCGCTGTCGCGGTTGTCGTCGTAGGGGTCCGCGATGATCACCGAGCTGGTCCGAAGCGTCACCGTGCCAATGTCGTTGAGCGTCAACTCGACCGGCTGATCCAACTCGTCGAGTGTCTCGGGATCCAGCCGCGAGTGCAGCTCCTGGACGGTCGCCCGCACGGTCTTCGTGGTCTGCTTCAGCGCCAACCGGTCACCGGCGCGCAGCGGCGAGTCGATGAACCAGCACACGTTGGCGTCGATTTCGCGCGCCAGCACCGGCAGCGCGGCGTCCTCGGCCCCACTGACGAACACATCGCCGCGACCCACGTCGATGTCGTCCGCCAGCTCGATCGAAACAGACAGCGGCGCAACGGCAGTCGTGCGCTCGTCGTCCAGCGTGTCTAGGGCCGTCACTTCCGAGCGGGTACCGGCCGGCAGCGACACCACCGAATCGCCGACGCTGAGGGTGCCGGCAGCGAGCCGTCCGGTGTAGCGGCGGCGCACGTTGTCGGTGGGCCGCGAGACCCACTGCACCGGCAGCCGCAGCCGCGAGGCCTCGGCCTGTGGTGCGGCCAACTCGACGCCTTCCAGATACTCGAGCAGGGTTGGGCCGTCGTACCACGGCGTGCGATCGGAGCGGTGCACGACGTTGTCACCGTGCTTGGCGGCGATCGGGATGACGGTGATGTCGACCTCGCCGAGGCGCCCGGCTACCTGGTCCAGTTGGTCCACGACCTTCCGGTACGCGCCTTCGTCAAAGTCGACCAAGTCGATCTTGTTCACGGTCGCGACAAAGTGGTTGATGCCCAACAACTTTGCGATGCGGGCATGCCGACGGGTCTGCCGCAGCACCCCGGCCCGGGCGTCGACCAGCAGGATCGCCACGTGCGCGTTGGAGGCGCCGGTGAACATGTTGCGGGTATAGCGCTCGTGGCCGGGTGTGTCGGCCAGGATGTAGCTACGGGTCTCGGTGGAGAAGAAGCGATAGGCGACGTCGATGGTGATGCCCTGCTCGCGTTCGGCGCGCAACCCATCCGAGAGCGCGGCCAGGTCGGCCACCCCTTCTTCGTCGGTGACCGCTTCCAGGTGGTCCAGCGGCAGGCTGTCGGTGTCGTGCAGGAGCCGTCCGATGAGCGTGCTCTTGCCGTCGTCCACCGAACCGGCGGTGGTGATGCGCAGCAGCTGTCGCGTCACGCCCTTCGGGTGGACGATTTTCTCGGCTTTCTCGGTCTGATCGGAGGCAGTCATCAGAAGTAGCCCTCTCGCTTACGATCTTCCATCGCAGCCGCCGACGTGCGGTCGTCGGCCCGGGTCTCGCCGCGCTCGGACACTGTGGCCGCGGATATCTCCCGGATGACACCGCTGATATCGGTGGCCTTGGACCGCACCGCTCCGGTGATGGTCAGGTCGCCGACGGTGCGGTAGCGCACCCATTCGGTGTTGGCGGTTTCGCCGTCCTGAGGGCTGGCGTACTCGGAGACCGCCAGCAGGATGCCCTCGCGTTCGAACACCTCGCGTTCGTGCGCGTAGTAAATCGACGGTATCTCAAGGTCTTCCAGCTCGATGTAGCGCCAGATGTCCAGCTCGGTCCAGTTGCTCAACGGGAACACCCGGACCTGCTCGCCCTTCTTGATCCGGCCGTTGTACAGCGTCCACGGCTCGGGCCGCTGGGCACGCGGGTCCCACTGGCCGAATTCGTCGCGGAAACTGAGAATCCGTTCCTTGGCGCGGGCGCGTTCCTCGTCGCGACGGGCACCGCCGAACGCCGCGTCGAAGCCGCCCTCTTCCAGTGCGTCGAGCAGCGTGCGGGTCTGTGCCCGGTTGCGTGACGCGCTGGGACCCGGGTCCGGCACCCGGCCCTTGTCGATCGATTCCTGGACGGAAGCGACGATCAATTTGTGGCCCTGGCCGGTGACCCGGCGGTCGCGGAACTCGATGACTTCGGGGAAGTTGTGGCCGGTGTCGACATGCATGACCGGGAACGGCAACGGAACCGGACGAAAGGCCTTCTCCGCCAAGCGAAGTAGCACGATCGAGTCCTTGCCCGCGGAGAACAGCAGAACGGGCCGTTCCAGTTCGGCGACGACTTCGCGGATGATGTGCACCGCCTCGGCTTCCAGCAGCCGCAGTTCGTCGACGCGGCGTGTCTCAACCTGGACGGTCATGTCGGTAATCCTTCCTTCTCCGCATCCGCCCGGTAGCGGTCCACCCACTCGTCGGAACGTTGGTCGGCCTGGCGCTGTAACACCGGCTCGGGTGCCAGGCGCGGGTCGAGCCCCAGCCGCTCCAGGATGTCGGCGACCACCTGTGTGAGGTTGCGCCACAACACCGGGTAAGAGATTTCGATCGGTTCGACCTTCTCCTCAGCGAACCAGTTCCGCCAGCCTTCTTCCTGGGCGCGCAGCATCCTGACGACGTGGGCGATCGCCCCGGCGTGATAGGTGGCACGGGCATCGCGGACCGGGTCCGGCCGGCCCCGCCACACCCGGGTCTGCACGGCGCGCCAGAACGACACCGCCTGCGACACCACATCGGGGCGATGGATGTGGATCAGCAGCGGGTCCTCACCGACGACGTCGCGGATGGCGGACAGCAGGCCGTCACCGGATCGATCGGGCAGGCCGGCCGCCCGTTCCAGCAGCAGCGGCGTTTGATTCCACATCAGCTTGCCGCCCCACACGCCGTTCGGGGTGCGGCCCACGGTGCGGATGTAGTCCCGCCAGATCTCGGCCGGTGCGAGGTCGGGCTTTCCTTCGTCCAGTGGATCGAGGAGGGCCAGGATCGACTCGTCGTCGACGTCGGCGAACCACTCCCGCGGCTGCGGGGACTGGCTGGTGGTAGGCAGGTACTGGAAGAACTCCTGCGGCTCGCCGGCCACGCCGGTGGCACGCAGGGATTCCACCAGCAGCGTGCTGCCGCTGCGCTGCGATGCCAGCACCAGGTACGACGACGGATGATCGGCCACCCACGCAGCCTAGCGGCAGTGAAAACGTGTGCAACACAGCCACTTAGCCTCATGCTGAAGATAACCCTTGCCGACTGTGCGTCCCCACCGTCGATGTTTGCGGCAGTAAGAGATTCGGGAATCGGCCGGTGTTTCGCCGTTTGGCCGTCGAATCCGGGGGAAACAAGGTAGAGGCAGCAGTCTCGCACCGAAACGAAGGGAACCACCATGCCACTCGACGACGAGGACATCACCACCACGGGCAACGGCGGGGAGGGACTGGCCGACGGCGGGTCGAACCCGGAGGGCCACGACGGCGGCGCGGACGGTTCGGCGGGCGAAGGCCCAGCTGACGGCGGGTCGAACCCGGAGGGCCACGACGGCGGCGCGGACGGTACCGCGGGCGAAGGCCCGGCCGACGGCGGGTCGAACCCGGAGGGCCACGACGGCGGTGCGGACGGAACGGCGTGAACGATCGGCGATGCTGACTCGCTGCGTCGCCACTGGTCCCGAATCGTTCGCCGCTGAACACTGGGGGCGCCGGCCGTTGCTCAGCCGGGCCGGCGCCCTGCCCCGGGACTTCAGCGACCTGCTCTCCCCGGCGGCGGTGGATGAGCTGATCGCCGAACGGGGGGTCAGAGCACCGTTCATTCGGATGGCCAAACGCGGCGACCTGCTGGCGCGGGACTGTTATCTCGGCCCGGGTGGATTCGGCGCCGAGATGCCCGACCAGGTGGACTCGGCGAAGGTGCTGACCCAGTTCGCGGCCGGCGCCACGATCGTGCTGCAGGGGTTGCACCGCCTGTGGCCGCCCGTCATCGACTTCGTCCGCGGCATGGTCGACGACCTGGGTCACCCGGTCCAGGCCAACGCCTACATCACGCCGCCGAACAGCCGCGGATTCGATCCGCACTACGACGTGCACGACGTCTTCGTGCTGCAGATCGCGGGGGAGAAGCGGTGGGTCGTGCACGAGCCCGTGCATCCGGACCCGCTGCCGTCGCAGCCGTGGACCGACCACCGCGCGGCGATCGCCGAACGCGCCGCCGGCGAGCCGGTCATCGACACCGTGCTGGCCGCCGGCGACGCGCTGTATCTGCCGCGGGGCTGGGTGCATTCGGCGCACTCGACGGATTCGACGACGATCCATCTCACCGTGGGCGTCGCGCCGGTGACGCGGCTGGACGTGATGCAGGCGGTGGTGGACGCCCTGGCCACCTCCAGCGAGTTCCGTGAGTCCTTGCCGCTGGGGGCCGATCCCACCGACCGCGACGAAATGGCAGCACTGGCAACCAAAGTCATGGCAGAGGTGGCTGAGTCGATGCGCCACAACGCGACCGAGATCGGCGAGCAAGCGGCAACCCGGCTGACACGGCGGCACGCGCAGCGCACCCGGCCGGACCCGGTCCGACCGCTGGCCGCCCTGGCGGCGGCGGACTCGGCCGGCATTACACCGGTTCGGTGGCGGCGCGGGCTGGCCGGAACGATCGAAAACGACGGCGGCCGTGTGGTTCTGCGCCTCCCGGACCGGACGATGAGCTTCCCGCAGTCGTGCGCGCCAGGGATCCGGGCGCTGCGCGAGGGAGCGACCATCGCGGCGGGTTCCACACCTGGTCTGGACCGTGACGACGCGACGGTGCTGATTCGGCGGTTGCTGCGCGAGGCCGTCGTATCACCCGCGCCCGGCCGGGAATGAGCGGGAATGGCCGCTGGGAAGCGTTCCCCGTGCAGTGACCAATCGCTGGCTCGCAACGACGCGATGTATGGCACAGCATCGGCCGGGCATGCGTGGGCCATGTTCGAAATACCGGGCGCCTGGGGACATTCGGCGTTTCTGAATTCCGAGACGACCCTCGATCCGAAATTGGGCCGGGCGATCGCCCGCCGCGTCGAGGCGGCGGGGATGCGGGTCGCCGCGATACGCAGGCCCGGCCGCCGTGCCGCGCAGCCCCGATGGCGCTGGTTCCTGGCGCGGTCGGACGAGGGTGCGGAGGAGTTGCATCACGGCGAGGTCAGCGGGCCGCAGGAGTATCTCGACATCGCGCTCGACGGTTCCGATGGCCGGCCTTCCACGACTCCGCTGATCGCGGTCTGTGCCCATGGCAAGCACGATCAGTGCTGCGCGGTTCGTGGTCGCGCCGCGACCGCCGCGATCGCCGCGGAATATCCCGAATTGACCTGGGAGTGTTCCCATCTGGGCGGTGACCGGTTCGCCGCAACCATGCTGGTGCTGCCTGAGGGGTTGTGCTACGGGCGGGTCGACTCGACCGATGCCGCCGGACTTGTCCGACTGTACTTCGACGGGCGACTGGACAACAGGTTTCTGCGGGGACGCACCAGCCTGCCGCACGCGGTTCAGGCCGCGCAGTACTTTGTGCGGGCGGCGTCCGGAGAGGACCGCATCGCCGCGTTGTCACCGCTCGGTGTCCAGCGCGGCGAACACCAGATCCGGGTGTTGCTCGCGGGCGAAGCCGGGCCGGTGGAAGTCGTTCTGGTCGAAGAGATGTCCGAGCCGCTGCTGTCCATGTGCCACGCGTCGGTGCCCGGCCGGGTCCGTACCTTCGCACTAGTCGACATCAACCCGCAGGCCGAGCGAAAACAGTAACCGCACATCGGGATTCGCCAAAGAAGTCGCCAAATGCTTTTCGATGCGCCGGATCCGGTAGCGCACCGTGTTGGGATGTACCTGCAACGCCTGCGCGGCCGTGGCGACGTCCCCGAAGCTGTCCAGGTAGAGCCGCAGCGTTTCGGCCAGCGCCGGATCCCGTTCGCGCAACTCGCGTATCCGCGGGTCGACGAGCCGGGGATGATTGCCGATCAGCGTGACGATCTCCTCCAGCAGGACGGTGGTCCGCGCTTCGGTCAGCGAGGTGACCTGCCTGATGGAAACCGGATGGCGTGCGGCGCTGTCCAGTACCCGGTCCACCTCGACGCGCGCCCCGGCGACCGCCGCCAGTCCGTCGATCGGGGTAGCGATCACCGCGCGCAATTGCGCACCCAATTCGGAGTGCAGGGCGGCGATGGTGCCGCGGACCCAGGAGTGCAGCGACCGGCTCGAGGTCACCTGGGGCAGTAGCACATAGATCCTGGAACGGCTCGATGCGATCTGGGCGTCCCGGCGAAATGCGCTCGCGCTCAGCGCCAAAGCATCGGTCAGTCGAGCATTGCTCGCCGTCGAGTCCCAGCCGACGAGCGCACCGGTTGCCTCTATGCCCAAACCGAGGTCGCGTGCGATAGCGGAGATGTCGACGGCATCGTCCTCGCGCAGGCCGAACAGTTGTTGCACCCGTCGGGCATGCGTCGACGGCCTGGCGGCGAGCCGGGCCATGATTCGCGCGGCCAGCACCGCCGCGCCCCGCAGCATCTCGTAGGCGTCGGCGGCCAGCGGCTGCAGTCCCTGTTGCACCCAGATCGTGCCCATGAACACTGGCGAGCGCCGCGGACCCTCGGCCGGCTGGTGAATGCCGATGGCCAGGCGCGGCCGCAATCCCAGTTCCGGCCGTTCGGGGACGTGCACCACTTCGTCGCTCGCTCGGAGCGCGTCGAAGATGCCCCACTGGCCGATCCACTGCAAATGCTCGGGCGGCCCGGCCCGACCGAGAATCGACAACCGCCGAAGTTCGTCGGCTTCGTCGTTGGAAGCCGAGTAGGCCAGTACATGTGACTGCGCGTCCTCGATGCTCACCATGCCGTGGATTCGATCGGCCAGGGACTGCGCCAGGCCGAACAGGTCGGTGCCGGATTCCTCTTGTGGATCGGCGCCCGCGTGGTGCGCGAGTACGTGGTTGACCAGCTGGTATACCCGCTCCCAGCGGGCCTGCGGTTCCACCGCGACCACCGCGGACCCGGCCTGAACCACCGCTGCCGTCAGCGCCTCCGACGGTTCCTTGGCGAACACGGCGACCGGGGCGTCGACCTGTTTTCCGATCCAGCGCAACGCCTCGGCCTGCGAGACCCCCAACAAAAAGAAGGCGTCGGCCGAGCCGGCCGCGGCCGCCAAACCCAACCGCACGTCGTCCGAGTCGATCAGGGCCACCGATGCAACCGGCAGGTCCAGGCCGCGAGGCGCCTCGACCAGCCTCACCATCGTTGCGTCGAGGGCCAGCAGCAGTCTCCCGAGGCTGACACCGGGCTGGGCCATGTTGTCGGATTCTACTAGGACGGGTAGTGCATATTGTCGGATCAGCTAACGGCTCCGGGACCTTACCAGCGGATCCTGGCCATATGGACGCGATCATCAAGGTGCCGATGCCGGTCAACGAACCGGTGCACGACTATGCGCCGCGCTCGCCCGAACGCGACCGACTGCGCAGCGAGCTGGCAGCGCTGGCCGAGAATCCGATCGACCTGCCGCACGTCATCGGTGGACGGCACGTCATAGGCGAAGGGCAACGGATCGACGTGGTTCAGCCGCACCGGCATGCGGCGAAGTTGGGGACCCTGACCAACGCTGTGCACGCCGACGCGTCTGCCGCCGTCGAGGCGGCGATGGCGGCGAAGGCCGACTGGTCCGCCACGCCGTTCGAGGAACGCGCCGCGGTGTTCCTGCGGGCGGCCGATCTGCTCGCCGGGCCGTGGCGGGAGAAGATCGCAGCCGCAACGATGCTCGGCCAGTCCAAGTCGGTGTACCAGGCCGAGATCGACGCGCCCTGCGAACAGATCGACTTCTGGCGGTTCAACGTCGCCTTCGCCCGCCAGGTCCTGGCGCAGCAGCCGATCAGCGGCCCGGGGGAATGGAACCGCAGTGACTACCGGCCGTTGGACGGCTTCGTGTACGCGATCACCCCGTTCAACTTCACGTCGATCGCCGCCAACCTGCCGACGGCACCGGCGCTGATGGGCAACACCGTGCTGTGGAAGCCGTCGATCACGCAGACTCTGGCGGCTTACCTGACAATGCAGTTGCTCGAGGCCGCCGGATTGCCGCCTGGTGTGATCAACATGCTCACCGGCGACGGTCTGACGGTCTCGGATGTGGCGCTAAATGACGCACGGTTTGCCGGCATCCACTTCACCGGGTCGACCGCCACCTTCCAGCACCTGTGGCGTCAGGTCGGTGCCAATATCGGTCATTACCAGAGTTACCCCCGGCTCGTCGGCGAGACGGGCGGCAAGGACTTCGTGGTCGCGCACGCCTCGGCGCGACCGGATGTGTTGCGCACCGCGCTGATTCGCGGCGCCTTCGACTACCAGGGCCAGAAGTGCTCGGCCGCGTCCCGAGCCTTCGTCGCGCACTCGGTATGGCAGCGGATGGGTGATGAATTCCTGAGCACGGCAGCAGAACTCAGCTACGGTGACGTCACGGACCTGTCGAACTTCGGCGGTGCGCTGATCGATCGACGCGCCTTCGTCAAGAATGTCGACGCCATCGAACGGGCCAAAGGCGCGCCCGGCATCACCATCGCGGTCGGCGGCGAATACGACGACAGTGAAGGGTATTTCGTGCGGCCCACCGTGCTATTGTCGGACGACCCCACCGACGAGGCGTTCGCCACCGAGTATTTCGGTCCGGTGCTGGCACTGCACATCTACCCGGATGACCAGTACGAGCGGATCCTCGATCTGGTCGACACCGGTTCGCGGTACGCGCTGACCGGAGCGGTGATCGCCGACGACCGCGCGGCCATCCACACCGCGCTAGAGCGACTGCGGTTCGCGGCGGGCAACTTCTATATCAACGACAAGCCCACCGGGGCGGTGGTCGGGCGTCAACCGTTCGGTGGCTCACGCGGATCCGGCACCAACGACAAGGCAGGCTCACTTCTGAACCTGCTGCGATGGACGTCGGCGCGCACCATCAAGGAGACGTTCGTGCCGGCCACCGACCACAGGTATCCGCACATGGCGGCCGAGTGATGAGCGGCCTGTTCGCGCACACAGTACGGCCGGCGCTGCTCGCTGCCGGCCGGGCCGACGGGTTGCGCCGGGCACTGCAGCGGTCGAGCGTCACCCGCCGGGTGGTGCACCGGTTCGTGCCCGGGGAGACTATCGGCGACGTGCTCAATGTTGTTGCAGCGCTGCGGGAGTCGGGCCTGTTTGTCAGTGTCGATTACCTGGGTGAGAACGTGAACGATGTCGAGGACGCCGCGGCCACGGTGCGGGCCTATCTGGACCTGCTCGGCGCGCTGGGTGCGGGCGCGCCAACCGGCGGGGTCCGGCCGCTGGAAGTGTCGGTCAAGCTCTCGGCGCTGGGGCAGGCGCTCGATCGAGATGGCCAGAAGATTGCGCTGGACAACGCGCGCACCATCTGCGAGCGGGCCAGTCAGGTAGGCGTCTGGGTGACGGTGGACGCCGAAGACCACACCACGACCGACTCGACGCTGTCGATCTCCGGTGACCTGCGGGTTGACTTTCCCTGGCTCGGCACGGTGCTGCAGGCTTACCTGCGGCGCACCCGCGGCGACTGCGAAGAGCTGGCCACCGTGGGAGCCAGGGTGCGATTGTGCAAGGGCGCCTATGACGAACCCGCATCGGTGGCCGACCGGGCCGGCGATGACATCACCGACTCCTACCTAAGCTGCCTGCAGGTGTTGATGGCCGGTCGCGGGTATCCGATGGTCGCCTCGCACGATCCGCTGATTCTCGAAACCGTCCCGCGCCTGGCTCGCGAATCTGGGCGCAGCCAAACGGAATTCGAATACCAAATGCTGTACGGCGTCCGCGAGGACGAGCAACGCCGACTGGCCGGCGACGGCAATCAGATGCGGGTGTACGTGCCATTCGGCACCGAATGGTACGGGTATTTCATGCGGCGCTTGGCAGAGCGACCAGCAAATTTGGGATTCTTCCTGCGTGCCCTTCGAGCTTATGCTTGATGCCGATAGTGCTGGCCGTGGAGGAGGGCCGCGATGTCGACTCTGATGGTTGTGCCCGAGATATTGGCGTCGTCCGCCGGAGAATTGACGGATATCGGATCGGGGTTGACCGCCGCCAATGCCGCGGCCGCCATCCCGACGACACGGATACTGGCGGCCGCTGCCGACGAGGTGTCGGTGGCCATCGCGTCGCTGTTCTCCGTGCAGGGCAAGGCTTATCAGACGCTCGCGGCGCAAGCCGAGGCGTTTCGGCAACAGTTCCAGCAAGCGCTCAACGCCGCGGCGGCCGCCTATGCGGGGGCCGAGGCCGCGAGCGTATCCCCGCTTGAGATGTTCCAGCAGCAGTTGCTCGCCGCGATCAACACCCCGACCCAACTCATCCTCGGGCGCCCACTGATCGGCGATGGGGCCAATGCGACCATGCCGGGACAGGCCGGTGGTGCCGGGGGGATTCTGTACGGCAGTGGCGGCGCCGGGTACACCAGTACGGCCGCGGGAGTGGCCGGCACCGATGGTGGTAGCGCCGGGTTGATCGGTAACGGCGGGCCGGGCGGGGGTGGTGGCCCCGGGGCCGCCGGCGGCAGGGGTGGCAGCGGCGGGCTCCTGTACGGCAACGGCGGCGCCGGCGGTAATGGCGGCATTGGTTCGATAGCGGTTTCCGGCGGCATCGCGGGTGCCGGCGGTGATGCGGTTCTGTTCGGTCATGGCGGCAACGGCGGGGTTGGCGGGAGCGGCAGGGGCGGCGGGTCCGGCGGATCCGGCGGCCTCGGTGGTCTGTTCTACGGCAACGGCGGTACCGGCGGCGCGGGTGGCGCAGCGATCGTCACCGACGGCGGCGCGGGCGGTGCCGGCGGTGCGGCGGGGTTTGTCGGCAACGGTGGGGCCGGCGGGGCCGGCGGTTTCGGGAACACCGTCGGCGGAACCGGCGGGGCCGGCGGCGGTGGCGGGCTGATCGGCGACGGCGGTGCCGGCGGAGCGGGCGGCGAAGGGTTCAGCAGGCAGGGCGGGTTGGGCGGTCAGGGCGGCTCGGCCCAGTGGATCGGCAAGGGTGGCGGTGGCGGCGCCGGCGGCGTCGGCAACGATGTGGGCGGTGCGGGCGGCAGCGGCGGCGGGGGCGGGTCGCTGTATGGCGGCGGAGGAAACGGCGGTGCCGGCGGGACAGGCACTGTCGAGATGGGCGGCGCGGGTGGCTCCGGCGGCCGAGCCGGGGTGATCGGCGACGCCGGTGCGGGCGGGGCCGGCGGGTTCGGCCAATTGCACGGCGGCAACGGTGGATTCGGCGGGGCCGCCTGGGTCATCGGTGCGGGCGGGGCCGGCGGCTCGGGCGGAGGCAGCGGCAACGTGAATGGAGCGGGCGGTAGCGGTGGCGACGGTGGGCTGCTCTACGGCAATGGCGGCAGTGGCGGCAACGCCGGTACCGCTGGGGCTAACGGCAACAACGGCGGCAGCGGCGGAAACGCGCTGCTGATCGGCAACGGTGGTAACGGCGGCAACGGCAGCGGCACCCAGCCGGGCGGCGCCGGCGGATCGGGCGGGCGGTTGTTCGGTAGCGACGGCCTGGCCGGGTCGTAACGCTACGTTGCCCGCCGCGGCCGCGCGCGTTCAGTGGCAAAGCCGCGCACCACAAACGAACTGACGAACTCGGCCACCACGTCGGGGTCGTCCATGTCCCGGACCGGGGACAGGGTGCTGAAGAGCGAGAACAGGATTCGTGCGAACCATTCACCGGCTGCCTGCACATCGAGATCCTTGCGGACCTCGCCGGTGAGCTTGGCCGCCGAAAGATACGGCGCGAAGAAGTCGATGCATTCCCGCAGCAGCACGGCCGCGTCCTTGGTGAGCAGCAGGCTGATCGCATCCTCGTCGAAGTATTCTTCCGACGCGATCGCCCGTCGTGCTTGTGTCACGAAAACCGCTGCGTTTGAGAGTTTTTCTTCCAGTGAGCCGCCGCGGTCCATGGCCCGGGACATCTCCCGGTAGAACTGCTCGGAGGCCTGCTCGGCGCATGCCTCCAAGATCTCGCCCTTGTCCCGGAAGTATTCGTAGATCGTGCTGCGGGAGACGTTGGCCATGCGGGCGATATCGACGATCGTCGTCTTGAGCAACCCGTGCTTGCGGAAGCAGGCATAAGCGGACTCGAGGATGAGCTCACGGGTTTCGGTGGAGGTCGCCTGGGTCATCAGCGAACCTAGTCGGATCTGGCCAGAATCAGCCCGCTGGTGGGCACACCCGTCCCGGACGTCACCAGCACGTGTTCGACATTCTCCACCTGGTTGTATGAAGTGCCCCGCACCTGACGAACACCCTCGGTGATGCCGTTCATGCCGTGGATGTAGGCCTCACCGAGCAATCCTCCGTTGGTGTTGATCGGGAACTCGCCGCCGAGTGACAGTCGCTCGACGGTGGCGAAATCCTTGGCTTCGCCGCGCCCGCAGAAGCCGAGTTCCTCCAGTTGGGTGAACACAAACGGCGTGAAATGGTCATAGATGAACGCGGTTTGGATGTCCTGGGGCTTGAGGCCCGAATCGCGCCACAACCGATCTGCCACGACACCCATCTCGGGGAGCCCGGTGATGTCGTCACGGTAGTAGCTCGTCATCATCTCACCGTTGGCGGCCGCGCCCTGGGCCGCGGCGGTGATGATCGCCGGCGGCTGGCGAAGGTCTCGAGCTCGTTCGGCGCTGGTCACCACCAGTGCGACGCCGCCGTCGCTCTCCTGGCAGCAGTCCAGCAGACGCAACACCGGTTCGATGATCCACCGTGAATTCTGGTGGTCTTCCAGCGTGATCGGCCGTTCGTAGAACCACGCATCGGGATTGCGGGCCGCGTGCGCACGGTCCACCACCGCGATCCGTCCGAAGTCCTCGTTGGTGACGCCGTAGGTCGACATGTAGCGCTGCGCGTGCATGGCAACCCACGCGGCTGGGGTGATCAGCCCGAACGGCGCGTAATGCGCCATGAACAACGGCGTTTCGGCGCTGGTGCGTCCGCTGCCGCCGAACCGGAAACCGGAACGCTCGTTGAACGCACGCCAGCACACCACCACGTCCGCGACACCGGTGGCGACCGCCATCGCGGCGTGCACCACGGTGCCCGCCCCCCCGCCCCCGCCGTGGTGCACCCGGCTGAAGAAGCTCAGGTCACCGATGCCTACGTTGCGCGCGATGTCGATCTCGTCGCTGGAGTCCATGGTGAAGGTGACCATGCCGTCGACGTCGCTGGGCTGCAACCCGGCGTCGTCGAGCGCGGCACTGACCGCCTCACAGGCCAATTGCAGTTCGCTGCGGCCGGATTCCTTGGAAAACTCGGTCTGACCGATCCCGACGATCGCTGCGGCGCCGGGCAGCGTGCTGCTCACGCCTGGCCCCCTTCCGAGGTCTCGTCGAGCAGGCTGAGCACCGCGGTGCCCGAGACGTGATTGCCGAGACTGTTGGCTCCCTGGAACGTGACCTCGACGAAATTCTCACCACCCGTGCCCGCGGTCTTACCGGTCACCGAGCCGGTGAAGCGCAGTGGGTCGTCCGGAAAGCTCGGCACGCCAAGGCGAATCGACAGTTTCTTGACCATCGCTTCGGGTCCCGCCCAGTCGGTGAGGAACCGCACGCAATACCCGTTGGTGGTCAGGATGTTCATGAACAGATTCGGCGAGCCCTGTTTGTTGGCGTAGTCGCGGTCGTGATGTACCGGCATGAAGTCGCGCGACGCGATCGCACCCGCGACGATCATCGTGGTGGTGATCGCGACCTCCAGCGGGGTCACCTCGTCGCCCTCCGAGATATCATGCCACGCCAGGGTTTTCCGGGTCGGGGTGGCGGTGGTCGTCATGCGTGTCCTTCCGAATACGTCGCGCCGAGATGGGCAAGTTGCTGGGACGCCGAACCGAGGATGAGTTCGTTGTATTTCGCCCACAGGAAGTAGCGGTGCAGGGGATAGGTGGTGTCGATGCCGATGCCGCCGTGGACCTGCTGAGCCGTGGCCGCGACTCGCGCGCCGGCCTCACCGGCCCAGAACTTCGCGATGCGCGCCGCCCGGTCGGCCGGGCGTCCGTTGGCGACGAGCCACGCCGCATGCCAGGTGGTCCACCGGATCGCCTCGACGTCGATGAAGGCGTCGGCCATCCGTTGCTGTACCGCCTGGAAGCTACCGATCGGCCGGCCGAACTGCTCGCGCTCGGTGGTGTAGCGGGCCGCGATGTGCAACGCGCGATCCGCGACGCCGAGCTGGATGGCGCACAGGGCGATCAGCGCGCGCGTGTACAGCGAGTCGATCCCGCCGGCCAGCCGGTCTTCATCGGAAACCGTTGCGCCATCCAGGGATACGTCGGCGTGCGGGTCGCGGTGGGTGGTCTTGGCCGGACGGATGTCCACGCCGTTCGCGTCGGTCGCGAGCAGGAACAGTCCGACGTCGCCATCGCCGGTGCGGGCCGGAATCAGCACCGTGTCGGCGAGTTGGGCGGCCGGCACCAACTCCTTGGTCCCGTCCAGCCGCCAGTTCGGCCCGTCGCGCCGTGCGGTGGTCGCGGGGCGGGTCGGGTCCGAGCGGCCCGGCTCGGCCAGCGCGGCCGTCAGGATACGTTTGCCGGCAACGACATCCGGCAGAAACCGGCGTTGCTGCTCGGCGGTCCCGTGCCGGGCGATCGGGTCGGCGCCGAGCACCAGCGTGGCGTAAGCGGGAACCGGGGCCACACTCCAGCCGACCTCGGCGAGCAGGACGCCGAGTTCGACGAACCCGCCGCCGTTACCGCCCACCGATTCCGGCAATGCGGTGCCGAGCAGGTCGACGGCGGCAAGTTCCTTCCACAACGCCTGGTCGTACCGCACATCACCGGCTTCCAGCTCGGTGAGCCGCTCCGGGGTGGCGCGGCGTTCGAACAGGTCGCGGGCGAGTTTGGCGATGGTCTCCTGCTCTTCGGTGAACGTGAAATCCATGGTGTCTACCCGCGCGGCCGAAATTGGTGCAGGACAAGGTCTCCGTCGAACGTCTGGAAATAGACCTCGACCGGCATCCCGACCGTGATGTCGGCCGGGTCGATGTCGGTCAGGTTGGACACCAGCCGAACCCCCTCCTCGAGTTCGATCAGCGCCACGACATAGGGATAGTCGAAGAACGGAAACCGCGGCTGGTGCGGCATCACGTAGCTGTACACGGTGCCCCGGCCGCTCGACTCGATCGCCGTCCAGTCCAGGGACCGGCAGTGCGGGCACATCGGTCGGGGCGGATGGCGCAGCGTGCCGCAGCCGTCACATTGCTGGATCAGAAGTTTGTTCTCGCGCAGACCATCCCAGAAGAACTTGGTGTCCGCACTGATCGTCGGAGGCAGTCGCGTGGCCATCACTTCGCCGGCCTGAATCGGAGCACCCGGAAACGCTGGCGGCCCAGCACTTCACCGTGCTGGTCGGTGTAGGTGGTCAGCCAGGTCAAAAAGAACCCCGTCCCCAGCGCCGTGGTCTTCTCGTCGGATACCGACTCGTAGACCGTCGTCGAGCTGATCACGTCGCCCAGCCGTGGGTAGCGTTCGATTTCGAATTCCGAGTTGGTGGCCACCGTGCTGGTGTAACCGGCTTCGTCGAGAAACGCCGTCGGGTTCGACTTGATCTCCATCGGCGCGCCACCGCGCTCACCGATGCCCTCGAGCTTGGGCGCAGGCATCGTCCACGTCTGCAGCATCACCGGCGGCGAGACGATGCCACCGAACCGGGACGTCGCCGCGTATTCCGGATCGATGTAGACCGGGTTGAAGTCGGCTAGCGCGTAGGCCCAGTGCCGGATCATCGGCTGGTTGACCGGATCCGGTGCCACCGACGGCTTTCCGCTCCCGCCGGTCGGTTTCCCGACGAGAGCACGCACCTTGCTCAGCAGCTCGGTGTCTGTCATCTACCTTGCCTTCCTTACTCTTTCGTGGTGGCCCGCAGGTCACGGGGGGCGCGCGGCATGCCCAACCCGGCCATGGCGATGATGTCGCGCTGGATCTCGTTGGCGCCGCCGCCGAAGGTGTTGATCACCGCTTGCCGGTACGCCGTTTCCAGCGCACCGCGCAGGGGAGCGTCCGCGCCCTTGCGCACCCCATTGCCGTCGAGCACTTCCAGCAGCTGCCGGGCGACCTGCTGGGTGAGTTCGGTGCCGAACACTTTGGCCGCCGACGCCTCACCCATGTTCAACACCCCTTTGGTCATGGCCGCGTTCACCCGCAGATTGACGAGTTTGTATGCGGCGACCTGAGCCTCGACCCGGGCGAGCGCGAGCTGGACCCACGGCTGGTCGATGACGCGGCCGTCGTCGAGCTCGGTGGTGGTGGCCCAATGCAGGGTCTTCTCGAAGAGCGGCTCGAGAGCGCCGAGGTTGCCCAGTGCGGCGCGCTCGAAGTTCAGCTGGGTGGTGATCAACTGCCAGCCCTGGTTCTCCTCGCCGACCAGCGCGCTGACCGGAACCCGCACGTTGTCGTAGAAGGTGTAGAAGGTGGAGATGCCCGGCATGGTGTGCAGTGGCTGCCAGGAGAACCCGGGCGAGGAGGTCGGCACGATGAGGATCGAAATCCCCTTGTGCTTCTTGACATTCGGGTCGGTGCGCACGGCCAGCCAGATGTAGTCCGCATACGCCGCGCCACTGGTGAACATCTTCTGGCCGTTGATCACGTATTCGTCACCGTCGCGTACCGCGGTGGTGCGGATCGACGCCAGGTCGCTGCCCGCTCCCGGCTCGGAATAACCGATGGCGAACTCGACGCTGCCGTCCAGGATCGCCGGCAGGAACTTCTGCTTCTGTTCCTCGGTGCCGCGCTGCATCAACGTCGGGCCCACGGTGTTGAGAGTCACCAGCGGAATTGGGGCACCCGCCCGGCGCGCCTCTTCGGAGAAGATGAATTGCTCGATCGCCGAGAACATCGAGGGCGGTCCGGCGGTGCGCGACTGTGTGCGCGCATTGGCGGCAGCCAACCTGCTCGGC
>NZ_LZKQ01000098.1 GCF_001668675.1 Mycobacterium asiaticum | reverse complement strand
CCATTGCACGACCCGCAGTGTCATGGTCACCTTTCTACCGCGACTTTTTAGCGTCTGCTCGCGAGGGAGGCGAGGGAGGCGGCAGCCCGGTTCGCGGTTGGTCATGGGCCTAGTCGTGGGCCTGAGCGACATCGTAGGCTCCCTCGGCGTACCGAGACCGAATGGCTTTCTTGTCGTACTTGCCCACGCTGGTCCGGGGGATCTCGTCGGCGAATGCCCAGCGTTCCGGCAACCACCACCGAACGACCTTGTCCGCCAGATACTTTCGCAGGTCCGCGGCGCTGACGGCGCCCCCCTCCCGGGGGATGACGACGGCCAGCGGGCGCTCCTGCCAGCGCTCGTCGGGAACGCCCACGACCGCGGCCTCAACCACGTCGGGGTGCGCGATCAGGCAGTTCTCCAACTCGACAGAGGAGATCCATTCGCCCCCTGACTTGATGACGTCCTTGGCGCGGTCGGTCAGCGTGATGAAGCCGCGCTCGTCGATGCGGCCGACGTCACCGGTGCGCAGCCACCCGGAGTCGAACTTGGAGTCGTCGCGCACCCGGTAGTACGAGCCGGTGATCCACGGCCCGCGAACCTCCACCTCACCCACGGCTTTGCCGTCGTTGGGCAGCACGTTTCCCTCGTCATCGACAATGCGGGTCTCCACCCCGCAGACCGGCTGCCCCTGAGTCACCCGGAACGCCCAATGCTGGTCCTGCGGGATGCCCGGCGGCGGCCAAGCCATGGTGGCCAGCGGCGACGTCTCGGTCATCCCCCACAGTTGCCGGATCTGGACGTCGTGCTTGTCCTCGAAGGTGCGCATCAGCGATTCGGGGACGGCCGAACCGCCGCAGGCGACCATGCGCAACGAAGACATGTCGTGGCCCGGATTCTTCTCCAGGTAGTGCATGACGTCGTTCCAAATCGTGGGCACCGCACCGGCAAGCGTGGGACGCAACGTTTCGACCAGCCGGGTCAGCGACGGCGCGTCGAGGTGGCGGTCGGGCAGCACCAGGTCGGCGCCGGCCATCAGCGCCGCGTACGGCAGCCCCCAGCCATTGGCGTGGAACATCGGCACGATGGGCAGCAGCCGGTCGCTGGAACCCACCCCGATCCCGTTGGTGGTACAGGCCGCCATCGTGTGCAGGAAGCTCGAACGATGGCTGTAGACAACGCCTTTGGGGTTGCCAGTGGTCCCGCTGGTGTAGCACATGGCCGCGGCGGAGTTCTCGTCGATGGGCGGCCAGTCGAAATCGGTTGACTCGCCGTCGATTATCTCGCTGTAGCGCACCACGGTCTTACCGCCATCCTGCAGCGGTGCGAGGTCACCGTCACCGACCGCGATCACGGTGTGCACGGTGTCCAGCTCAGCCAGCACCGGGGCCAACTGCTTGGTGAGCGACAGGTCGACCAGCACCACCCGGTCCTCGGCTTCGTTCGCGACGTACGCGATCTGCTCGGGGAACAACCGGATGTTCAGCGTGTGCAGCACCGCACCCATGGACGGCACCGCCAGGTAGGCCGCCAGGTGCTCGGCGTTGTTCCACATGAAGGTGGCTACCCGCTCGTCACCGGTTATACCGAGACGGCGCAACGCGTTTGCCAACTGCGCGGCTTGCAGCCCCAGTTCCCGGTAGGTGGTGTGCCGGTAGCCGTCGTCGGTGGCGGTGATGACCTCGCGGGCACCGTGCACACCGCAGCCGTGCCGCATGATCGCCGTGATCGTAAGCGGAAATTCCTGCATCGTGCTGTACATCGGTGAACCGCCCTCACGCGTCTCGGCGCAGCACCTTTCGGCCCTGAGCCGAATGTTAGCGCCGTGCCGCGCCATGCGGTTCATCGGGCCGACCGGCCCGAGCGGCGTTAGACCAGTGCGGCGTCGTACTGCAGCAGGTCCGGCACGAACAGGTCAGCGGACCGCTTGCTTTCCAGCGCCGCCTGCTCGAAACCGGAGTCGACGCTGTCCGCGATCGGCGCCACGGTGACAGCACCCGAGTAGTCGGCGATGTAGAGGTACTTGCCATCGCCGCTCTCGACGACGCACGACGGTTGAGTACCGACCTTGACCGAGTCGATCACGTCCTGGGTCAGCGTGCACAGCATGGTGACGCTGTCGTCGCTGACCAGGTATGCCCGCCGGCCGTCGGCGCCGATCGTCAGCCGGGTGAGCAGGCCGGTGATCTCGCCGATCTTTCGCGTGCTGGTGATCTTGTCGGTGCGGGTGTCCACCACGTCGACCGCGGCGAAGTCCGGACCCGAGCTGGCGACGTACACCAGCCCGCCGTTGGGGCTTACCGCAACGTCGCGGACGGCGAGGCCGATGTCGATCGTGCTCAGGATCCTGGGCGTGGAGCTGTGCGGGGCGGCCTGCTGCTTGGCCTTGCGCCGCCAGCGTGCGCGCCCGGCGTCCGCTTCCGACCCCTTGCCGGTGTCGATGACCACCAGCTGGCCGCCGGCCGGTCCGTTCACACCGACATACAACCGGCCTCCGTCGGGACTGACCCGGACGCACTCGGTTGCGGTGCCCGGGGTGGCGGCGATACCGATGATCTCGAACTGCTCGGTGGCGGTGTCCATGACGGCGACGTCGGCGCTGCGAGCGCCGTTGCGGCTGGCGTAGACGTGCTTGCCGTCCGCGCTCACCGCCAGGTCGCTGATGCTCAGCGCCACCGGGTGCGATCCGACGACGGTGTTGGTGGTCAGGTCGACGACCTGGATGACGTCGTAGGCGGGCGTCACGGTGGTGACATAGGCGCGCCTGGCTGCCTCGTCGATGCCGATCGCGAACGGCTCGCGCAACCCGAAGATGGTGTCGACCTCGCGGCAGGCCATGGTGTCGATGACCGAAACACTGTCGCCGCCGTAGTTAGTGACCATTAGCCGGCGACCGTCGGGGCTAGCCGTTATGCCGCTGATGGGACCCTGGTCGACCGAGATCTGGACGGCGACCGGGTGCTCGAGGATCTCCACATCACGGCCGTTCACATCGCGTTCGAGGCTCATACTGGCACCACCTTTGCTGTTTTCGGCGGGTCGTCGGAACGGCACAAACCGTGTCCGGGGAAAACGCACTTCAGCACCTTGAAAGCGCCTGAAAGCACCTGAGAGCTGTTCCGACCCGCGTTTTGCAACAATTTTAGCGGCACAATTCATGCCCAAAAGATTTCAAATTGGGCAGTGTTACCTACGTCACCGGTGTTACTCAGTTGGCACTCAGGAACCGCGTGATCAAAATGCGCCACAAGTGGATTCGGCAAAGGCATGCAGACCGGGAAGCAGGCATAATGCCGATTCGGCTAACGGACATGCTGGATCGGCCAACACTCGCGAATAATAAATTCTTAAATTTGCCACTTAATAGAGGCGTATATCACACTTGCGCCCTGGCGTGTCGCTTCAGCTTTTGCCCGCGGCGCGCTGCGAGCTAACGGTGTCGGCGCCCGTCAAAGCCTGGCTGAGCACTCGCAGGATGTCCTGATCGGCCGGCGAGTAATAGACGAAGGTCCCTTCGCGGCGGGTCTTCACCAGCCCGGCAAGTCGGAGTTTCGCCAGATGCTGACTGACGACGGTCGGCGTCACCTGGGCCAGTTCGGCCAGGCACGCCACCGACGTCTCCCCTTGCAGCAACGCCCAGAGGAGTTTGACCCGGGTGGGATCACTCAACATCCGAAACGTGTCCGCGGCCCGGTTCACCTGCTCCTCCGAAGGCATCGAGAAGTCGGCGATCGACGTGTGCACGCCAGCCAGCATACCGCTGACCTGTGCATTCATGAATCAATCTGTAAGCGCAATTGCATAGCTGCACATATACGCATCTATAGTTGATCGGATGACATCGCACCCGGTGCTGCAGGACGCCCGACCGCCAGCCGTCGGCCGGCCGATGCGCGAACGCGCCTGGTCTCTGCCAGAAGTTCGTTGGGCGCTGGCGGCCAGCGGGCTGTTCGGCTGCGCCGCAGCTGCCCACCTTCTCGGTAAACCGGCATGGCTCTACTGGGGTCTGTATCTGGCCTGCTACGTCGCCGGCGGGTGGCAGCCCGGCCTGGACGGGCTGATCGCGTTGCGGCGCAGGTCTTTGGATGTCGACCTGCTCATGGTCGTTGCGGCGCTCGGCGCCGCCGCCATCGGCCAGATCTTCGACGGCGCGTTGCTGATCGTCATCTTCGCCACCTCCGGGGCGTTGGAGGCGTTGGCCACCAAGCGCACCGAGGACTCGGTGCGGGGGTTGCTCGGCCTCACTCCCGAAACGGCCACGCGCATCGGCGATTCCGGCGAAGAACTCGTCGGCACCGCGGAATTGGCGGTCGGCGACCTGCTGCTGATCCGCCCCGGCGAACGCATCGGCGGCGACGGGGTGGTCGTCGACGGTGCCAGCGCGGTCGACCAGGCGACCATCACCGGTGAACCCCTGCCGGTCGACAAGACCGCCGGCGACGAGGTATTCGCCGGCACCGTCAACGGGACGGGAACACTGTGGGTCCGGGTGCAGCGCCCCAGCGCCGACACGGTGATAAGCCGTATCGGCGCGATGGTCGCCGAGGCCAGCGCCAGCAAGGCCCGTACCCAACTGTTCATCGAGAAGGTCGAGCAGCGTTACTCGGCGCTGATGGTGGCCGCGACCATCGCGCTGCTGACGATCCCGCTGCTACTCGGCTCCGACCTGCGTTCGGCGCTGCTGCGCGCGATGACCTTCATGATCGTGGCGTCCCCCTGCGCGTTGGTGTTGTCCACCATGCCGCCGCTGTTGGCGGCGATCGCCAACGCGGGCCGCCACGGTGTGCTCGTCAAGTCGGCGGTGGTACTGGAAAAGCTGGCCACCGTGAGCCGGGTCGCGCTGGATAAGACCGGCACGCTGACCCTCGGCGTGCCGGCGCTCACCGGGATTCATGTCCGACCGGAGAGCGGATTCGGTCGCGCCGAATTACTGGCGTTGGCCGCATCGGCCGAGCATCCCTCCGAGCACCCTTTGGCCCGCGCCATCGTCGCGGCCGCCCGGGACGCAGGCCTCGCGCTGCGGCCGACGGTGTCGTTCACCTCCGCACCGGGACGCGGGGTCCGGGCCCGCATCGGTGACGACACGGTGGAGGTCGGCAGTCCGGGACAGCTCGGTGACGATGCCACCGTCGGACAGCTGGTGCACACCAGCGAGCGGGCCGGTCGCACCACCGTGATTGTGCGGGTCAACGGTGCGACGGCCGGCGTGCTCGAGCTGACCGCCCATCCCCGCGACGGGGCGGCCGACGCCGTCGCCCGACTCGAATCACTCACCGGGACAACACCGTTGCTCCTCACCGGAGACAACCCGCAGGCCGCGTCCCAGCTCGCCGCGGACGTGGGCATCGCCGATGTGCACGCGGCACTGTTGCCGGAGGACAAGGTCGCTATTGTGCGTGGCCTGGAAGCGGACGGGGCCGCGGTGATGTTCGTCGGGGACGGCGTCAACGACGCTCCCGCGATGGCGGCCGCCCGGGTGGCGGTCGCGATGGGCCGCACCGGGTCGGATCTCACGCTGCAGACGGCCGACGCCGTCATAACTCGCGACGAGCTGCGCGCGCTGCCGGCCATCGTTGCCCTGGCCCGACGGGCCCGGCGCGTGGTGACCGCGAACCTGCTTATCGCCGCGACCTTCATCGTCGTGCTCGTGGGCTGGGACCTGCTCGGGCACCTACCGCTGCCGCTCGGCGTCGCAGGCCATGAAGGGTCCACGATCCTGGTGGGCCTCAACGGTTTACGGTTGCTGCGTGACCGCACCTGGAGCGCGTAGCGTCCGGCCTCAGCTGAACTGGGTGCGCGGCCGGGCCAGCGGGGTACCGTCCACTTCGATGTCGAGTTTCTCGTTGTAGAAGGCCACCAGCCCCGCTATCGGGGCGACGGCGGGCAGCGGGTAGTGGTAGGTCCACGCCAGGTCGGCGTGCACCGTCTCGCCCACCCGCACCGACCAGTAGCCCGACGTCACGCCCTTGTAGGGGCACAGTGTCTGCGTCGACGTAGGTTCCAGGTGTTCGAAGGCGACGTCGGACGGGTCGATGTAATACCTTGTCGGCAGGCCGGTTTCGAACAGCAGAACCGGCGATCGGGTGTCGGCGAGCTGGACCCCGTCCAGCGCCACCCGGATGTGCCGGTGCGAGCGCAGTGCGTCCACCCGGGAGTAGGGATTGCGAGGGTGCCCGTAGATCTGCTCGTCCTCCTCCAGCCAACGCAGCGGGTCCCAGTTGAAGCGCACCAAACCGGCGACAGGACTGTCGCTGTCAGCGTCGAACACCCGCGCGGCCGACGTGTGGGTCTGACCGTTGCCGACTAAGGAGAACAACCTCGAGGAGCCGAACTGCACCCGCTGAGGGTGGTCCTCGTCGCTGAGAAACTGGGAGCGCACATCGCTCAAGGGCACGTAATACTGTGGATAGTAAGGGATTTCCCATACGTAGCGCGCCGAGGTGGTGTCGAAAACCAGCTCGCTGCCCAGATAGCCGCGCACCCGCCGCGGCGCCGGCTCGATCCGTCCACGGGCGGCGGCGGGCGGAGGGTAATCAGTTTCGGTGGTCATCACTGCACAATTGCACGTTCCGGCCCGCTCGTCGCGCGGGTACTGTCTACCCGTGGCATTCCGGCGGGAGAGCCCAACACGTGGGCGACGACTGCGCCTTGATGAGGCACTCATCGAGCACGCGCTGATGACTCCGGTCGGGTATCGATTCCTGCTGCATGTGGCACCCTGGATCGACAAGGCGGTCATCCCCCGGACCAGGGGACGCCTGAGCAGTGCCGGCATCGACAAGGTCGGATTGGTCACCAGCACCGGCGCCAAGTCCGGGCGCCCGCGCACGCATCCGTTGGCGCTGTTCGAGGATGGCGATGCGCTGCTGGCGATCGGCTCCAACTACGGCCGGCCCAATCACCCCGCGTGGAGCGCGAACTTGCTGGCGCACCCTGAGTGCACGGTCGAGTTCCGGGGTCCGCCCGGGCAGTACAAGGCCGAGTTGCTCACCGGCGAAGCTCGCGCCGCGGCCTGGGCCCGCGCGACAGACTTCTATGCCGGCTTCGAAAATTACCGAATCAGTTGTGCGCCAAGGGAAATCCGGGTCTTCCGGCTGCGGCCGCTGCCGTGACCGGTCAGCCGACCTTGATCCGGACCGTCTGCGACTCCGTGTTGGCGGGCAGCTTGCTGGTGTCCACGACCAAGATCTCGCCGCTGTCCTGACTGCCGTTGGGCAGCGTCTTGGGCTTGAGCCGGAACGGCGGCGTGTCCGACGTCAAACCGGCCAACCCGAAATCGCTGTCGTTGGACAGGATCAGGGTGTTGCCGTCGTCGGGTGTGGCGACCCCTTCGATCTTGTCGTGGCCGAAGAAGTCGCCGTTGGCCGACAAAGTGCGTAGCAGCTCGCCGATGTCGAGCTTGAGTGTCTTGCGCGCCAACGAGATTCCCGCGGCTTTGAGTTTGCCGACGGCGTCCGCGTCGGTGCTGACGCCGATCAACGTCTCGAGGGGCATCCGGTTGACGAGCAGTCCGCCGCCGTCGGCTTCGTAGACCGCGCCCGGAACCGTGGAACGGGGTCCGACATCGGTGGCCGCGGCGATATCGGCGACATAGATCTTCTTGTTGCCGCTCGGCGGCGCCTTGCCGTCGCGCTCGGCGATCAGGAACTCGGTAGCGCTGAGCGCGGTGATGTCGGATACGGCGACACCCGACTCCTGCGGGTTGGCCAACGGGTAGAGGTACTCGTGCACGATGCTGCGGTTGACCAGGTTGACCGTCACGATCCGAACGAACGGAACCGATTTCGCCGGACCTTGCAACCCGGGCGTCTGCAACGCTGACTGCATGACCCCGACCAGCGTGTTGCCGTCCGGGGTGATCGTCAGACCTTCCATGCCCTGGTTGGGCACACGCAACGCAAGCTCTCGGGGCAAGCTGCCGTCGAACGGCGAAAAGCGTTCCAGCTCTTTGCCATTGGCGTCAAAATGGACGATGTAGGGGCCGTACTCGTCGGACACCCAGAACATGCCGTCGGGGCTGGCGACCAGCCCTTCGGGGTCGATGCCGTAGTCCGAGGGCGGCAGCGGCGTGCCATTGAGGTCGACCATCGCCTCCCCGGTGCTGGCGTGCGGGTCGACCAGACCCACCAGCGGGGTACCCTCCGGCGCCTGCAGGGTGATGGTCCGCTCCACCGTCGCGACGCCGTTGGCGAGCTTGAGCTTGGCGATTTGTGGGTGGTAGTCGGGCACGGGTAGCACCTTCTCGTTGGGTGCGCGTCCGCTGACGTTGGGGCCACGGTCGGTGAGGCCGTAGATCTCGTCGCTGCTGCCGGGCACCGCCGCGATGCCCGACCCGTGCGCGCTGGCCTTGATCACGACGCCGCCGATCGTGGCCAGCGGCAGCTGGTCCTCGTCATACAGCTTGACGGCCCGGCTCACGGTGACACTCAGCTCGTCGGTGCCGGTGAATCCGGCGTCGGGCGTGTAGATGACCGCCCCGTCCGAGCCGTAGCTGATCTTGCCGTGCGCGGGTTTACCGAACGATGTCGGTGTGATGCCGCCGGTGGCCACCAGCATCCGGTCCGGCGAAATGGTCAGGGGCTTGCCGGCCGGGGTGCTCAGATCCGCCTTGCCGGTGGACGTCGGCAGTGCCGGGGAGGCGCTTTGCGCGCAGCCCACCGCGGTGATCAGGACCGTGCCGAGCACAGCCAGGGTTCTCGTTCTGCATGCCATTCGCATTACGTAGCAAGCCAAGTTGACACCTTGGTGTACACGAGACGGGCGCCGCTAATGCTTCTTGTCTCTGACTTTGTAGGTCGACGGCCAGGATTTCCGCGATTCGTCGCCGGTCAGCGGGGTTCCCATGCCACCCACCTTCACGTTGTAAGCCTCCTTGCCGGGACCCACTTCGCGGTTGGCGTGTTCCTGGGCCAGGAAGTACAGCTCGTCGATGGTGGCCTCGTCGTAGGCCACGAACGACGTCTCCCGTTCGAGGTCGTCGATGCCGGCCAGCATCCGTTCGGGTAGCAAGCGCGACGCCGCCGCCGCAGCGCCGAGCAGTGTGAACGGAATGACCCAGTAACCGAGGAACGACAACGGGGTCTTGGTGTCCAGGATCGTCGCGTTCCCCTGTACGAGCGGCGGGATGGCCGACGAGACCGTCATGCCGGCGAACGCGGCGACCCAGATCCAGGTCAACACCGTCGTGACGCGCTTGAACAGATCGGTGTTGATGATGTCGGCGGGCTGTTCGGCGGCGGCGTATTCGCGGACGAACGGTTTACCGATCAGCACACCGACCAACGCCACCAAGAAGATTCCGGCATTGCTGAGCGGTTGTATCCACCGCGCCATGAAGGCGTCGTCGAGCACGAAAGTCAGCACGGCCAGGATGACAAATGTTGCGACTGCGCCGATTTCGAGCGTTTGCCCGGGTTTGCCGGAGGCCCGTCCGATGGCGAATACCGCGATGGCCATCAATAGCGCGACCGATACGGCGGTGCCGAAGGGAACGTTGCCGACCAGTACCCAATAGACGATCCACGGCGCAAAGCCAAAGAGCATGCCCACGATGGGCCAGTCTATGGGGGGCTCACCTACGGGTTCGGGGCACCTCTATCTGCAACTTGTTGCCGGTGTCGGCCACGCAGTTGACCGAGGCCACCGCGCCGCTGGACGTCTGCTCGGTCACCTTCTTGCCGTCGGACAGTATCCGGCAGGTCAGGGTGGCCCCGGAGTCGAAGGAAGTGGCCCAGACACGTGCGATCAGGACGTTCCTGCCGAACTTGGTCACGTCTTTGCTCCACGGCAGGGTTGGATTTCTGTCTTCCCCGTCGCTGCCGTCGGGCACCGTGTAGCTGATGCTCAGCGCAGTGGCCGTTCCCTCGACCTGATAGGTGAGCGTGGGCACGCGATGCGCGCGTTGCCAATTGTCCCGGTTGTACAGATTGGCGCCGACCAGCACCAGGACACCGACCAGGATGACGGACACAGCCAGCACCCACGGCCACCACAGCCGCTTCTTCGGGCCCTGCGGCGGATAGCCGTACGGCGGATAGCCAGGCGGCGGTGGGTAGTTGTACATGACGCGTCCCCGAATCGCTTGCGTGCGGGTGTGCGCCCATCACAGCAAACTTTGGGGTCGCTGGCTCGCGATCGGCTGAATCAGTCCGGCATGGTCAGGGCCGGCGGATTGCCTAGCGCGAGTAGATGCAGTGCGCCGAGCCGCCGACCGGCTGCTCTGCGACGACGTGGCCGTTGATCGAGATGCGGCAGCCGGGGTTGGTCGTGCCGCTGCCGACCACAACTACCTGGAAGAGCGTCACGTCGGGACCGGCCTGGACGGTGCGGCTCCAGGGCAGCGGTGCGTTGTAGACGCGGTCGACGGCGGGGTCGGTGTCGATGGTCATGGCCGTGCCCGACCCCAGCGCCTCGAACGTGACGGTACTGTTGTCGGCGTAAGCCGCCGGAGCAAACACTCCGGTCATCGCGGTGATGGCCAGCGCCGCCATTCCGGCTTGCGCGAGACGCTTCGTATGCATGGAACCCTCAATTCAGGTCGAGCCGACGGGGATCGCCTCACGTTTCGAACCGGGAACCTTACGGGCGGGCGCTTATGTGAATCGCCGTTACCCAATCGCGACGGAAACTAAACCTCACGGCAGCGCCTGCGGAGTGACCAGAAACTTCTCGCCCGTCGCGCGCTTGACGTAACGGCCGAAGGCATCGGGGTTGAGCATGCCCGCCAGTGACACCTCCTGCGTGTAGGTGCTGGCAAAAGTGGTGGTCAACTCCGCGCCCACTCGGTTCCGCAGCCGAGCAACGGCTTCGGCCCCGATGCTCTGCAGGAACGGGGTCAGCAGCCACCCGCCCACACCCCAGGCCATACCGTAGTCCCGGATGAGCTTCGTCGGACTCGTGTCGAGCACCCCGTAGATGTAGACCTGCTTGTGAACGGTCGACCCGTAGCGGGAGTATTCGGCCGCGGTCTCGTTTGCCGCCTGTTCCATGCCGGACAGGATCCGGCTCGCCAGGGTGCCGCCGCCGACGGCGTCGAACGCCAGCGTCGCCGACGTGGCCTTGAGCGCGTCCAGCAGATCGCTCGCGAACGACGGCGACTCCGAGTTGCAGACATGCACCGCCCCGAGCGAGCGCAACAGCTCCTCCTGCTCGGGCTTGCGCACGACGTTGACCAGCGGGACCCCATCCGCCTGGCAGAGCTTGACGAGCATCTGGCCCAGGTTCGAGGCGGCGGCCGTGTGCACCAGGGCCGAATGTCCCTCGCGGCGCATCGTTTCCAGCATTCCGAGCGCGGTCAACGGATTGACGAAGGACGAGGCTCCCTCCCTGGCCGTCGCCCCCTCGGGCAACACCAGGCAGGTGCCCGCGTCGACCAGGCGGTACTGCGCGTACATCGCGCCGGCCGCGATACCGACCTTTCGCCCGACGAGAGCCTGGGCCGCTTCGGATGAACCCGCCGCAACCACCGTGCCGGCGCCCTCGTTGCCCACCGGGAGCGATTTGTCGACTCGCGCCGACAGCGCGCCCAAGGAACCCGTGTGCAGCGGCGCGGTCACCACGGGACGATCCGGGGTGCCGGACACCGTCGCGGCGGCCATGTCCGCGCTGGCGACCAGTAGGCCCAGATCCGACGGGTTGATCGGGGCGGCTTCCACCCGGACCAGCACCTGATTGCCGGACGGCGTGGGCACCGGGACCTCGCGCAGGGAAAGTTCCAGCGCGCCTTGCGACGTCACCAACGAGCGCAACTCGAGCGCGGTGTCGGGCAGGTGTGTGGTCATCAGTGGCGCCTCTCTTTCACTTGGTGTCGCCGTCCAGGTAGAACCAGCGTCCGGCGCGGCGCCGGAAGCGACTGCGCTCGTGCAACCGGCCGCGGCGACCGTCGCTTTCAAAGCGCGCCACGAACTCCACTTCGCCGAGGTCGTCGTCGGGCCCGCCAGCAACGGTGTCGATGACCTCCAGGCCGGTCCAGGCGATACCGGGGTCGATCGTCACGTCCGCCGGCCGGGTTCGCGGGTGCCAGGTGCGGAACAAATAGTCGGCGTCGCCGCGGGCGAAAGCGGAGAAGCGCGATCGCATCAGTTCCTCGGCGGACCGGGCCTGCCGCTCGCCGTCGTGCAGCGGCCCGCAGCACGCGCGGTAACCGTCCGCGCTGCCGCATGGGCACAGTTGCTGGCTCACAACGAGCCTCAACGATCCGTGCAGCTGGGGAATTCCGAGGACGGTCGCGGGAACGTGGCCTCCCTGGCACTGAACAGCCGTTTCCCGTGCCCCCAGTCGGACTCGAACCGACACTGGGCGGATTTTAAGTCCGCTGCCTCTGCCAATTGGGCTATGGGGGCCCGGCGGCGAATCTAGCGTGCCAGCACCGCCTTCGGGGCGTCCCATCCCCCTCGAATTGCTGACGTGCGCGAGCGCGAAGTTATTAGTAGGATCGCGCGCCGCGCGCCCATGTATGGTGCCATCTCCCAGCCTCCAGATGACACGGCCGTATCGGCCGCAATGGACTTGTTAAAACTGCCCGCGCCTCCGTTAACAAGCCGTAAACGTCCGTCACCCTGCCCTTTTCGAGTCGGACTGTGGAGCCGTAGCTAGTTAGCGTTACGCCAACGCACAGGGGCCATTACGGAAACACACAGGGCCGACCCTGCGAAGGCGGCCGGCAATTTCACCCACAAGGAGCAATAGATGTCTTTCTTGACAGCAGTGCCGCAAGAACTGGCCGCTGCAGCGGCTCAGCTGGGAGCCATCGGGGCGGCGTTGGCGGGGCAGAACGCAGGTGCTGCGGCCCCGACTACGGCTATCGCGCCGGCGGCCGCCGATCAGGTGTCGATCCTGCAATCCGGCATTTTCACCGCGTATGGCGCCCTGTACCAGCAAATCGCCGCCGAAGCACAGGCGATGCAGGAGCAGTTCGTGCAAACCCTGGGCCTGAGCAGCGGGACGTACGAGCAGTCCGAGGCGGCCAACGCGGCTGCGGCGACCGCTGCGTCCGGCCCCAGCGGCATCATCGACCAGATCAGCACGCTGCTCGGTGGCCCTGTCTACAGCGCCGGCGGCCAGCCGTTCAGCCTCTCGGGCAACATGGCCAACTTCGAGAGCTACGAAATCGGTAACTGGGCCTCGGCAACCTCGGGCCTGCTCGGCCTGGCCGGCGGTGGTCTGTTCCCCGAGGGCTACGGCGTGCCGGAAGAACTCGCCGCCGCAGCCGAGGCGGCGGGGGCCGCCGAGGCAGCCACGGCGGCCGGCGCGGTCGGCGCGGTCAGCGGTGGACCGGTTTCGGCCGCCCTGGGCGCATCGACCCTGGTCGGGGCGATGTCCGCGCCGCCGAGCTGGGCCGCGGGCGCCACGCTGGTTTCCAGCTCCGCGCCCAGCGCCCTTGCCGGTGCCGGTTGGACCGCCGCAGCGCCGGCCACCACCACCGGCGGGTTCTACCCCGGCATGCCCGGTGTGGCGTCGGCCGCGCGCAACAGCGCCGGCTTCGGAGCGCCGCGCTACGGCGTGAAGCCGATCGTCATGCCGAAGCCGGTGAGCGTCTAGGCGCCCGCAGCAACCAGCCAGCCATCGAAGACCACTTAGCCAGATAAAGCCAAAGGAACGGATACAAAATGTCTTTTGCAGCTTTCCCACCCGAGATCAACTCCGGACTCATGTACTCCGGCGCGGGCGCGGGGCCGCTCATGGCCGCCGCGGCCGCGTGGAGCAACCTGGCCGCCGAGCTCAGCACCACCGCGACCCAGTACGAGTCGATCATCACCTCCCTGACCACCGAGCAGTGGACCGGCGCCGGTTCCGCGTCGGCGGCCGCGGCGGCCCAGCCCTACGTGGCCTGGCTGACGCAGACCTCGGCAGCAGCCGAGCAGGCCGCCATGCAGGCGTCGGCTTCGGCCGCGGCATATGAGGCCGCCTTCACTGCGACGGTGCCGCCGCCGGTGATCGCCGCCAACCGGGCGCTGTTGGCCGCGCTCGTCGCCACCAACTTCCTGGGCATCAACACTCCCGCGATCATGGCGACCGAGGCGCAGTACATGGAGATGTGGGTCCAGGACGTCATCGCGATGACCACCTACCAGGCAAGCGCCGCCGTCGCCGCGGTCCTCGAGCCGCTGACGCCGGCCGCCGAGACCACCAACCCGGGGGCCGCGGGGATTCAGGGTGCCGCCGTCGCCGCTGCCGCCGCGGAGGGTCCCACCGCCGCGTCGCTGGGGGACATCGTCACCGGCCTGCAGACCGAGTTGGAAAACCTCGCCCTCGGCACGTCGTCGATCGGCACCGGCCTGTTCAACGCGTTGCCGGTGCCGGTGCAGGAACTGCTCACCTCGCTGGACGGCCTCCTGGGCACACCGTTCATTTTCAACGCCATTCAGCAGGTCGGTGTTACGGCGGCATGGTTCGTCTTCGCGGCCATCCCGAACGCGATCTTCGCGGCGCACACCATCGACGGCAACATCGCCGCGGCGGCCGCTGAGGTGGCGGCAGCTCCCGCGGCCGCGGCTGCCGCGGGCCTGGCCGGCGAGGTCGAATCGGTGGGCGCAGCCGCAGCTCTGGGCGAGGCATCACTGGTCGGAAGCCTGTCGGTGCCGGCCAGCTGGGCCAGCGCCGCCCCGGCCGCGGAGGCAGCAGCGGGCACCGCGCTGGCGGGCAGCGGCTGGACCGTCGCGGCCGAAGGCGCGGCGCCGGGAATGATGGCCGGCATGCCGGGCATGGCAGCGGCCGCCAAGGGTGCGGGCGCATACGCCGGGCCGCGGTACGGCTTCAAGCCGACCATCATGCCCAAGCAGGTTGTGGTCTAACGCTTTTGACTAAACCAACTGATAACGACGAGATAGGAGACGCAACATGGCAACACGCTTCATGACCGATCCGCACGCGATGCGGGACATGGCGGGACGCTTCGAGACCCACGCCCAGACCGTTGAGGACGAGGCCCGTCGGATGTGGGCGTCCTCGCAGAACATCGCCGGTGCGGGCTGGAGCGGTATGGCCCAGGCGACCTCGCTGGACACCATGAGCCAGATGAATCAAGCCTTCCGCAACATTGTCAACATGCTGCACGGCGTGCGTGACGGACTCATCCGCGACGCGAACAACTACGAGCAGCA
>NZ_LZKQ01000097.1 GCF_001668675.1 Mycobacterium asiaticum | reverse complement strand
GCAAACGCATCAAGTCGCTCGAGCCGTGGCCGGTCGAGCAGGCCAGGGCGTTCTCACCAGAATTCGTCGCCGGCCACCTCTGCCGCACCTACGACAAGGACGCCGAGCAGGCGCTGCCCGAAGCCAAGCAAGAGATGGAGAAGGCCGTCGAACGGACCGTACGGTCGGACATCGGCGGTGACCGTCAGCGGGTCCACCGGCTTCGCACCACCTGGAATTACCTGGGCTTCAAGCACATTCTGCTGCCGATCTGGCTGCTGACCGTGCTCTACAGCGGCCGGCCGTTTCAGGTGTGCATCAACGGCCTCACCGGTGAAGTGGCCGGCGACCGGCCATGGAGCAAGGTCAAGGTCGCGATCGCGGTCATCTGCGCGATCCTGATCGTGATCCTGGCGATCGCGATCTGGAGTTATCTGCACTCGCACGGGCATCATTCGAGTAGGTCGCCGTCCCGCAACATCCACAGGAAGTAGCCGATGGAAATCGCCGCCGTGGTGATCCTCGCCCTCGTCGTCATCCTGGGCTTGACGGTCGCCATCGTGGCGATGGTCGGGCGCTCCCAGAAGCGGGCGCTCAATCGGGACAATCAGGTCATGCCGGGCCGGCCCACCCGCGCGCCGCAGTCGTGGGCCGTCTCGCACGAGCCGGAAGCCCGGCTGCACCGCCGGTTGCGGGATGCGATGGGCGCGCTGCGCGCGGCGGACTCCCTCGACAACGGCACTACCATCGTGCTGCGCGCCGATCTCGAACAGACCGCGCTCGATCTCGATGACCATCTCGTCGCCGTAGCGCAACTCTCCAGCGTGCACAAAGGCGAACTACTGAAGACCATCACCGTGACGGTCCAGTGCATCGAGGCGGCGGTCGCGCGGTATGCCACCGCCGCGACGAAGCCCGACACGAGCGCGCTGGAGGCGGACCTCGCAGCGGTGCAACGCCAACTCGACATCACCGCCGAATTGCAGAGACGGCTCCCGCCGCAGTGATCAGCGACGTATGGCCAGCACGGGCGTGACCAGCTCGCCGGTACTGAGGTAGCTGTCCAGGTTGCGGATGGCGAGCAGCGCCATCGCCCGGCGGGTCCGTGCGGTGGCGCTGCCCACGTGCGGGAGCAGCACCACGTTGTCCAGCCCGAACAGTTCCTCGGGTACATGCGGCTCTTGGGCGAACACGTCCAGCCCGGCCCCGCCCAGGCCGCCGCCGACGAGCAACTCGACCAAGGCGTCCTGATCGACGACGCTGCCGCGGGCGATGTTGACCAGATAGCCGTCGGGCCCCAACGCCTGCAGGACGGCGCGGTCGACGAGGTTGCGGGCCTGGCTGTCACCCGTGGTGGCGACGACCAGCACATCGACCGACGCGGCCAACTCGACCGGCGATGCCACGTACCGGTATGGCGATCCGTCCACCCGGTGCCGGTTGTGGTACGCGATCGCGCAGTCGAATCCAAGGAGTCGTGTGGCGATCGCCGTCCCGATGCGGCCCAGGCCCAGGACGCCGACCCGCAGGCCGGTGACGTCCCGCGCGTAGGGCATCGGGCCCTCGCTGGCCCATCGGCCGGCCCGCACATAGCGGTCGGCGGCGCCGAACCGGCGCAGGGTCATCAGGATCAGACCGACCGCGGTGTCGGCGACGGTGTCGGTCAACACGTCGGGAGTGTTGCTGACACCGATGCCCCGGCGCTGCGCAGCGTCGAGGTCGATGTTGTCCACCCCGGCGCCGTTGTTCACGATGGCCTCCAGGTTGGGCAGCGCCGCAATGGTGTCGGCGTCCGCGCCGGGGCCGCCGGAGGTCACAATCACCCGGATGTCAGCCGCGTGCTGGGCCAGGAAGTCGGCACGCTGCGCACCACCGGGCAACCGGGGGATCTCGTAGCGTGCCGCGAGTTCGGCTTCGAACGTGCGCTCGAACGGGCCGATGCGCAGGGCGTCGTGGATCTTCTTCACCGTCACGGTTGCCATCATCCTTGTCCGGGCCGGGTCCCGAGCTGCAAGATTCCTCCAAGAATCCGCCAAGAATCCGTTGAGCGCCTCGCGGGATGGTGATTTCACCAGCCGATCGAACGAAGGGGCGGTCATCATGCGGTTGTTCTGCTTTCACCACGCCGGGGGTGGCGGGTTGGCGTTCAACGCCTGGCGCAAGGCGCTGGACCCGGCCATCGAGGTAGTCCCCGTCGAGATCCCCAACCGTTCGCGGTTCGCCACGCTGCGTAACCTCGTGGATGAGGTCAATGACCAGTTGGGTCCCCTGCTGGACGAACCGCACATGTTCTTCGGACACAGCTTCGGCGCCTTGCTGGCCTACCGGCTGGCGTGCGTCCGCGCCGCCGCCGGCGCCGAGCTCCCGCGGGCGGTGTTCGTCTCCGCCTATGCCCCGCCGCATCTCCAGCCGCCGCTGCATGTGGTCAAGGAACTCGACGACAACCAACTCGCGGCCTTCCTGTCCGAAATGGGTTTGATGCCGGCCGGATTGACCCGCTGGCCCACGCTGCGCGAACAGGCCGTCACGATCACCCGCCACGACCTGGAACTGCTGATGACCGACGAGGAAGCCGGCAACGGCGAGTTGCCCTGCCCCATCCACGTTTTCGGTGGCAGCGAAGACCCGATCGTCAGCGAAGCCGACCTGCAGCAGTGGCGTTCGCGGACCAAGGCCGACTTCTCGGTGCAGATGCTGCGCGGTGGTCACTTCTACCTGCGCGACCGCAAGAGCTTGTTCGAGACGCTGCGGCCGCTGATGTCGACGCTGGTGGCGGCCTAACCGTTACCGCTGAGCCAGTCGTCGATCGTCTCAGCCACGGCCTGCCACCCCGCCTCCAGCATCAGGTCGTGGGCCATGCCCGGGAACACCTTTGCCTCGGCGCCGTATATCGTTGCGGTGCGGTAGATCTCGCGTTCGGTGACGATGGTGTCCAGTTCGGCGCCCAGCACCAGCATCGGGACGCGATTGACCCGCTTGGTCCGCACCAGGTCCAGCGCGAGCATGTCGAGAAAGGCTCGGTAAGACTCGTCCTGCAGCCGCTGCTGGTATGAGTCCACCTGCGCCGCAGGCATTGTCGCGGAGAAGAACAGGTCGCGCGCCAGGGTCGGCGTCCGCACCAGTGGCTCCAGGCGGAGTTCGGTGTTGCATCTGGCGAAGTCGCGGGGGTGACGGCGGGCAATGCTCGTGGTCAACCGCAGCACGCCGGCGGGCTGAATCGGCGTGACGAGGATGGCCGCCGGGGCGCGGTGCCGCTGTAGGTAATGCTGAGCCGTAAACCCGCCCATGGAGTGCGCCACCAGTACCGGTTCCGTCGGCAGCTGCGCCGCGACCTCCGCGACGTCGTCCACATAGTCCCTGATTCGCGTCCAGCGCAATCGATTTCGGCCAGGACTGCCGCCATGCCCGCGCAGGCTCATGGCCACGGCCCGGTAACCCCTGGCCGCAAAGAAGTCGAGAAAATGCTCGCCCCAGCACCATGCCGCATGCCAGGCGCCGTGCACGAACAACAGCGGATCAGGGTGTTTCTCGGTGCAGCGGCCTTTGTCGATGACTTCGAGCATGGGGCTCATTCTTTGCGAACCGGCATCAAGAATCCATCAAGGATTCCTAAAGTCTCCGGCCCGAAACTTCGATTGCGCAACCAGCGTCCACCACCACTAATCACCACCAATCACCACACGGAGACAACAATGCTCATTCACCGCTTCACCACCTCACTGGCCGGCACCGCCGTGACCGCCGCTGCCCTCGGGTTCGCGGCCCTCGGCCTCGCCGGCACCGCGGGCGCCGGTACCGTCGACGACGCGTTCATCGCCCAGATCAAGGCCGACGGGATCACTCCGCCCAGCAACGCGCGCGCGATCAGCGAGGCCCACGCCGTCTGCGCCGCTCTCGATGCGGGTCAGTCCTCAGCTCAGGTCTACAGCGGCGTGGCCGAGCGGACCGGCCTGAGCCCCAGCGGCGCAAAGACATTCGCCGTCGACGCGGCGAGCGCCTACTGCCCGCAGTACGTCACCACCACCTGACGTACCCCAACTGAGCCACCGGGCTCAAGCACCCCGAACGGGTGGCTTGGGCCCGGTTTTGGCGTTCCCGGGTTGCGGTTGCGCCCCGCTCAGGTGCCAGCGCCGGCGCGAAATGCCGCCACCGGCATCTCGACGCTGCCCTGGCAGGGGCCGCCGTAGATGTCGGTGTGCCAGGTGCCGCGCAGCGACCCGTCGGGCTGCGGGGTGTAGAACGCCCACGACTTCGCCGGGGCCCACGCCTTGGCAACCCCTTCGCCCAGGTAACAGTCCCACTGGAAGTCGAAGCGCTCGACCCACCGGGTGCCGTCCCAGGTGTAGTGCGACGGCACGACGATCGTCGGATTCTTGGGCGTGGGCCCGTTGTTGGCGGTGGCGACGCACGACGAGGCCGAGCACACCGTCGAAAAGACGTAGTCGGCGCTGAAGGTGGCTTCGGACTGGGTGGCCGCGACGCTGGTGCCCGTCTTCTGCGCGGCGTACCTCACCAGTGAATACTTGCCGTTCCAGGACGGTGTCGCCGCGCCGGCGGGGTGCGCCGGCACAGCCAGCACCGCCATGGCGGCAAGCATTGCGAAACCCCGGCGCATCGTGCCAATGCTGCTGGACGGATGACGCGACCAGATACCGGACGGGACACGATCCCGCTTTACTCAGGCCGGGTATTCGGCGACGGCCTTCTTGACGACCGAGTCGATCTCGTCGGTGAGCAGGAAACGCTGCGCGACAAGCCCTTCGGCAGCCGTGCGGACCGCGGTGGCGTAGTCACCGCTGGTCGGGTACCGCTCGGAGACCGACGGCCGTCCGGGAGGGAAGGGCAGCTTGCTGCCGATCCGCTCGTACAGCACCTCCGGCAGGTCCTCGACGTAGCGCCTGGCGTTCCAGCCGGTGTAGGTGGCCAGCGGTGCGGCGACCGCGGGCAACCGGATGCCGGCCACCTCGTTGCCGTCCGCGTCGACGGCCGACACCAGGTCGGTCTCGCTCGCCGAGGGCAGCCAGGCCGGGGCCGGGGTGTTCGCGTAGCCGAAGCGGGACAACACGTCCTTGCGGGCCACGGCGGTGCCGTTGCTGGTCCGCGGGACCCGGCTGGCCGGCGGCTCGATGCCGTCCGACACCCAGTCGTCGAGCGCGACGAGCAGCGCCCGGGTGACCGGAGTGACGTCGAGGTGGTGCACCGGGTTGGCGGCGGGCAGCGCGTCCTTGATCTTGCTGCTGCCGAAGTGGTCGGTGCCGGCCAGCAGGTAGGTGCGGACGTCGTCGTCCTCGGGCAGGTCGGCGCCGGTGTGCGGGTCGACGTGCACCAGCGCGCCGTCGCCCTGCCAGTACTCGGTGGCGCTGTTGGTGAAGATCGTCTTCGGGACGCCGCCGAGCTGGCGCTGCAGCGCGAGCAGGTCATCGTTGCCGATCGGGCCCGCGGCGCCGTGGCCGCCGGGGGTCGAGGGCTGGGCGTACCGCTGGTTGAACTCGCCCCGGTTGGCGCTGGCGAAGTCGCTGAACACACCGTCGAAGACCTGCATCCCGGCCTCGTCGACGTTGAGCCCGTCGGACAGGAACTGGCGCAGCAACCGCCCGGCCTGGGAGACGCCGTAGGCGAAGGTGTGGTCGATGCCGTCGGCGCGAAGGTGCGAAACGATATCGCGGATGGCCAGCAGGCCGCAGCCGGCGACCGGGGCCAGCGCGGTGCGGTACACCAGCTCGTACCAGTGGAACGGCTGGAATCCGCCGTCCACCGAGACGTGCGTCTCGTCGGTGAAGCGCCAGGTCTCGCGAGGGACGACCACCGGCTCGGCATTGGGGGCCGTGCGCACGGTCAGCACCGCCTCCGGGTCGTCGACGTCGATCGTGGGGTAGTCGGTGAACTTGAACAGCACGTCGGCACCGGGGATTGACTCGACCTCGGGCGCCGAGAAGCTCAGGGCGTGGTCTTCCCGGACGACGTCCGAGCGCCACTCCAGCCGCATGAAGCCGGGGGCCACGTCGGCCTGGGGCGCCGTCAGCCCCAGGATGGCCGGACCGCGCTGGACGTCCCACTGCCAGCCGCACGAGGCGATGGTCCAGCCGCGGTTCAGCAGGAAGCCGCCCTTCAGCCAGGGCGCGTTGGTGGGGACGCCGCGGTTGGGCACGACGAACAGCAGCTTGCCGTTGCCGCCGCTCACCGGACGGAGCAGGCGCAGGTCGGCGGTGTAACGGACGAGGCCGTCGTCGTCGCGCGGCGCGAGCTTGAGGTCGACGATGCGCTCGTTGGCCAGCGCTTCGGGGTCCACGGCGAACGTGACGGTCGCTTCCACATTCTCGTAGCGGCTGTCGGTGTGCGGGTAGACGTTGTGCACGTGCACTGACTCGACTGACATCTCGATCCCCCTCGTCGGTCGTCATCTCGGGCTGTTGCAGATGACTTTCCGGCAGGGGCCTTGGCGCATTCTTGAAGAATCCTTGGAGGCGGGATTTACCGCCCACGCAGCAGGAACAGCCCGTACGCGGCGATCGACTGCGCGTCGGCGATCACGCCGTCCCGCATCATCTGTTCGACCTCCGCGCGGGGGAACCAGGCGCTGCGCATGTCCTGCTCCTCGTGCTCCCGCTCGACGCGTCCCTCCGAGATCCCGGTGGCCAGGAACGCCCAGCCACGCTGGCTGCTCATCCCCGGTGCGACGTCCAGCAGCCCCAGGGCCTCGAACGAGGTCGCGCGCAGACCGGTCTCCTCGCGCAATTCGCGCTCGGCGAGCGCGACGGGCTCCTGGGTCGCCAGATCCGGTGCGGTGCCCTGCGGAAACTCCCACCGGCGCGCACCGACGGGATACCGGAACTGCTCGACCAACCGGAACCGGTCCCCGTCGTAGGGAATCACCAGCGCATAGCTCGGCTTGTCCACCACCGCATAGATGCCGGGGGTGCCGTCGGGACGGCGGATTTCGTCTTCGCGCAACACCATCCACGGGTTGCGGTAGACCTCGCGGGAGTTGACCGTTTCGATGAAGGGCACCCGACCAGTATTGGCAAGGGCGAGGCGTTGGGACAGTCGGCGAACGCCGACCCGGCGGCCGGCTGACTCAGAGGGCAGCGGCGACGTCGGCGGCGCGCCGGAGCTGCCCGATGTCGGAGCTGGTGGGGATCAGGTGCACTTCGTCGGTGCCGATGTCGGCGAACTTGCGCAGCACCGCCAGCAGCTCGTCCTCGCTGCCCGCCCACCCCGTGGTCGGGGCCATCGCGTCGACGTATTCGGCGGGGATCCAGTTCATGTACCGGCGCAGATGCCGGTGGACCTGGTCGCGGGCTTCATCGGGCGCACCGAACGCGAACCAGAAGGACGTGGCCAGGTGGGGTTTTGGCTTGCCCGCCTCTTTCCAGGCCGCGCGGGCCACGTCGAACAGTTCGTTCTGCTGGGCGACGTCCAAGTTCAGTGTGGTTCCCGCCATGCCGTCGGCCCAGCTGGCAGCGCTGCGTACGGTTTTGGGCCCGATGGTGCCGACGAGCAGCTGCGGCCCGCCGGCCTGGACCGGCGGCGGTCCCACCGGGCGCACCGAATCGGTGGTCTTCTCGCCGGCCCAGACCCGTTTCATCACTGCGACGCGCTCGGCCATGGCGCGCATGGTCTGTGTCTTGGGGTCGGCGCCGACGGCGTTGTAGTCCTCGTGCCTGCCGCCCACCCCGATGCCGACCGTCAGCCGGCCGCCGCTGAGCAGGTCACCGGTGGCCAGCGCCTTGGCCAGCATGACCGGATCGTGCAGCTGCGGCACGATCACCGTCGTCACCAGCCGCACGCGGTCGGTCCACGCCGACAGCGCGCCGAGCAGCGTCAGGCTGTCCGGGTTGTCGAAGGCAATGCGTTCGCCCCAGCACAGCGACGAGAACGGACCCGTGTCGATCGCCTCCGCCCACGTCTGGAGCAGCGTCGCGTCGAGGTCGGGCTCCATCACGGGCATGGTCATACCTATCTGCACAGGCACGATTCTGGCAGCATGGCCGAATGGCCCTCACGAGCACGTCGTTCGCGCACGTACGGCTGACCGTCACCGACATCGAGCGATCCCGTCAGTTCTACGAGAGCGTCTTCGACTGGCCGGTCCTGATCGAGATCCCCGAGAACGCCGACGAGAAGCTGCGCAACCGGCTGGGGTTTCTGTTCGGCGGGGTTATCTACGACATGGGCGGTGGTCTGCTGGGCCTGCGTCCGGTGGCCACCGACCGCTTCGACGAGAACCGCGTCGGCCTGGACCACCTCGCGTTCCGCGTGGCCAGCAAGGACGAATTAGACGCTGCGGCAACTCATCTCGATGAATTGGGCATCGCCCACGGGCCGATCAAGGACATCGGTCCGTCCTACATTCTGGAGTTCCGCGACCCGGACAACATCGCGTTGGAGCTGACGGCTCCGAAGTAGCAGACTGGTAAGCACCATGTCCATCGCTTTCAACCACACCATCGTCGCGGCCCGCGACAAACGGGAATCCGCGGAATTCCTCACCGAATTGTTCGATCTGCCTGCCCCCACGTCCTTCGGTCCGTTCATGGTCGTCACGCTCGACCACGGGGCATCGCTGGACTACGCCGACGTCGCCGAGTCCGACGAGATCCGGCCGCAGCACTACGCGTTCCTGGTGTCCGAAGACGAGTTCGACGCGATCTACGGCAAGATCAGCGCACGCGGCCTGCCGCACTGGGCCGACCCCGGGGCCAGCCGTCCCGGCCAGATCAACACCCGGGACGGCGGCCGGGGCGTGTACTTCCGGGACCCTGCCGGGCACGCCATGGAGATCCTCACCCGGCCCTACGGCTCCGGGAGCTAGCGCGTCGACCCGTGCCGCTTGCTTTCCTGGTCCCGATAATCGTCGGCCATCCGCGCGACGTGTTCGGGCAGACTGTTGGCGGCGACATCGGCGATCGTGGTCTCCTCCAGGACTGATCGCATGCTGGCGCGCAGCGCCCGCCACACATCGGTGAGCGCGACGGTGGGCCCGGAATAGGGCAGGTCGCCGAGCCCGATATCGCGGACGCTGGCCAGCGGACCGTCGATGCAGCGCAGCACGTCGGCGATGCTGATCTCGGTGCCCGGACGCGCCAGCTCGTACCCGCCTTCGCGGCCGCGATGGCTGCGGACCAGCCGATCGGTACGAAGGTTGGTCAGGATGTCGACGAGGAATTGCGGCGGAATCCCCTGGGCCTGTGCCAGGTCGTCGGTCTTGACCAGGGCGCCGCTGGGCACCGTCGCAAGCTGGACCATCGCGCGCACAGCGTATTCCGCTTTGGCCGACATCCGCATGCTGACCGATTCTGCCAGCCCGCTAGGCGCGCACCTCGAGCATGTCGATCACGCTCTGCGCCTGCTCCTCGAGCGTCCGGTCGGCGGTGAGCCGCAGATCGGGGTTCTTCGGCCGCTGGTATGGGCTGTCGATCCCGGTGAAATGCGTGATCTCCCCGGCCCGCGCCTTGGCGTACAGACCCTTCGGATCGCGCCGCTCACACTCGACCAGCGGGGTATCGCAGAACACCTCGAAGAACTCGAATCCGGCGTCGTCGTGGACCTTTCGCGCCAACTCCCGGTGCTCGGCCAGCGGGCTGATGGCAGGCACCAGCACGACCTGACCCGAATCGGCCAACAGCGTCGCGACGTGCGCCAGGCGGCGCAGGTTCTCCGCCCGGTCGGCCATGGAGAAGCCCAGGTCGGCGTTGAGACCGTGCCGCAGATTGTCCCCGTCGAGAACGTAAGCGGGAATGCCCTTTTCGAGCAGCTTCTGCTCCACCAGCATGGCCACCGAAGACTTGCCCGCTCCCGATAGCCCGGTGAGCCACACCGTCCTGCCCTTGATGGCCCGGTCGGCGGCGGTGACCAGCGACTTGTGTCGGACGGTATTGGGACTTGCCTTCTGGGCCACCACATCTCGCAGCACCATTCCCGCGGCCACCGTGCCGTTGGTGTCCGGGTCGATGAGAATGAACGAGCCGGTGCTGGCATTGCGGGAGTACTCGTCGAGCAGCAGCGGCACCTGGGTGCGCAGCGTGATGCGGCCAAGTTCATTGAGCTTCAACGCCGTTGCCGTCTTGTCGCGGTGCAGCGTGTTGACGTCGAGCCGGTAATCCAGTCCCGTCACCCTGGCCCGTGTGGTGCGCGTGGTGTGCTTGATGACATAGTCGCGGCCGGGCTCGAGCGCTGACGCGTCCGACATCCAGCACACCGTGGCATCGAAATGCTGGGTCACCCGCGGTTGATTGTTGGTCCGCGCGATCATGTCGCCGCGCGAGATGTCGATGTCGTCGTCCAGGCTCAGCGAAACCGCCATCGGCGGAAACGCTTCGGCCACCGGCCCGGTCGGTCCGTCGATGGTGGTGATCCGGGTGGTCTTGCCGATCGGCAGCACCACCACCTCGTCACCGGGGCGCATCACGCCGCTGGCGACGGTGCCGGCGTAACTGCGGTGGTCCTGGTGTTCACGGGTGTGCGGGCGGATCACGTACTGGACCGGGAATCGCACGTCGACCAGGTTGCGGTCGCCGGCGATGAACACCTCTTCCAGGTGGGACAGCAGCGCCGGCCCCTCGTACCAGGGCGTCTTGTCCGACTTGGTCACCACGTTGTCACCATGCAGCGCCGACATCGGGATGGTGGCCACATCCTGCACATCCAGTCGGGCGGCGAACGCGTGGAACTCATCGCGGATCGCCTCGAATTTCTCTTGGTCCCAATCGATCAGGTCCATCTTGTTGACGGCCAGCACGATGTGCTGAATGCCCAGCAGCGAGGCCAGGAACGCGTGCCGGCGGGACTGCTCCAGCAGGCCGTGGCGTGCGTCCACAAGCACGATCACCAGCTGCGCGGTCGAGGCCCCGGTCACCATGTTGCGGGTGTACTGGATGTGGCCGGGGGTGTCGGCGATGATGAATTTGCGCTTGGGCGTGGCGAAATAGCGGTAGGCGACATCGATGGTGATGCCCTGCTCGCGTTCGGCGCGCAGGCCGTCGGTGACCAGCGCGAGGTCGGTGTAGTCGTGACCGCGTTCGCGCGACGTCTTCTCCACCGATGCCCACTGGTCCTCCATTACGGCCTTGGAGTCGTAGAGCAGCCGTCCGATGAGGGTGGATTTGCCGTCGTCGACGGACCCGGCCGTAGCGAGCCGTAACAACGTAGAAGGTCCAGCCATCAGAAGTACCCCTGCCGTTTCCGGTCTTCCATGCCGGCCTCGGAGATCCGGTCGTCCGCGCGGGTGGCGCCACGCTCGGTCAACCGGGACACGGCGGTCTCGGCGATCACCTCCGACACCGTGGCCGCTTCGGATTCCACGCAACCGGTGCAGGTCACATCGCCGACCGTGCGGAACCGTACCGAGGCCTCGAACACCGGCTCGTCGGCTCGCGGCTGCAGGTAGCGGTGCACCGCCAGCAACATTCCGTCGCGGCGAAAGACCTTGCGCCGGTGAGCAAAATAGATCGACGGCAGCCTGACCTTCTCGGCGCCGATGTAGGACCAGATATCGAACTCGGTCCAGTTGGACAGCGGGAACACCCGGATGTGCTCGCCCTTGTGATGGCGGCCGTTGTAGAGGTTCCACAGTTCGGGCCGTTGCGCCTTGGGGTCCCACTGGCCGAACTCGTCGCGGAAGCTGAACACCCGCTCCTTGGCCCGCGCCTTCTCCTCGTCGCGCCGGGCACCGCCGAACGCCGCATCGAACCTGTGCTCGCCGATGGCGCGCAACAGCGTCACGGTCTGCAGCGGATTACGGGATGGGATCGTCTCGACCACCCGTCCGGCGTCGATGTCGTCCTGCACCGATGCCACCACCAGCCGCACGCCTGCCTCGGCGACCAGTTCGTCGCGCGTGGCCAGCACCTCGTCGAAGTTGTGACCGGTGTCGACGTGCATCACCGGGAACGGCAGCCTTCCGGGACGAAAGGCCTTGAGCGCCAGGTGCAGCATGACGATCGAGTCCTTGCCGCCGGAGAACAGCAGCACCGGCCGCTCGAACTCGGCGGCCACTTCCCGGATGATGTGGATCGCCTCGGCCTCCAGCGAGCGCAAATGGCTCAGTTCGTACTGGCCGGCCGCCGGGCCGGCTTTGAGATCAGCACCCATCGGCATCATTTCTCGGTAATGTTGGTTGAGTTGACCATATTTATGGTTATTGCGGATATAAAACCAGCCGGAACCGGGGGTGTCAATGCGGTTGCGCGAGCAGACGTAAAAGCACCCGCGCGCTGGGCGTGTCGGGTGCTTTTACGTCTGCTCGCGCTCAGAAGGTGACCCTTCCGCTGCTGGGCAGGCGTGCGCAAGATGGACCGATGACCAATCCAAGCGGGCGCGACGTCATCGCGGCGTTTCTGCCTCAGTCGCCTTTCGTCACCAAGTTGGGGATCGTCGCGGAGTATCTCGGCGAAGACGAGGTCCGGCTGCGCCTGCCGTGGGATCCGACGAATACCACCATGGGAGACATGGTGCACGGCGGGGCGATCGCCACCCTCGCCGATCTCGCGGTGATGGCGGCCGCCTGGTCCGGCCGCGAGGCCCCGCCGTCGTTACGCGGCGTGACGGTGTCGTTGACGCTGGACTTCTTGGCACCCGCGCGGGCCACCGATGTGATCGGGGTGGGCCGGGCCCTGCGCCGCGGTCGGTCGCTGGTCAATTGTGAGGCCGACATCGTTGACCCGGACGGACAGTTGCTCGCCAAGGCCCTCGCGACCTACAAGGTCGGGTGACGGTCCCCCCGCGAGAAGAGGGGGAACCCCCCCCCCCCCCCCCCGGCGGGGGGGGGGGGGGGCGGGGCCCGGGGGCGGGGGGCGGCGCGGGGGGCGCGCG